>NZ_DAMAGC010000125.1:0-12320 GCF_031995405.1 Stenotrophomonas sp. | reverse complement strand
GATCTTTTTGCCCATGACGAACGACAAAGTACCGCTGTCCCTTTCCGACGCCGCCGCGCTTCTGGATCTGCTGACCACGAACGAGGATTTCCGAGCCGCGTTTCAGGCCAACCCGGCCTCGGCTCTGGCGCAAGTGAGTTCCGAAGCCGCAGCTGCCGCGGCTGAGTGTGCGATGCCGGGCAAGTTGGCGCCGATTGATGTCCTGGTCGAGGCACGCGAACAACTCATGGAGCAGTTCACAAAGCAGGCGATGTTCAGCCTGCCACACTGCTTCATCGATGGCTCGGTAGCACCCAAGCCGTAATCAATTGCTCGTCTTTCCAGAATGTCCGTGGCAGGCGGTGTGGCTTGGATCTCCAAGGCTGTCGCGGACATTCAAGGATTGCAGGACTGCCGAGCCCGCATACTCGGCGTAGGCCAGGCCACGGTGCCCGCGCATCCAAGCGGCTTCCTTCGCCCTGCCGGCATCATCACCAGCGCTCTCGTGGGCAATCGCCAGTGAACTATGGACCTGGAACAATTCAGTCCCGTTGACCATGTCCCGCAGCTCCGCAATCGCGCCGGTGGCATCGCCACGAATACGCCGTTGATTTGCCAGTACCAGCGCAACGAGTTGCGCCGCGCGAGGGTCTCCAATCTCTTTTGCCAGGGATTGCATCCGCGCAGCCTGCCTTTCCGTAACAGCTTGCAGTCCCAACCGTTGAATGGCGTAGATTGCTGCCGCAGCGAAATACAGCCGCTGGCCTCGATCGGCTGACGCTGGATCCTCGGCTCGGTCAAGCAACCCGTTTGCAATGTCTCTGGCGCGATCATACGCAGGACACTCTTTCGCCGCGGCATCCACGACGATGCTCACCACAGAAAGAAACTCGCAGACGGAAGACGAATCTCCACAATTGGCCGCCGCATGATCTGCAGCAGCCACTGCATCCAGCGGACGATGCTCATCCACTGCCAGAGAAGTTGCATCCAACCATCCTGCGGGGCTGTCCGCGGGAAGCCTGGACAGGATCTGAGCAGCTCCCCTCTTGTCATTGGATGCTGCCAGCGCTGCTGCGATATGGCGATTCGGCTGGCCGTCGGCCAATGCGCTGGCCTGTCGGAGTGAGGCCAGCGCCGTCTTCGACTCACCGCGCGCAAGCTGGATTCGCCCGAGCAATTGCAAGGTGGCACTGCGCAGTGCGTTTTGTCCAACGTTTGCGCTGGACAGCGCCCTTTCTGCCTCGCCATAGCGTCCCAGCTGGAACAGAGCGAGCGCAGCATTCACGTTGGCCCCGTGGTGGTCGGGATACAGCTCGGCCAGCGTCCTCCATGCGTCCAGAGCAGCGCTTTCACTGCCGGAGTTCATCTCCTTGGACCATGCGCTGAAATACAGGGATTCGCGAGTACTCAACCGATCGCTGAGCGTCTGTACAACCGCGAGTTCGGCGCGAGCATCGTCTCGCCTGCCCTGGGCTACGAGCGAACGCACTTTTCCCATGTGTGCCATACCGAACCGTGGATCAAGCCCAATCGCAATGTCGTAGAGACGCAGCGACTCGGGTACGCGGCCTTGTCCATACGCCTTCATGGCGCTTGCATAGGCATGCAGTGCGTCCAGGTTGGCCGTGGCCACCTCCGGCAATGGCATGGACGCGCGCTCGACCTCCGCCATCGCCTCGCCCAGCCTGCTGCGCAGTTTGCTCACCACCTGGTCAGTAGAAGACAGCACGGAAGATATTCCCTTGCCGTCTGCATACACGGTGTAGACCGTCTGTGCCGCGACCGGATCGATCACATCCACCGAGACACGTACACCGGTGGATACCTCGCGGATGGTCGGTACCAACACTGCCCGTGCACCATCCCGCATGGCGATCTGAATCGCCGTATCCCGGGTGATTGGTGAGCCCTCGGGCAACAGCATCCGTGAGAGGGAATCCCGCGTCTTCAGGTCGCCCAGGACATTGACGTAGCGGGATTGCTCCAGACTGATGCGGAAGGCTTGTCCAAGACCATCCTCCAAGATCGGCTGTCCGGTAAGGTTGCGAACATCCGCCAGAACGATCCAATCCCGCTCGGCGAACGCGATGGCAGGCTCTGGCCTGGTCATTGTCCACAAGACCACAATGCCGGTGACGAACAAGGCGCTTGGCGCAAGAATGGCTACAGGACGACGCCAGAACGGCAGCAAGGGAGTCGCCTTGAGCGAAGCGCGGGGCCGCTTGCCCGACTCCAACCCCGGCCCGCCAATGCCGAAGATCTCCATCGGCGCTTCGACCCCCTTGAATCGCCAGCGCCCAAACGACCTCCACTTCAGACCATTGCCGGTCTCTCCAAGTTTGTCCACGAGCCGTCGCACCATCGACTCGGCAGTGGAGGACACCAGGATCTGGCCGGGACGGGCCAGCTGCATCAGCCGGGCCGCCATCGGTTTGGCCAGACCTTCCACTTCGACGGCCTTGGCGCCGAACGCCACGGCTTCAGGGCTGTTGTTCCAGAGGATCACCTCGCCCACATGCAGGCCTGCGCGTGCGCGTATCGGGATGCCGCACTGCTCGCCAAGCCGCTGCAGGTTACGTTGATAGTCCAGCGCGAACCCCAGCGCATCGATCGCCCGATCGAACAACAGGAACAGCCCGTCAGAGCGATCGATCTGATGCCCGTTCCACTGCTGCTGCAACGTCAGCACCAGGCGGTCATGCTGCTGGAAAAGCTCCGCTGCCGCCGCATCGCCAATCCGCTCGACCAGAATCAGCGAATCGCACAGGTCGGTGAACAACAACGCCCGCATCTGTGGGGCCTGGGTCGACGTTCCGTTGTCGCCGTTCATGCCGTTCTTCCCGCGTCAGGGTGTGACGGTCGCGGCACGCGACCAGTGCAGCCGGTTGCCACCCAGGCGCTTGGCCTGGTACAGCGCGTTGTCGGCGCGAGCGTACCACTCGCTCCAGTCGGTATGCGGCTCGAGCAGGCGCACGCCGATGCTGACCGGGCAGACGTGGGGCACGCCGTGGGCGCGGTCCATCAGGCCGTGCACGGCGCTGAGGATGAACTCGGCGGCGTGCTGCAGGGTGTCCTGGTCGGCGCTGCGCAGCAGCAGGCAGAACTCGTCGCCGCCCAGCCGGCAGGCCATGTCCTGCTCGCTGGCCACCGAGCGCAGGATGTTGGCCACGCTCTGCAGCACGCGGTCGCCGGCCTGGTGGCCGTATTCGTCGTTGACCTGCTTGAAGCGGTCGCAATCGATCAGCAGCAGGCCCTGCGGCGGGCCGTCATCGTGGCTGCGGCATTCCTGCAGGTACAGCGCCAGGCCGCGACGGTTGTGCAGGCCGGTCAGCTCGTCAGTACGCACCAGCTCGCGCGTGTGGGTGAGCTGGTGGGTGGTGACGTACAGGTTGTCCAGCGCGGTTTCCAGGTCGTGGTTGCGCCGACGCAGCTGGCGGATCAGGACCTGTTCGTTGCTGACCACGCGCATGATCGTGCGGCGCAGGAAATAGGCGATCAGGCCGGGATCGCGGTCGACCAGGCGCTGGAAATCGGCATTGCCCAGCTCCAGCACGACGCTGTCGGCCACGGCGCGGGCATCAGCGCTGCGCGGATGGTCGCCGATCAGCAGGCCCAGTTCGCCGAAGAATTCATTGGGACCGAGCGACTTCACCAGCAGGTCTTCGCCGAAGTCCAGTTCGATGCAGCCGCTGACGATCACGTACATGGTGTCGCCGGGTTGACCCCGATGGAACAGGTGGTCACCCTGTGGCAGGAGACGCTCCTGGCCGAATTCGGCGAACAGGTCGAACTCGCTGGGGCTCAGGATGGCATGCACGATCTCAGCCATCGCAGTCTGGGCGATGCCTGGTTCCTGTTCGCACACATTCGCCGCCGCAACCTTGCCGGTCATCCCGTGCACCCGCTTCCCAGCGTTCCCCCGGTGAGCAGATGAGGATAGCACCCCTAAAAACTGTGCGCCTCATCCCATTTCAGAGCACGGACGCCGATTTTTTCGACGGGACCGGCACATCTCCCTTCCATACGCGGTCCGGATCCGCCAGCGGCCACCGGCCCAAGGCCCGGCCGGCCGTCGAGCGGTCCGAACAAGGCGACGGGCGGTCCCCCGACCGCCCGTCGCATCGGCCTTACCTGGCCGCCCTTGGTGGAGCTGCCGGCACCCGGTCAGGCCGCGCGCTCGGCGTTGAACTGCGCTTCCTCGGTCGACCCGGTCAGCGCGGTGGTTGAAGACTGGCCCTGCTGGATGGCCTGGGTGACCGCATCGAAATAGCCGGTGCCGACCTCGCGCTGGTGCTTGACCGCGGTGAAGCCGCGGTCGGCGGCGGCGAACTCGGCCTCCTGCAGCTCCACGAAGGCGCTCATCTGGCGGCGCGCGTAGCCGTGGGCCAGGTTGAACATGGAGTAGTTCAGGGCGTGGAAACCGGCCAGGGTGATGAACTGGAACTTGTAGCCGTACGTGGCGATTTCCTTCTGGAAGGTTGCGATGGTGGCGTCGTCCAGGTTCTTCTTCCAGTTGAAGCTGGGCGAGCAGTTGTAGGCCAGCAGCTTGCCCGGGAACTTCGCATGGATGGCCTCGGCGAACTTGCGCGCGAACTCCAGATCCGGCTTGCCGGTCTCGCACCAGATCAGGTCGGCATAGGGCGCGTACGCCAGGCCGCGGCTGATCGCCTGGTCCAGGCCATTGCGGGTGCGGTAGAAGCCCTCCGGGGTGCGCTCGCCGCTGGCGAACGGCTGGTCGTTGGGGTCGATGTCGCTGGTCAGCAGGTCGGCGGCCTCGGCGTCGGTGCGGGCCACCAGCAGGGTCGGCACGCCCATCACGTCGGCGGCCAGGCGCGCGGCGTTGAGCTTTTCGATGGCCTCGCGGGTGGGCACCAGCACCTTGCCGCCCATGTGCCCGCACTTCTTCACCGAGGCCAGCTGGTCCTCGAAGTGCACGCCGGCCGCGCCAGCCTCGATCATCGCCTTCATCAGTTCGAAGGCGTTGAGCACGCCCCCGAAACCGGCTTCGGCATCGGCCACGATCGGCTGCAGGAAGTCGATGTCGTCCTTGCCCTCGGCATGGTGCAGCTGGTCGGCGCGCAGCAGGGTGTTGTTGATGCGCTTGACCACCGCCGGCACCGAATCGGCCGGGTACAGCGACTGGTCCGGGTACATCTGGCCGGCCAGGTTGGCGTCGGCAGCCACCTGCCAGCCGGACAGGTAGATCGCATTCAAGCCAGCCTTCACCTGCTGCATGGCCTGGTTGCCGGTCAGCGCGCCGAGCGCGTTGACGAAGTCCTTTTCCTGCAGGTAGGTCCACAGCTTTTCCGCGCCCAGCCGGGCCAGCGAATGCTCCACGTGCACGGTGCCGCGCAGGCGCACCACGTCGGCGGCGGTGTAGTTGCGCTGGATGCCCGCCCAGCGCGGGTCGGTGTTCCATTCGTGCTGGATCTGTTCGGCGGTCGGCAGCGTGCTCATGGCGTTTCTCCAGGGGGGAATACGTTGGATGGGTGAAGCGATGCGGAAGGCGGGCGGTACAGCTCAGTCGAGACGGTCGTAGGCGGGAAGGGTGAGGAAGTCGGTGAGTTCATCGCGGCGGCTGAGCTGCGCCAGCAGCGCGATGGCTTCGTCGATGCGGGCCGCGCCGGGCAGCGCGCTGCGGTCGCCCAGGCGGGCCGGCAGCTGGGCCAGGGTGGCGTCGAGCAGGGCCAGGTCGATGGCGGTGCCGTCGTCGAGCTGCTGGCCGGGCACGTGCAGCCACTGCCACAGCTGGCTGCGGCTGATCTCGGCGGTGGCCGCGTCCTCCATCAGGTGGTGGATCGGCACACAGCCGTTGCCGTCCAGCCACGCGGCGAGGTAGCGCACGCAGACCTCGACATTGCCCTCGAAACCGGCGCGGGTGATGGTGCCGGTGGGCGCGGCGATCAGCGCGTCGCGCCCCACCTGCACATCCCGGCGCAGCACCGCGTGCTGGTTCGGCCCGGGCATGTGTTCGTCGAAGATCGCCTGCGCCACCGGGATCAGCGCCGGATGCGCCACCCAGGTGCCATCGTGGCCGGCGGTCACTTCGCGCAGCTTGTCCGCGCGCACCCGTGCCATCGCCTGTTCGTTGGCGGCGGCATCGTGGTTGATCGGGATCTGCGCGGCCATGCCGCCCATCGCATGCGCGCCGCGGCGATGGCAGGTGCGGATCAGCAGTTCCGAATAGGCCTTCAGGAACGGCTGGGTCATGGTGACCTGGCCGCGCTCGGGCAGCACCTTGTCGGCGTGGCGGCGGAAGGTCTTGATGTAGGAAAAAATGTAGTCCCAGCGCCCACAGTTCAGACCGACGATGCGGTCGCGCAGCGCATGCAGGATCTCGTCCATCTCGAACACCGCCGGCAGCGTTTCGATCAGCACGGTGACCTTGATCTGCCCGTGCGGCAGGCCGAGCATGCCTTCGATGTGAGACAGCGCGGTCTCCCACAGTGCCGCCTCTTCCATGCTCTGCAGCTTGGGCAGGTAGAAGTACGGGCCGCGCTGCCTGCACATCAGCGTGCGCGCGTTGTGGAAGGCGAACACCGCCGCATCGAACAGGCCGCCGGCGATTGGCTGGCCGTCGATGCGCACGTGCTTTTCATCCAGGTGCCAGCCGCGCGGACGCACGATCAGCACCGCCTGTTCGTTGAACGGACGCAGCGCGTACTGCTTGCCCGGCGTGCCGTCCACCGACGGGCCGGTGTGGGTCAGATCGCCACGCACCGCGCCGATCAGCGCCTGCTGGCCGGCCAGCAGGTTGCGCCAGGCCGGGGCGGTGGAATCCTCGAAGTCGGCCATGAACACCTTGGCCCCGGAGTTCAGCGCGTTGATGACCATCTTCGGGTCGGTCGGGCCGGTGATCTCCACGCGGCGGTCCTGCAGCGCGTCCGGCAGCGGGGCGACGGTCCAGTCTTCGTCGCGGATGTGCGCGGTATCGGCGCGGAAGTCCGGCAGCCCGCCGTCATCGAAGAACGCCTGGCGCGCCACCCGGGCCTGCAGCCGGCGCTGGCGCTCGGGCTCCACCGCGCGGTGCAGCGACACCAGCAACGCCAGTACCCCCGCCGGCAGCAGCGCGGACTGGCCGGCGAGCTGGGTGGTCAGCGTGATCCCGGGCGTGGCCGGGGCATCGATCGGGGTGGGCTGGGCAGTGGCGAAAGCGGCGACGGCGGACATGGCGGGCTCCTGCATTGCGGTAGGGCTCCACCGTGCGCCGCCGTACCGTATTTGACAAAACAGTTATCGCAATGCACTACATAAGTTGTGCTTATACTCGTTACACCATGCCCACACCGCGACCGCCAAGTCCCCGGTTTTCCTACAAATCCGATCGGCTCAAGCCGCTGCGGGCGTTCTGCCAGACCGTCCGGCTGGGCTCGGTCTCACGGGCCGCTGAGGCGCTGTTCGTCAGCCAGCCGGCCATCAGCCAGCAGTTGCAGGCGCTGGAACGGGAATTGGGCGTGGTGCTGTTCGAGCGCAGCGGGCGCCGGCTGGTACCCAGTCGCGAGGGCCAGTTGCTGTTCGAGATGGCCCAGCCGCTGGTGGAGAACCTGGACGGGCTGGAGGCGAGCTTCCGCGACAAGGTGAAGGGGCTGGACGCGGGCGAACTCAACATTGCCGCCAACAGCTCGACCATCCTGTACCTGCTGCCGCGCATCGTGGAGCGCTTCCGCCAGCGCCATCCGGACGTGCGCCTGACCCTGCACAACGCGATCAGTGCCGATGGCACCGACCTGCTGCGCAGCGATGCAGCCGACCTGGCCGTGGGCTCGATGACCGACGTACCGGCCGACCTGAGCTATGCCCCGGCCTACCGCTTCGAGCAGGTGCTGATCACCCCGCCCGACCACCCGCTCACGCGGGTGAAGGAACTCACCCTGGAGGCGATCTCCGCCTATCCGCTGATCCTGCCGCCCAAGCGCCAGATCACTTACCGGCTGGTGGACCAGGTGTTCCAGCGCCAGCGCATGCCCTACACCGTGGCGCTGGAGGTGGGCGGCTGGGAGGTGATCAAGCAGTACGTGGCGATGGGCATGGGCATCTCGATCGTGCCGGCGCTGTGCCTCAACGATGCCGACCACGACAAGCTGGTGACGCGCTCGATGAGCGCCTGGTTCCCCGAACGCAGCTACGGGGTGATCGTGCGTCGCGGGCGTTTCCTGTCGCCGCAGGCGCGCGCCTTCATCGACCTGATCCAGCCGGACCTGTTCACACCGCGCAGCTATGATGAAAGCGGTCACTCCGAGCGCTGACGCACGCCCTTCCATGTCGATCGAACTGCGCCACCTGCGCTACTTCCTGGCCGTCGCCGACACCCTGCATTTCGGCCGCGCGGCCGAGCGCCTGGGCATGTCGCAGCCGCCGCTCAGCCAGCAGATCCGCCAGCTGGAAACCCTGCTCGGTGCGCGCCTGTTCCTGCGCGCCAATCGCCGCGTGGAACTCACCGATGCCGGCCGCGTCCTGCAGGAGCAGGCACGTGAGGTGCTGGCGCGGATCGACACCGCGATCGATCTGACCCAGCGCGCGCAACGCGGGGAAACCGGCGAGCTGCGCATCGGGCTGACCCGTGCCACGCCGCTGTCCACGCAGATTCCGCGGGCGATCTTCGCCTACCGCCAGCAGTTCCCGCAGGTGCAGTTGAAGCTGCGCGAGATGAACACCCTGCAGCAGATCGATGCGCTGATGGCCGGCGAGCTGGACGTGGGCCTGATCCGCAAACGGGCGCTGCCGGCGCCGCTGATGTCACGCAAACTGTTCAGCGATCCGTTGGCGCTGGTGGTGCATGACCAGCACCCGCTGCTGCGTGGTCTGGCCGCCGACGCACCGGTGGCATTGCGGCTGTTCGCGCATGAGCCGTTCGTGGGTTTCCTGCGCGAGGTCGGCGCGGGTATCCACGATCATTTCATCGCGTTGTGCCGCAGCGCCGGCTTCACCCCGCGCATCGTGCAGGAAGCGGGTGAAGCCTCGACACTGATCAGCCTGGCCGCCTCCGGGCTGGGCGTGACCGTGCTGCCATCGTCGTGCAGCCATATCCAGGTCGACGGTGCACGTTTCGTGGCCCTGAGCGACCGCGCGGCCAGTTCGGAAGTGCACGTGGCCTGCCGGCGCGGTGCGGCCTCGCCGCTGATCGCGCACTTCACCCGGCTGCTGCAGGGCGTCAGCGGCTGAGCACGAGCGCCGCGGCAGCGGTCGGCTGCACACGCTGCCGCAGCCGCCAGGCAATGGCGCCGCCGGCCACGGTCAACACGCCGACGAAGCCGCACACGCCCAGCCAGTCCCAGTGCGTGTAGAACACGCCGCCGATCACGCCGGCCACGCTGGACCCCAGGTAGTAGGCGAACAGGTACAGCGCCGAGGCCTCGGCGCGCATCGCCCCCGCGCGGCTGCCGACCCAGCTGCTGGCCACCGAGTGGCCGCCGAAGAAGCCGAACGTGACCAGCGCGATGCCCAAGGCCATGCAGCCCAGCCACGGCAGCGCCAGCAGCACGATGCCCAGCGCGATCAGCCCGTAGCAGATCGCCAGCACGCGGCTGCGGCCATGCCGGTTGGCCTGCTGCCCCATCCACGCCGAGCTGAAGGTGCCGACCAGGTACACGCTGAAGATCAGCCCGACCACGGTCTGGCTCAATCCATAGGGCGGAGCGAGCAGGTGGTAGCCAAGGTAGTTGTAGAGGGTGACGAACACGCCCATCAGCACGAAGGCGGTGGCGAACAGCCACGGCAGGCCGGGGTCGGCGAACAGGCTGCGCCAGCGCGCCGGGAGTTCGCGCAGGCCGCCACGGCGGCTCTGGAAATGGCGTGAGGGCGGCAGCTGGAACCACAGCAGCACGGTGCTGAGCAGCGCGATCATCGAGACCACGCCGATGCCCCAGCGCCAGCCCCAGTGGTCGGCCACGATGCCGGCGATGAGGCGGCCGCTCATGCCGCCGATCGCATTGCCGCCGATGTACAGGCCCATGGCCAGGCCCAGCGCGCGGCTGTCCATTTCTTCGGCCAGGTAGGTCATCCCCACCGCCGGTACGCCGCTCAGCGCGATGCCCAGCAGCGTGCGCAGCACGAGCAGGGTGGACCAGTCATCGACCATCGCCGTTGCCACGGACAACACACTGGACGCCAGCAGCGCGGCAACCATCACCCCGCGGCGGCCGATGCGGTCGGAGATCAGCCCGGCGATCAGCATCGACACCGCCAGCAGGCCGGTGCTCAGTGACAGGGTCAGCGCGCTGTTGGCGGCGGAGACACCGAAGTGCCGGCTGAACTCGGGCAGCAGCGGCTGCACGGCGTAGAGCAGGCCGAAGGTGGAGAAGCCGGCGAGGAACAGCGCCGCGGCGGTGCGCCGGAAGGCCGGCGTGCCCTGCTGGATGTGGTCTGCGCCCCCTGCGGTGGCGGGGGCGTGGGGGCTGCGGGCCGGGACCGCTGCGGTGTCGCCATTCATGTCGGTAAGGCCCGTGGGGGCGGGCCGGAGCGAAGAGTCAGCGCTCAGGATAGGCAGCGCCGACAGGTCGATCCATAACCTGGATTGTCTGGATCGAGACGTTTGACGTATCGGTTCAGATCGCGACCGTGCTTACAGGGACTGCCAGGTAAAGCCCTCGCCGCGCCGGTAGTAGACGCGAGAAGCCTTGCCATACAGGGCGGAGGCATCCACCAGACCGAAATAGCGGCCGTCGGCGCTGTTGCCACGGTGGTCACCCAGCATCAGTACCTTGCCGGCCGGTACCGTCAGGCCGCTGATGTCCGGGCCACCGCCCTGGCCCAGGTCGAGCTGGGCCAGGTGCTGGCCGAAGTCCTCGATCTCGGCGGCGCCGGCCTCGGCCAGCGGCTGGCCGTTGATGCTCAGGTGGCCCTCGTGCAGTTCCACCCGGTCACCGCCAACCGCGGCGATGCGCTTGATCAGGCGGATGCCGTCCACCGGCGAGTCGAACACCGCCACGTCGCCGCGCTGGGGCTGGCCGGTGTGCAGCAGTTCGACCGAGGTGAACGGCAGGCGCAGGCCATAGGCGCGCATGTCCACCACCACCCGGTCGCCCGGCATGAGGGTGTGCTGCATCGAGCCGCTGGGCACCTGGTAGTGGTTGGCCAGCGAGTCGCGCGCGGCCAGCAGCAGGCCGAGCATCACCGCCAGCGGAAGGGCTTCCTTTTTCAGCCAGTGCAGCATGCGGTTCGGGGCAGCGGCGGTGGAACTCTCCATGGCAGGGCGCTCTTGAGGGGTCTGGTTGTGACCGGCCGGCGGTGGCCAAGTTCCCGCTGGTTGGTGCAGAAGCTACGCGATATTTACGCGCGGTGGCGGGCACCGGCATGGCGGTTTTACGGGCCCCGGTCGCATCGTGGCGTCACCGCGCCGCAGGGCGCTTGTTCGAGGTGTTCCATGACCATCCTGATGATCCGGCACACGCCGCCTGGCGCGGCGCCGGATGCCGCGCCGCTGCCTGCCCGGGTCGCCGGGCACCGCCTGGCCTGCCGCGACTGCGACTCGCTGCCGGCCCTTGTGCGTTGCCTGCAGCGGGCCCAGCGCAGCCGTCCTGCGCTGGTGCTGATCGCCACGACCGCCGTCGATGCACCGCAATGGGCGCGTTACGGGCAGGCGCTGCGCAGTGCGCTGGAGGCGTTGCCGGCGCCGTACATCGAGATGGCCAGCAACGACGATGAGGCGTTGGACGAGCACCTGCACCCGCAGCATGCACCGACCGCGCGGGTGGTGTGCAGCAGCGGCCGCGCCGATGCCTGCCGGCTGTCGCTGGCGATCGCCGCGCGCCGTCTGCAGGTGATGCCGGAGGGAGCCTGAGCCATGTCGATCTTCATCATCCGCGGGCCGGAAGCGGCCGGTCCGTTGATCCGCACCGCGCAGCCGCTCCCGGCACCGGTGTTGAAATCGCTGGTGCATCGTGCGATCGATGCCGGTACGACGGTGGCGATCCGCGCGTGCGGCTCGGAACAGGAACTGCTGGACGCGCTGCGCGTGGCCGATCACAGCCGCGGCGAGGTGACGCTGCTCGATCCGGGTGCCTGTGTGGACAGCGTGCGCCTGCACCGGTTGCTGCCGCATCTGCACAATGTCTACGTGGAAGTGCACGACGATGACACGCGGACGCCGGAGGCGTGCCTGCCGGCGGATGTGGGCCAGCGTATCGGCGTGGCGCACGGGTACTGCGCGCAAAGCTACATGCATGCGCTGGAGATCGCGTTGGACCATCTTGGCTGCAGCGAGATCGTGGAAGGCGTGCACGTGGGGACGTGAGCCATGCGGCCGCCGCGCGGGGCGTGTCCACGCGCGGTTGTCGGTGGATCGGGCGCTGGGGCCCCATGCCCTTTCCGGCGAATGTCCCCCGGCCGCGTTGCGGCCT
>NZ_DAMAGC010000124.1:0-12356 GCF_031995405.1 Stenotrophomonas sp. | reverse complement strand
GGCTGGAAACTGGAAGGCCAGCGCATGCAGGACGTGCTGGAAACCATGCCGGTGGCGTTGCGCGACGCGATCGTGCGCGGTGGCGACAGCCTGTTCGCGGTGCATGACGAGGGCAGCGACGATGAAGAGGACGAACAGGTCTACCACCTGTCGCGTCGCAACTTCCACCTCAACGGACGCCCACACGACCTGTTGCTGATCCGCCTGCTCACCGCCGAGCTGCGCCGCCAGGAAGTGCAGACGTGGAAGAAGGTGATCCGCGTGATCAGCCATGAACTGAACAACTCGCTCGCACCGATCGCGTCACTGGCGCATTCCGGCGGGGAGCTGGTGCGGCGTGGCAAGACCGAGCGCCTGGAGGAAGTGTTCGCCACCATCGAAGATCGTGCGCGACACCTGGAAGGCTTCATCCGCGGCTATGCGCGGTTCGCCAAGCTGCCGCAACCGCAGCTGCAGAACGTGCAATGGCTGCAGTTCCTGACCGGCCTGCAGCACCAGATCCCGTTCCGCATGGGCGGCATCAGCGATGAACTGCACAGCCGGGTGGATATTGCCCAGTTGGGCCAGGCGTTGTTGAACCTGCTCAAGAACGCGCACGAAGCGTGCAGCGAAGCCGAACCGCCCAACGACGATGTCGAGGTGCGGCTGACCCGGCTGCCGCAATGGCTGCGGCTGGAGGTACTCGATCGCGGCAAGGGCATGAACGAGGCGGTGCTGCAGAATGCGCTGATGCCGTTCTACTCGACCAAGCGCAACGGCACCGGACTGGGTCTGGCCCTCACCCGCGAGATCGTCGAAGCGCATGGCGGCCGCATCTCGCTGCAGAACCGCCGCGAAGGCGGCCTGTGCGTGGCCTTGTTCCTGCCCAAGGAATAGGCCCGGACGCGGCGGAGAGGCGCCGCACGCTCGCCACTTTCGTTCTGTTCCGACACCGCTACGCCCGCACGGCGGGTGATCATGGCCGCGCCACTCCCGGCCGTCCCTCGAGTCGTCCATGCCCCGCCACGCGCTGATGCTGTTCGCCGTCCTGCTGGGGCAGGCCCTGCCCGCGCGCGCCCAGGACAACGCGTTCTCGCTGCAGACCCACTACACCCAGCAGGTGGTCTCGGTTGCACCACTGCGCATCGCCTACACCTTGACCGGCACCGGGCGCCATGCACCGGTCGATTTCAACGCGTTGCGTCTGAGCGGCGAGGCCGTGCTGGTGTTCGCCTATGCCGACAGCGTGGTCCAGGTGCATGCCAGCCCGCTGCAGGTGGCGCCCGACCAGCGCGCCTACCACTGGGCGTACCCGGCGTGGTCGGCGCCCGGCGCGACCATCGCAGCGATCCACGGGGTGGACCGCGAGGGCTTCGCCGCATCGTTCGAGCACGGCAGCAGCGGCCGCTGGCCATTGCGGATGCGATTCGTGGTGGGCTTCGACCCGGCCGTGGACTACGATCCGGCACGGGTGAATCTGCAGGTGGTCTATCTCAAGGCCGGGCCGATCGCCCCGCATATCGACGTGTTCACCGCCGTGCCATGACCCCGCAGGTGGCACGACGATGTCGTGCCACCGCGATACTCAGGCGTTGCGCCGGGTCGGACGCTTCCATCCTTCGATGGTTTCCTGACGCGCACGCGCCACCGTCAGCTTGCCGTCCGGCGCATGGCGGGTAACCACCGATCCCGCCGCGATCGTGGCGCCCTCGCCGATCGTCACCGGCGCGACCAGCGCGCTGTTGGACCCGATGAAGGCGTTGTCGCCGATCGTGGTCTGCGACTTGTTCACCCCGTCGTAATTGCAGGTGATGGTGCCCGCGCCGATGTTGACCTTCGCCCCGATGACGGCATCGCCGAGGTAGGTCAGGTGATTGGCCTTGCTGCCCGGTCCCAGGGTGACCTTCTTGGTTTCCACGAAATTGCCGACGTGGCTGCCGGCGGCCAGCACGGTACCCGGACGCAGGCGCGCGAACGGACCGATCTCGGCGGCGCCTTCACTGACTACACCGTCCAGGTCGCAGTGCGGCTTGACCACCGTGCCGGCGGCCAGCGAGACATTCCTGAGCCGGGTGAACGCGCCGATGCTCACCCCATCGCCGAGTTCGACGTTGCCCTCCAGGATCACGTTGACGTCGATCTGCACGTCGCTGCCGACGCTGACGTTTCCGCGGATATCCAGTCGTGCCGGGTCCAGCACGCGCGCACCCTGCGCGCACAGTGCGCGCACCGCGCGCAGCTGCCAGGCGCGTTCGAGCTGGGCCAGCTGCCACGGATCGTTGGCGCCTTCGGCTTCCTGTGCATCCTCGACGAAGGCCATGTCGGCCGGGGTGTAGTCGTGCGCGGCAGCGGCGAACACGTCGGTGAGGTAGTACTCGCCCTGCGCGTTGCTGTTGGACAGCTGCGACAGCCAGGTGCGCAGCGCGGTCGACTCGGCGGTGATAATGCCGGTGTTGATGGTGCGGATCGCCAGCTGCTCATCGCTGGCGTCCTTCTGTTCGACGATCGCCGCCACGCGCCCTTCGGCATTGCGCACGATACGACCGTAACCGGTCGGGTTGGCGACCTCGGCCACCAGCACCGCCAGCCGACCGGGCTGCGACAGAAGGTGGCGCAGCGTATCGGCACGGATCAGCGGCACGTCCCCGTACAGCACCAGCACCGTGGCCGCATCGGGCACGTTCGGCATCGCCTGCTGCACCGCATGGCCGGTACCCAGTTGGCGGGCCTGCTCGGCCCAGAGCAGGTCGGGCTGGTCGGCGAACGCCTCGCGCACGGCCTGGCCGCCGTGGCCGTAGACCACGTGGATGGCGTCCGGTTGCAGCTCGCGCGCCGCCGCGATCACGTGGGCCAGCATCGGCTGGCCGGCGATCGGCTGCAGCACCTTGGGCAGGACCGATTTCATGCGCTTGCCGGCGCCGGCGGCGAGGATGATGACGTGCAGGGCTTGGGTCATGGGGCAACGGGATCTGGTCGATGTTGGCCACGATTCTAGAACGCACGCGGTTAACATGCTGCCTTTCCGCAGCGGCATTTCCCTCCCGTGAGCCTGATCCGCCAAGGCAGCAGCTACCTGATCATCGGCGTGGTGCAACTGGCGCTGGACTGGGCGGTATTCGTGGCCGCCACCGCGCTGGGCATGCCGGTGGCACCGGCCAACCTGCTCGGGCGGGTGTGCGGCATGCTGCTGGGATTCTGGTTGAACGGCCGCCACACCTTTGCCGACGGCGGCGCGCCACGCCTGGGCTGGGCACGCTTCGCGCGGTTCCTACCGCTGTGGCTGCTGGTGACGGCGCTCAGCACGGTGCTGGTCAGTGCCACGGCCAGCCGGCTGGGGCTGCGCGATGCCTGGCTGGCCAAGCCCCTGGTGGAGGGCGCGCTCGCGGCGATCTCCTTCCTGCTGATGCGCCGCTTCGTCTATCGCGCCTGAGCCGAGGCAACGGCGTGCCAACCGGTCACGCATACAACAACGCCGGCATGGCGCCGGCGTCGTCGGGTGTCACAGGGTCGAGCAGACCTCAGTGCTTGAGGGTCTTGCGCAGGCGCTCCAGCGCCTGCAGCTGGACGACCGCTTCGGCCAGCTTCTGCTGTGCCTGGGCCACGTCCATTGCCTCACCACGATTGGCCAGCATGCGCTCGGCTTCTTCCTTGGCCTTGCGCACCGATGCTTCGTCGATGTCCTGGGCACGGATCGCGGTGTCGGCCAGCACGGTCACGACCTGCGGCTGCACTTCGAGGATGCCGCCGGAAATGGCGAAATCGAGCTGCTCGCCGTTGGCCGTGGTCACCACCACCTTGCCCGGCTTCAACCGGGTGATCAGCGGGGCATGCTTGGGCGCGATGCCCAGCTCGCCCAGCTCGCCGGTGGCCACGACCAGGGTCGCTTCACCACGGAAGATTTCCTGCTCGGCGCTGACGATGTCGCAACGGATGGTGCTCATGTAACTCTCTTCGCTAAGGGGCGGGTTGAACCCACCGCAGGTGTTCCGCAGCGGTGGGCACGAGCCCACCCCGTGTCACGGTCGGGACGGGCGTGTGCCCGTCCCCGCCGCATCAGGCCTTCTCGGCCATCTTCTTGGCCTTCTCGACCGCTTCTTCGATGCTGCCGACCATGTAGAACGCCTGCTCCGGCAGGTGGTCGTATTCGCCATCGACGATGGCCTTGAAGCCACGGATGGTGTCCTTCAGCGACACGTACTTGCCCGGCGAGCCGGTGAACACTTCGGCCACGTGGAACGGCTGGCTGAAGAAGCGCTCGATCTTGCGGGCGCGGGTCACGGCCTGCTTGTCTTCTTCGGACAGTTCGTCCATGCCCAGGATGGCGATGATGTCCTTCAGTTCCTTGTACTTCTGCAAGGTCTGCTGGACGCGCTGGGCGGTGTCGTAATGCTCGTGGCCGATCACCAGCGGATCCATCTGGCGGCTGGTGGAGTCCAGCGGATCGACGGCCGGGTAGATACCCAGCGAGGCGATCGAACGCGACAGGGTCACGGTCGAGTCCAGATGGGCGAAGGTGGTCGCCGGCGACGGATCGGTCAAGTCATCGGCCGGCACGTAAACGGCCTGGATCGAGGTGATCGAGCCATTCTTGGTCGAGGTGATGCGCTCCTGCAGGACGCCCATTTCCTCGGCCAGGGTCGGCTGGTAGCCCACGGCCGACGGCATGCGACCCAGCAGTGCCGACACTTCGGTACCAGCCAGGGTGTAGCGGTAGATGTTGTCCACGAACAGCAGCACGTCCTTGCCCTTGCCGTTCTCGTCCTTCTCGTCGCGGAAGTACTCGGCCATGGTCAGGCCGGTCAGGGCGACGCGCAGACGGTTGCCCGGCGGCTCGTTCATCTGGCCGTACACCATCGCGACCTTGTCCAGGACGTTGGAGTCCTTCATCTCGTGGTAGAAGTCGTTGCCCTCACGGGTACGCTCACCCACGCCGGCGAACACGGACAGACCGCTGTGCGCCTTGGCGATGTTGTTGATCAGTTCCATCATGTTGACGGTCTTGCCGACGCCGGCGCCGCCGAACAGGCCGACCTTGCCGCCCTTGGCGAACGGGCACATCAGGTCGATGACCTTGATGCCGGTTTCCAGCAGCTCGGTCGCCGGGGACTGGTCTTCGTACGACGGGGCCGCACGATGGATTTCCCAGGTGTCACTGGCGGCCACCGGGCCGGCTTCGTCGATCGGACGGCCCAGCACGTCCATGATGCGGCCCAGGGTGCCTGCGCCGACCGGCACCGAGATGGCGCGTTCGGTGTTGGTGGCAACCAGGTTGCGCTTCAGGCCGTCGGTGGAGCCCAGCGCGATGCAGCGGACCACGCCGTCACCCAGCTGCTGCTGCACTTCCAGCGTGATTTCGGTGTTGTCCACCTTCAGCGCGTGGTACACCCTCGGCACCGACTCGCGGGGGAATTCGACGTCGACGACGGCGCCGATGATCTGAACGATCTTGCCCTGACTCATTGCTGCAATCCTCTAATGTGTGCTTTGACTGTGCGCGTCAGACTGCTGCCGCGCCGCCGACGATTTCGGAGATTTCCTGGGTGATCGCTGCCTGGCGGGCCTTGTTGTAGACCAGCTGCAGGGTTCCGATCAGCTTGTTCGCGTTGTCACTGGCCGACTTCATCGCGACCATGCGGGCTGCATGCTCGGACGCGACGTTTTCCAGCACGGCCTGGTACACCAGCGACTCGACGTAACGCGTCATCACGTGCTCGAGCACGGTCGCGGCGTCGGGTTCGTACAGGTAGTCCCAGTCGTGGTGCGCGACCTGCTTCTCAGCGGCCGGCAACGGCAGCAGCTGGTCGAAGCTGGCCTTCTGCGTCATCGTGTTGATGAAGCGGTTGTAGACCAGGTACACGCGATCGACCTTGCCTTCGGTGAACGCATCCAGCATCACCTTGATCACGCCGATCAGCTGTTCCAGGTGCGGCACGTCGCCCATGTGGGTGACGCTGCCGACCATGTTGACCTTGATCCGGCGGAAGAAGGTCGATGCCTTCTGCCCCACGGTCACCACGTCGATCTCGGCGCCCTTGTCCTGGTACTGGCGAACCTCGCCCAGCATCTTGCGGAACAGGTTGTTGTTCAGGCCACCGGCCAGGCCACGGTCGGAGGAGATCACGATGTAGCCGACCCGCTTGACCTCGTCACGCTGGACCAGGAACGGATGCTGGTAATCGGTGCTGGCCTGGGCCAGGTGGCCGATCACCTGCTTCATCGCCTGCGCATACGGGCGCGAGGTCTTCATCCGCTCCTGCGCCTTGCGGATCTTGGAGGCCGAGACCATCTCCAGCGCACGCGTCACCTTGCGGGTGTTCTGCACGCTCTTGATCTTGGTTTTGATTTCGCGACCGCTAGCCATCTCTTATTCCCGTGGCGCGGGGCACATGCCCCGCGTTTGACGTAGAGCGGAGCGTTGCTCCGCTGCTTTCAAGCCCAGCGGAGCAACGCTCCGCTCTACAGGACCGGTATTACCAGCTGCCGGTGGTCTTGAACTCGGAGATGCCCTGCTTGAAGGCAGCTTCGATCTCGTTGTCCCAACCGCCGGTGGCGTTGATCTTGTTGATCAGCTCGCCCTGGGTGTTGGCGAAGTGGGCGTGCAGGCCCTCTTCCAGCGCCAGCAGCTTGTTGACCGGCACGTCGTCGAGGTAACCCTCGTTGACGGCGTAGATCGACAGCGCCTGGTTGGCGATCGACATCGGGGCGTACTGCTTCTGCTTCATCAGCTCGGTGACGCGCTGACCGCGCTCGAGCTGCTTGCGGGTGGCTTCGTCCAGGTCCGAGGCGAACTGCGCGAACGCAGCCAGCTCGCGGTACTGCGCCAGCGAGATACGAATGCCGCCGGACAGCTTCTTGATGATCTTGGTCTGGGCCGCACCACCGACGCGCGACACCGAGATACCGGCGTTCACGGCCGGACGGATGCCCGAGTTGAACAGATCGGTTTCCAGGAAGATCTGGCCGTCGGTGATGGAGATCACGTTGGTCGGCACGAACGCCGAGACGTCACCGGCCTGGGTTTCGATGATCGGCAGCGCGGTCAGCGAGCCGGTCTTGCCCTTGACGGCACCGTTGGTGAACTTTTCCACATACTCTTCGGACACGCGGGCAGCGCGCTCGAGCAGGCGGGAATGCAGGTAGAACACGTCACCCGGATAGGCTTCGCGGCCCGGCGGACGCTTCAGCAGCAGCGAGATCTGGCGGTAGGCAACGGCCTGCTTGGACAGATCGTCATACACGATCAGCGCGTCTTCGCCGCGGTCCATGAAGTACTCGCCCATGGTGCAGCCCGAGTAGGCGCTGATGTACTGCATCGCCGCCGATTCGGACGCGGTCGCAGCGACCACCACGGTGTGCGCCAGGGCGCCGTTCTCTTCCAGCTTGCGCACGATGTTGGCCACGGTCGAGGCCTTCTGGCCGATCGCGACGTACACGCACTTGATGCCGGTGGTCTTCTGGTTGATCACCGCATCGATGGCCAGGGCGGTCTTGCCGGTCTGGCGGTCACCGATGACCAGCTCGCGCTGGCCGCGGCCGATCGGGATCATCGAGTCGACGGACTTGTAACCGGTCTGCACCGGCTGGTCGACCGACTTGCGCCAGATCACGCCCGGGGCAACGCGCTCCACCGGCGCGGTGGCCTTGGCGGCGATCGGGCCCTTGCCGTCGATCGGCTCGCCCAGCGCGTTGACCACGCGGCCGAGCATTTCCGGACCGACCGGCACTTCCAGGATGCGACCGGTGGTCTTGGCGACGTCGCCTTCGCGCAGGTGCTCATAGGCACCCAGCACCACGGCGCCGACCGAGTCGCGCTCCAGGTTCAGGGCCAGGGCGAAGGTGTTGTTCGGCAGTTCGATCATTTCGCCCTGCATCACGTCGGCCAGACCGAAGATGCGCACGATGCCGTCGGACACGCTGGTCACGGTGCCTTCGTTGCGCGATTCCGCGGCCAGCTTGACCTTCTCGATGCGGTTCTTGATCAGTTCGCTGATTTCGGAGGGGTTGAGCGTGGTTGCCATCGTCAAGTCCTAGTGCCGGCGATCACGCCGGACGTTAAATGAATTCAGTTAGCGAGCGCGGTCTGCAGGCGCGACAACTTGCCCTTGAGCGAGCCATCGATGACCACATCGCCGGCGTCGATCACGGCACCGCCGATCAGCGAGGCATCGACCGCGGTCGTCACGTCCACCTCGCAGCCGAAGCGCTTGCGCAGCGCAGCCTTGATGGCGTCCAGTTCGGCGCCGGACAGGTCGGTGGCCGAGGTCACCGTGGCCTTGACCACGTGTTCGGCTTCAGCGCGCAGCTGGGCGTACATGCCGGCGATTTCCGGCAGCAGCGGCAGACGGTGCGCACCGGCCAGGATGGCCAGGAAGCGACCGAAGGTCTCGCTGGACGATTCCGGGGCCAGCAACGCGACGGCTTCGCCGCGGTCCAGTTCCGGGTTCGACAGCAAGGCCGCCACGCGCGGGTCGGCGGCTACGTGGGCGGAGAACGCAAGCGCGTCCGACCACGGCGCGAACGTGCCTTCGTCGCGCGCGGTCGCGAACGCGGCGCGGGCATACGGGCGTGCAAGCGTGAGGGCCTGGCTCATCGATCAGATCTCCGATGCCAGCTCGTCGAGCAGCGCCTTGTGGGCGTTGGCATCGATTTCGCGCTTGAGCAGCTTTTCGGCACCGCTCACGGCCAGCGCGGACACCTGCTTGCGCAGATCTTCACGGGCACGGTTGGCGGCAGCCTCGATTTCAGCGTGGGCCAGGTCTTTCTGGCGGTTCGCTTCGGCGATGGCTTCATTCTTGGCGGCTTCAACGATCTGATTGGCGCGCGCGTGGGCCTGGTCGATGATCTCGTTGGCCTTGCCGCGTGCATCCTTCAGTGCTTCGTTGACCTTTTCCTGCGCCTGGGCCAGATCCTTCTGGCTGCGGTCGGCAGCGGCGAGGCCTTCAGCGATCTTCTGCTGACGCTCTTCGATGGCATTCATCAGCGGCGGCCAGATCTTGGTCGCGATGATCCAGATCAGACCGGCGAACGCCAGTGCCTGGGCAACGAGGGTAAAACCGATTTCCATGGGGTTCGCTCAATCTGGGGTGATGGGGTGGTTGCGCCGCCTGCGGCGGCGCAGCCGTTCCTTCATCCGCGATCAGGCGCACACGGCGCCTGATCGTTCGCTTTCGATGGATCAGCCAGCAACCAGCTTGGCCTGGTCCAGCAGCGCCTGCGACAGCGGGTTGGCGAAGGCCAGCAGCAGGCCGACGGCGACCGAGATGATGAACGCGGCGTCGATCAGGCCGGCGGTGATGAACATGCGGACCTGCAGGACCGGGATCAGTTCCGGCTGGCGAGCGGCCGACTCCAGGAACTTACCGGACATGATGGCCAGACCGAGACCGGCACCCAGCGCGGCCAGGCCGATCATGATGCCGACGGCGAGGGCGGTGGAGCTCTGAATCTGGGCGAAGTTGGTCAGGACGGCGAAGTACATGGTTATCTCCAGGAACTTAAGTTGCTAAGGGTAATGAAACGGATGAAGGGTGAAGCGAAACTCAGTGACTGTCTTCCGACAGGCTCAGGTACACGATCGACAGCATCATGAAGATGAAAGCCTGCAGCGGAATCACCAGCAGGTGGAACAGCATCCAGCCCAGGCCGAATGCGCCGCCCGCGATGGCACCGGCAATGCCGGCACCGCCCAGCACCCAGATCAGCAGGAAGACGATTTCGCCGCCGAACATGTTGCCGAACAGTCGCATCGCCAGCGAGATCGGCTTGCTGAGCCACTCGACGATGTTGAGGATGAGGTTGAACGGCATCAGCCACTTGCCGAACGGCGCGGTCAGGAATTCCTTGGTGAAACCACCCAGGCCCTTGGAGCGCAGCGCGAAGAACAGCATCAGGAAGAACACGCTGATCGACATGCCCAGGGTGGCATTGACGTCGGCGGTGGGGACCGGCTTCCAGTACGGCACGCCGAGGGCTTCCAGCGGCAGCGCGATGAAGTCGGCCGGGATCATCTTGATGAGGTTCATCAACAGGATCCAGAAGAAGATCGTGATCGCGATCGGGGTCACCAGCTTGCTGGTGCCGTGGTAGGTGTCCTTGGCCTGGCGGTCAACGAACTCCAGGCAGATTTCCACGAACGCCTGCCACTTGCCCGGCACGCCGGCGGTGGCCTTGCGGGTGGCCATCCAGAAACCGAACACCATCAACAGGCCCATCAGGACCGAGGTCACGATGGTGTCGACGTGGATCGCCCAGAAACCACCTTCCTGCATATGAATCGTCAGGTTGTGCAGGTGATGCTGGATGTAGGAGGTGGGAGTAAGCGCCTCGCCTGCCATGTGTCCGGAACCTTAAGTTAAATAAATTGGATCAGCGCCTGGCCAGAGCCAGGACCTGGAACATCAACCCGACGGCGATACCGGCCAGCAGCGCCAGGGCAGGCAGCTTGAAGACCAGGAACCCCACCATCAGGACGCCGAAAACGAGCACCCACTTTGCCACCACCGCCACGATCAGCCGGGCCAGCGCCGAACCGGCCGCCTGTACCCCGCCACTGAGCGCCATCCGTGCGGCAACCCAACCACCTGCCGACACCGCCACGCCTGACACCAGCGCTCCCAGGGCGGACTTCTGCCCTGCCAGCAGCAGGAAGGCCAGGGCCAGGACAGCCACTGCAGCCAGCGGGTAAACCGCTGCGCGCAGCATCAGTCGCCGACCCGAATCAACGGAGTTCAGCACACGTATGTCCTGCTTGATCGTAAGTAGAAAGGCCGGGGTCGCAAGCAAGCGCCCCGTCGAGCCGCCAAATTATAGCAACGGGACAATTTGCGAGACAACCGCCCCCTGTTCATCCCGGATGTCTGCAAGTTGCTGCATCGCCACAGATTTTGCGGTCCACCGGCGGTCCAATCGTGGCCCTGTCAGGCTCTTGGCCTGTTGCGATGCAGCAGATTGAACTTTGGTCGCAACGCCCGGTCACAGACATCGACCTGCACTTTTCGATCCTCGTCGGCGCCCCAAGCGCAGGTCTGCACCCCAAAGTGGCCCCGAGCTCTCTCCGGGGCCACTTTTTTGGCGGGACCGGTCGCCGCTGTTCCGGCAGACAGCGGCGACCGGTCCGCAGCGGCTTGAACGCATTCCGACGCCGGTCGCGGCCACCCCACCTGCCCGGCGGCACCGGCTGTTGCATGAACGGTACACACTGCCTCCACCATACGTTCACGAATGGTGGACGCGGCGCTGGGCAGAGTGTCGGCACATCAATGAACCACTGCAAGGACACACACCGATGCGCCTGACGCTTTCCCTCCTCGCCCTGCCGCTGGCCATGGCCGCGCTGACCCATGCCAACACTGCCAGTGCTGCCGAGGGCGATGACCGCTTCGCGCTGCGCCTGGGTGCGATGAACATCGATTCGGACAACACGATCCGCGGCAAGACCAACGTCGCCGGTCAGGACGTGGGCTTCTCCGAAGACTTCAAGCTGGGCGGCAAGGAGTGGGAGCCGCGCATCGACGGCATGTTCCGCATCAGCGACCGTCAGCGCCTGCTGTTCAACTACTTCAAGTACGACAAGGACCGCCGCGAGACGCTGGATGACGGCGTGAGCTTCGGTGACGTGTCCGTGCCGGCCGGCAGTTTCATCAAGGGCGAGCTGAAGTATCAGGTCGCCAGCCTGGTGTACGACTACTCGGTGGTGGACACCGATACCTTCGATCTGGGCCTGCAGCTGGGTGCCGAGTACGCCAAGGTGAGCACGAAGGCGTATGCCGACGTGGGTGATCTGTACCAGGGCCGTTTCCTGGACGAGAAGGCCGACGGCGTGGCGCCGGTGGTGGGTGCGCGCATGAGCTTCAACCCGTCCGAGAAGTGGATGATCACGGTGCAGGGCCAGTACCTGAACACCAAGTGGGGCAACTTCGATGATTACGACGGCGACCTGACCCGCGCCAATGCGATCGTGGATTACCGTCTGACCAAGAACTTCGGCCTGTTCGCCGGCTACGACTGGTTCAAGCTGGACGTGGACCAGAGCGGCAGCGACGGCACGATCGGTCTGAAGCAGGAGTTCAAGGGCCCGGTGGCCGGCGTCAGCTTCGTCTTCTAAGTTTTTCCAGGCTATCTCTCCGAGCGCGGCTCCCGGAATATCGGGGCCGCGTTTTTTTTGGCTCTTCTCCCATCTGAGGGGAGCCTCTTTGTGCAGAGCCCGTCGCAGAATGAAAGCGACGCTGTCACGCGTGGGACGGGCCGGTGCCTGCGGCGTATGGATCGGGCCAAGTCTCCGCTCGGGTCTCTCGCGCGCAAGCCGAAGCCAAGCTTTTCTGGCGCTGGTCGGTGGGTCGGGCGCTGGGCCCCATGCCCTTTCCGGCGAATGTCCCCCG
>NZ_DAMAGC010000123.1:0-12414 GCF_031995405.1 Stenotrophomonas sp. | reverse complement strand
AGTAAGTCGGCACGACCACTGCGCGCCCCGGGCCTGGACCAGACGGGGCGCTGTCGGGTCAGGCCTGGCGCAACGCGGTAACGCGCTGGGCCAGCTTCTTGGCCGACACACCGGTTTTCGCGCCCAGTTCCTGCGCGAACAGCGATACCCGCAGTTCCTCCAGGTCCCAGCGCAGTGCCTGCCATTGCGGCCGCTGGCGCAACCCGCGTGCCTCGCCTTCGGCCAGCGCATCCAGGAACGGCCGCAGTTCCAGCATGCGCGCCTGGTCGCGCGGCGGATCGCGCTTGGCACGCTCGCTGCGCAGGATCATCGCACGCAGGTAGCGCGGGTACTGCGCCAGGGCATCGGCCGGGGTATCGCGCAGAAAACCAGGATGCACCAGCGCCGCCAGCTGTTGCTCCAGGTCGTCCAGGTTGCCGCGTGCCCAGCCCATCAGGGTCGATTGCAGCAATGGCTTGAGTTCGGCGACGTGGGCCAGGATGTTCTCGGCCAGTTTCAGCCGCGCCATGGCCTCGCCGAACAACCCCTTGCCGGCCACGTCGCGGCGCTGCGCGAACGTCGCCGGATCGCGGATATCGCCCAGGCCCTCGGCCAGCATCGCGTTCATCGCCGCATCGACCAGGTCGCCGCGCAGGCGTTCCTGCGATTCGATCGCCGCATACAGCAGGCCCGTCTTGGGCGGCACCGGCAGCTGCTTGCGCGCCTGCTTGGCCTTGTCGGCCAGGGCGATTTCGAGCAGCCGGCGAACGCCGAGCGGGTGCCGTTCGGCTGCTTCGGCAGGGTCGGCGAAGATCCGCAGCGCCGCGGTGTCGCCTTCGTCCACCAGCGCCGGATAGGCCGGTACGCCCGCTTCGCCAGGCACCTGCAGCGGGATCGGCGTGGCCGGAAAATCGCGCAGCCCTTGCACGGCCAGCGCGCGCCCGGCACGGGCGGCGAAGGCCTCGCCGGCCTGCCCGCCGAACCGCGCGCGCAGCGCATCGAGGTCGCGCGAACTGGCCAGCAGCGTGCCGTTGGCATCGAACAGGCGCAGGTTCATGCGCAGGTGCGCGTCCAGCGCGGCGTCATCGAAATCGGTCGCCGCCACCTGTGCACCGGTGGCGCGCGACAGGAAGCGCGCCAGCTCGCCACGGATGTCATCGGCGCTGGGGTCCGGGAATGCCTCGGCAAACGCCCGGCCGAAGTCCGGTGCCGGCACGTAGTTGCGACGCATCGCCTTGGGCAGGCTGCGGATCAGTGCCGAGGCCTTGTCGGCAACGAAGCCGGGGGCCAGCCACGACAGCCGCGCCGCATCCAGCGCATTGAGCAGGTGCAGCGGCACGTCCAGGCTGACGCCATCGTCCTCGCTGCCCGGCTCGAAGCGGTAGTGCAGCGCCAGGCGTGCGTCGCCCAGCGGCAGGTACTTGGGGTAGCGTTCGGCATCGCTGCCCTCGCCCGGCAGCAGGTCGGCCAGCGACCACGCCAGTGCGCGGCGCTTGTCCGGGGCCAGGCCCTTCCACCAGGTATCCAGCGCGGTGGCCGAGTGGATCTCCGACGGCACCCGGTCAAGGTACCAGCGCGCCTGCCAGCCCTCGTCGGCGACGATGCCGGCGCGGCGCAGCTTGGCTTCCTCTTCGTGGGCCTGTTCGAGCACCTTGAGGTTGTCGGCGATGACGCTGGCACGGGTGTTGATCTCGCCGGTGACCAGGCCCTGGCGCACGAAAATGTCGTGCGCTTCGCCAGGTGCGATGCGGCCGTAATGCACCGGCTTCTTCGGTGCCAGCACCAGCCCGAACAGGCTGATCTGCTCCGAGGCCAGCACCTGCCCCTGCGCACGCGACCAATGCGGGTCGAAATGCTTGCGCAGCAACAGGTGCGGCAACTCGGCGATCACCCAGTCCGGCTCGATCGCGGCATTGGTCAGGCCCCAGATTTTCTGGGTGTCCAGCAAGGTGGCGGTCAGCAGCCACGGCGGCGGCCGCTTGGCCAGTACCGAACCGGGGAACGGCAGGAAACGGCGCTGGCGCGGGGCGAGGAAGTCGCCCTTGTCGCTGCGGTGGCCGATCTGCGTGGGCAGGCCGGCAATCAACGCGCGGTGCAGTGTCTGGTAGGCCGCGGCGCGCACTTTCTCGCTTAAACCACCGCGCGCCTCCCGGGCTTCGGCCACTGCCGGGGTGGCGGGCGCAGGCGCGGCCTGCGGCTCGCTCTTCCCTTCGCGGGCCAGACGCGCGGCGCGATGCTGCTGCCCGCGGGTCGCCTTGACCTTGGCCTCGTCGTCGCGCGCCGGGGACGGCGCGGTCGAGCCGGCCAGCAGCGGTTCCAGCGCGGTCGCGGCCGGTTCTTCGGTCCAGCCCAGTTCTTCGCACAGCACGCGCAGCTGGCGATGCAGCTCGCGCCATTCGCGCATGCGCAGGAAGCCAAGGAAATGCCGTTCGCACCAGCCGCGCAGCTTGGACTGGGTAAGGTCCTCGTGGGCCTGGCGATAGCCATCCCACAGCCGCAGCACGCCGACGAACTCCGAGCGCCCGTCGGCGAACACGGCGTGCGCCGTATCGGCAGCGCCCCGCGCCTCCGGCGGGCGCTCGCGCGGGTCCTGGATGCCCAGGAACGAGGCGATCACCAGCATCGGACGCAGGCAGCCCTGGGCCTGTGCGGCCACCAGCATGCGCGCGAGTTTGACGTCCACCGGCAGCCGCGCCATCTGGCGGCCCACCGGGGTCAGGCGGCGCGCGGCATCCACCGCGCCCAGCTCGCCCAGCTGCTGCCAGCCATCGGCGATGGCGCGCTCGTCGGGCGCTTCCAGGAACGGGAAATCCTCGATCTGCCCCAGGCCCAGCTGCAGCATGCGCAGGATCACCCCGGACAGGCTGGAGCGGCGGATTTCCGGATCGGTGAATTCGGCGCGCGACTGGAAATCCGCCTCCGAATACAGGCGGTAGCAGATGCCTTCGGAGACGCGTCCGCAGCGGCCCTTGCGCTGGTTGGCGCTGGCCTGGGAGACCGCTTCGATATGCAGCCGATCCAGCTTCTGCCGCGGGCTGTAGCGCTTGATCCGGGCCAGGCCGGGATCGACCACGTAACGGATGCGCGGCACGGTCAGCGAGGTTTCTGCCACGTTCGTGGCCAGCACGATACGGCGCTTGCCGCCGGGGTTGAACACCTCGTCCTGGTCTTTGACCGAGAGGCGCGCATACAGCGGCAGCACTTCGGTCTCGCGGTACTTGCGCCGTTCCAGCGCCTGGTGCGCGTCGCGGATCTCACGCTCGCCGGGGAAGAACAGCAGGATGTCGCCACGTGGATCGATCCGGGTGATTTCATCCACCGCCGCCACGATGGCCTCATTGACGGTGCGTTCGCCATCGCGACCGCCGTCCTCGTCACCCCCGCCCTCGCCTTCCAGCGGGCGATAGCGCACTTCCACCGGGAAGGTGCGGCCTTCGACGCTGATCACCGGGGCATCGTTGAAGTGTTCCGCGAAGCGCGAGGTGTCGATGGTCGCCGAGGTGACGATCAGCTTCAGGTCCGGGCGCTTGTGCAGCAGCTGCTTGAGGTAGCCCAGCAGGAAGTCGATGTTGAGGCTGCGCTCGTGCGCTTCGTCGACGATGATCGTGTCGTACTGCGAGAGCCAGCGGTCGCTGCTGATCTCGGCCAGCAGGATGCCGTCGGTCATGAACTTGATGCGGGTGTCATCGCCGACGCGGTCGGTAAAGCGCACCTGATAGCCCACGGTGGTGCCGAGCTCGGACCTCAGCTCCTGCGCGACACGGGTCGCAACGGCGCGTGCGGCAATCCGTCGCGGCTGGGTGCAGCCGATCATGCCGGCCACGCCGCGACCGGCGGCCAGGCAGAGCTTGGGCAGCTGGGTGGTTTTGCCCGAGCCGGTTTCGCCGGCGATCACCACGACCTGGTGCGCGCGGATGAGTGCGGTGATCGCCTCGGCTTCACGCGCAATCGGCAGTTGCTCGTCCAGAGTAATGGCCGGCAGATTCCGCGCACGCGCTTCACGGCGCTGCACCGACGCCTGCAAGGCCTGCTCGAACGCCGCCGCCAGACCCGCATCGCCGGGCTTGGCCCGCCAACGCGAGAGCATCCCCAGCAAACGACCGCGGTCGCGGCTCATGGCCCCGTTGATCGCGGCCTGCTGCTGGGCCAGGCGTGCTGCATGTGGTTTTTCGATAGCGCTCATCAATCGATTCGTTTAGAACTTTTGTTTACTACTGAAAGGGTAGTCTGATCTATTGTGAAGGCCATCCGATTCATCCCATCCATAAGGAGTTCTCCCATGGCGAAGACGACCAAGACCCCGGCAAAGTCCAAGACGGCCAAGCAGCAGCTCGGCGCGGCGGCCCCGTCGGCCCCGAACATCGATATCGGGATCAAGGAGGGCGATCGCAAGAAGATCGCCGATGGACTGTCGGCCTTCCAGGCAGATGCGTTCACGCTTTACCTGAAGACCCACAACTTCCACTGGAACGTGACCGGGTCGATGTTCAACTCGTTGCACACCATGTTCGAGACCCAGTACACCGAACAGTGGGCGGCCCTGGATGACGTCGCTGAACGCATCCGTGCACTGGGCTTCAACGCCCCGGGCTCCTACCGCGAATTCGCGGCCCTGACCTCGATCGCCGAGGAGCCGGGCCTGACCGACAGTGCGGACTGGCGTGAGATGGTACGCCAGTTGGTCACCGCCAACGAGGCCGTGTGCCGCACCGCCCGCAAGGTGCTGGACGTGGCCGACGACGCTGACGACGCGCCGACCGAAGATCTGATGACCCAGCGCCTGCAGACGCACGAGAAGTATGCTTGGATGTTGCGTTCTTTGTTGCAGTAAGGGGTTGTTGGCGCTTTTTTCTCTGCGCGCGGCGAGGGTCCGACCCCCTTGCCGGGACACGCTGTAAACCCGTCCCTGGGAGCTCGCGGGCGCCATCCATGGCGCCCGACGGTCCCGGCAAGGGGGTCGGACCCTCGCCCAGATGGATGTGCGTCTGGCGGTTGGGAAGAGAGAAAAGCATGCAGAACAGGCGCCCGGTGGCGCCTGTTCTGCGTTATGGGCCCGCTTTTGCTGGATTGAAGACAAAATTGTGGACCCGGCTTCGGTAGTGGCTCCGCCCTAACCTTTAGCCCTTTGTTCTTGGCTCTTGGCTCTTGCCCTGGATCTGGCTCCAGCTCCTGACCTTTGCTCTTGCCTCTTGGCCCTTTGCTCTTGCCTCTTGGCCCTTTGCTCTCGCTTCTTGGCCCTTTGCCCTTGGCCCTTGGCCCTTCGCTCTTGGCCCTTCGCTCTTGGCCCCTTCCCCCTCTTTGCTCTTGCCCCATTGCTCCGGATCCAACACCAACTCCGGCCCGCATTCGCCTTTGCCCCACCCTCCCATACGCACCAGCCAACTGTCGGGGCGTGGGGTGGGTGGGTTGGCGGGACCGTGTGTTGCCATGGATGGCAACACCGAGCCCCCATGGAAGGGTTCACGGCGTGTCCCGCCAACCCACCCACCCCGCGCCAACCATCGGCAGGGAAACCATGCGCTTCGGCTTCGGCTTCGGCTTCGGCTTCGGCTTCGGCTTGGAAAGCCTATGGGCAAAGCCCTACCCACCGCTCCGCTGTCGGAGGACCCGGCCAGAGCGCCCGGCGGGGTAAACTAGTGCGATGTCTTCCCGCCCCGCGCACGACCTGCTCAGCCGCATCTTTGGTTACGACGAATTCCGCGGTCCGCAGCAGGCGATCGTCGAACACGTCGCTGCCGGCAATGACGCGCTCGTATTGATGCCCACCGGCGGCGGCAAGTCGCTGTGCTACCAGGTGCCCTCCCTGCTCCGCGACGGCACCGGCATCGTCATCTCGCCGCTGATCGCGCTCATGCAGGACCAGGTCGAAGCCCTGCGCCAGCTCGGCGTGCGCGCCGAATACCTCAATTCCACCCTCGATGGCGAAACCGCTGCCCGGGTCGAACGCGAACTGCTCGCCGGCGAACTGGACATGCTCTATGTCGCCCCCGAACGCCTGCTCACCGGACGCTTCCTGTCGCTGCTCTCGCGCAGCACCATCGCCCTGTTCGCCATCGACGAAGCCCATTGCGTCTCCCAGTGGGGCCACGACTTCCGCCCCGAGTACCGCCAGCTCACCGTCCTGCACGAACGCTGGCCCGACGTCCCGCGCATCGCCCTCACCGCCACCGCCGACCCGCCCACCCAGCGCGAAATCGCCGAACGGCTCGACCTCACCGGCGCCCAGCACTTCGTCAGCTCCTTCGACCGCCCCAACATCCGCTACACCGTCGTCCAGAAGGACAACGCCAAGCGCCAGCTGCTCGACTTCCTCAAGGTCCATCGCCAGGAAGCCGGCATCGTCTACTGCATGTCGCGGCGCAAGGTCGAGGAAACCGCCGAATTCCTGTGCAAGGAAGGCCTCAACGCCCTGCCCTACCATGCCGGCCTGCCCGCCGAAGTGCGCGCCGCCAACCAGCGCCGCTTCCTGCGCGAGGACGGCATCGTCATGTGCGCCACCATCGCCTTCGGCATGGGCATCGACAAACCCGATGTGCGCTTTGTCGCCCACACCGACCTGCCCAAGTCCATGGAAGGGTATTACCAGGAAACCGGCCGTGCCGGCCGCGACGGCGAGCCTGCCGAAGCCTGGCTCTGTTATGGCCTGGGCGACGTCGTGCTGCTCAAGCAGATGATCGAGCAGTCCGAGGCCGGCGAAGAACGTAAAAGCCTGGAACGCTCCAAGCTCGACCATCTGCTCGGCTACTGCGAATCCATGCAGTGCCGCCGCCAGGTGCTGCTCGCCGGCTTCGGCGAAACCTACCCGCAGCCCTGCGGCAACTGCGACAACTGCCTGGTCCCGCCCGATGCCTGGGATGCCAGCGTTGCCGCGCAGAAGGCGCTCAGCTGCGTCTACCGCAGCGGCCAGCGCTTCGGCGTCGGCCACCTGATCGACATCCTGCGTGGCGGCGAGAACGACAAGATCCGCCAGTTCCGGCATACCGAACTGAGCACCTACGGCATCGGCAAGGACCTTGACGCGCGCACCTGGCGCAGCGTGTTCCGCCAGCTGGTGGCGGCCAGCCTGCTCGAAGTGGACAGCGAAGCCTACGGCGGCCTGCGCCTGACCGATGGTAGCCGCGAGGTGCTCAAGGGCCAGCGCAAGGTGATGATGCGCCGGGAAAGCCCCAAGGCCCGCGAGCGCGACCGCAGCGGCCAGCGCACCGGCCTGTCCGTGTTGCCCGAGGATCTGGCCCTGTTCAATGCGCTGCGCAGCCTGCGCGCCGAACTGGCCAAGGAACAGAACGTCCCGGCCTTCGTCATCTTCCACGACAGCACCCTGCGCAACATCGCCGAACAACGCCCGACCAGCATCGACGCCCTGGGTCGGGTCGGTGGCATTGGCGGCACCAAGCTGGCCCGCTACGGCGAGCGGCTGGTGGATATCGTCCGCGAGGAAGGCTGATGCACGCACGCGTCCCGACGGAGCCGTCTCCAGAGTTGAACATCGCGTTCAGCCGCAGGTGCAGGCGCGTCGGTTTGGCGCTAGGGTAAGCCGCATGTCCGCCGGCTCCCTCCTCCTGCGCGTGGTCCTGATGCTCAGCCTGTTGCTCAACGGGCTGAACGTGGCCATGGCCGGACCGATGGCGTTGGCGATGGCGACCCCGGTTGCCGCCGCGCCCGCCCCGCCCTGCCACGGCGACGCCCCGGCCCCGGCGCGGCACCACGATCACGCCGCCCACGTCGCCGATGGCGCGGCCACGCAGGCGCCGCACGACGGCGACCATTGCAGGATCAAGGACTGCCTGCGCAACTGCGCGCAGCAGCCCGGCCTGACTGCGGCGATCAGCTGGATTCCCAGCCCGCCGCCGTTGTCGCTGGCACCGACCAGCCCCACGCGCCCGTCGCTGCCGACGCCGCCGCTGGACCGCATCACCCGCCCTCCGATCGGCTGAACCGGCGCTCATCGCGAGCGCCTGTGCGATGCGATACCGTGCGCGCCGTTGCGTGCGCGGTGTGACGGCACCCGTGTGCCATTCGAATCCGATTCGGAGTTGCAATGTCCTTCCCCAACACACCCGGCCCGGGCAGCCTGCCCATGCCGTCGCGCCGCCTGTTCGTGCAGGGCGCCGCTGCCGGCGGCGTGGTCGCCGGCCTGGTCGCCAGCGGCCTGCCCGCGCGCGCCTTCGCTGCCGCCGGCCCCGCCGTGGCCGGTGCCCCGCAAGTACTCGGCGGCGCCGATGTGCAGTTGCGCATCGGTGAATCGCTGGCCAACTTCACCGGCCGCACCCGCCCGGCGATCACCGTCAACGGCAGCCTGCCCGCGCCCATCCTGCGCTGGCGCGAAGGCGATACCGTCAGCGTGCGCGTGGCCAACGCCCTGCAGGGCCACCCCACCTCGATCCACTGGCACGGCATCCTGCTGCCGGCCAACATGGACGGCGTGCCCGGGCTCAGCTTCAACGGCATCGCCCCCGGCGAGACCTACCAGTACCGCTTCACGCTCAAGCAGTCGGGCACCTACTGGTACCACAGCCACTCGATGTTCCAGGAACAGGCCGGCCTTTACGGCGCGCTGATCATCGACCCGCTGCAACCGGCGCCGTACCACTTCGACCGCGAGCACGTGGTGCTGCTGTCGGACTGGACCGACATGGATCCCGGCGCGTTGTTCCGGCGCATGAAGAAGCTGGCCGAGTTCGACAACTACTACAAGCGCACCCTGCCCGACTTCCTGCGCGATGTGCGCAAGGACGGCTGGGCGGCGGCCACCGCCGATCGCGGCATGTGGGGGCGGATGCGGATGACCCCCACCGACATCTCCGACATAAACGCGCACACCTACACCTACCTGCTCAACGGCACTGCCCCGGCCGGCAACTGGACCGGCCTGTTCCGCAGCGGCGAGAAGGTGCTGCTGCGCTTCATCAACGGTGGCTCGATGACCTACTTCGATGTACGCATCCCGGGGCTGAAGATGACCGTGGTCGCCGCCGACGGCCAGTACATCCATCCGGTCAGCATCGATGAGTTCCGCATCGCACCGGCCGAGACCTTCGACGTGATCGTCGAACCCAGCGGCCAGGACGCGTTCACGATTTTCTGCCAGGACATGGGCCGCACCGGCTATGCGGCCGGCACGCTGGCCGTCCGCCACGGCCTGCAGGGGCCGATCCCGGCGCGCGATCCGCGCCCGCTGCTGACGATGAGCGACATGGGCCACGACATGGGCCATGCCTCGAACGGCATGTCCGGCCACGACATGAAGGGCATGGAAGGCGGCTGCGGCGCCAACATGGGCCACGCCGCGCACGGCGGCACCGACAAGGCGCCCCGGCACCCGCCCAGCGAGAAGGGCAACCCGCTGGTCGACATGCAGAGCATGGCCACCGCGCCCAAGCTGGACGACCCCGGCATCGGCCTGCGCGACAACGGCCGCACCGTGCTCACCTACGGCGCGATGCACAGCCTGTTCGCCGATCCCGACGGCCGCGAGCCCGGCCGCGACGTCGAACTGCATCTCACCGGCCACATGGAAAAGTTCAGCTGGTCCTTCGACGGCATCCCGTTCGCCAGCGCCGAACCGCTGCGCCTGAACTACGGCGAGCGCATGCGCATCGTGCTGGTCAACGACACCATGATGCAGCACCCGATCCACCTGCACGGGGTATGGAGCGACCTGGAAAACGCCGACGGCGCGTTCCAGCTGCGCAAGCACACCATCGACATGCCGCCCGGCACCCGCCGCACCTATCGCGTGCGCGCCGATGCGCTGGGCCGCTGGGCCTACCACTGCCACCTGCTGTACCACATGGAAGCGGGCATGATGCGCGAAGTGAGGATCGAAGAATGAGCCGCTCTCCGATGTTCGCCACATCGATCCTGACCAGCGCGCTGCTGCTGGCGCTCTCCGCCCCGGCGTGGGCGCAGTCGCACGCAGGCCATGCGATGACCCCGCCGCCGAGCGCCGATGCGCCGACGGTCGAGGAAGACACGTTGGACCACGCCGCCATGGGCCACGGCCAGATGGATCATTCGAAAATGGATCACGGCGCCATGGACCACGGCCGGATGGATCCTCCCGCAACGAGCCACGGTGACGCCGATCATTCGACGATGGACCACGCCGCGATGGGCCACGGCCCGGCGAACGCACCGGCCCCCGAGCACCCCCTGGAGCCCATCCCGACGGTGACCGATGCCGACCGCATCGCCGCCTTCCCCCCGATCGAACACGGCGCGATGGAACACCCGCAAGAGATCCACAGCATGCTGCTGGTCAACCGGCTGGAGCACTGGGATGGCCAGCACGGCAACGGCCAGGCCTGGGAAGCGAGCGGCTGGGTCGGTGGCAACATCCACCGGGTGTGGCTGCGCAGCGAAGGCGAGCGCAGCGGTGGACGCACCGACTCGGCCAACCTGGAAGTGCTGTATGGCCGCAGCGTGTCGCCATGGTGGGACGTGCTGGTCGGTGCCCGGCAGGAACTCGGTCGTGGCGATTCGCGCACCTGGGCCGCGCTCGGCATCCAGGGGCTGGCGCCGTACAAGTTCGAGACCTCGGCCACGGCCTATGTCGGCCAGGGCGGCCAGTTCGCCGCCACCGTGGAAGTGGAGTACGAGCTGCTGCTGACCAACCGGCTGATCCTGCAGCCGCTGGTGGAGGCCACGTTCACCGCCAGGGACGAGCCGCGTTACGGCAACGGCAACGGCTTGAACAAGGTTGAGGCCGGGCTGCGCCTGCGCTACGAGTTCAACCGGCGCTTCGCCCCGTACATCGGCATCAGCCACGAACGCCTGTTCGGCGATACCGCCGATTACCACCAAGCGGCCGGCGAGCGTGCCCGCGACACCCGCTGGGTGGCCGGCGTGCGTGTCTGGTTCTAGGCCGAAAAAGATCCCGGGCGCGGCGGGCGCCCGGGATAACAGGGGTCGTACATGCCGGATCCGACGGGCCCATCCGGGGCGTCACAGGCTGCCGCGCGCGGCGCGGTCCTCACCTGTCCGACACCCGGGCGCCGTGCTCGTTGGCTGTCCCGGGTAATGATGTGATGCGCGCGGAAGCAGGTTCCGCCATCCCGCCCGTGGTTTTCGATCCATTTGGCCGCGATGGCGTACGCTGCCCGGCCATCCACTGCGCCTGCGCCCATGTCCCTGCAGATCCGCCGCGCCACCCCCGCCGATGCCGACGCCGTCTCGGCGATCGCCGTCGCCACCTATACCGAGACCTTCGGCGATTCGTATCCGCCGCAGGATCTGCAGGCGTTCCTGCACGACCACTACAGCCCGGGCCCGCAGCGGCGGGAGCTGGAGGATCCGCGCAGCGCGGTGTGGTTGCTGGAAGACGCCGGCCAGGCAGTGGGCTATCTGGCGGCCGGTGCCAACACCCTGCCGCATGCCGATGCCGGCGCCGATGACGTCGAGCTCAAGCGCCTGTACGTGCTGGCCAGCCATCAGGGTGGCGGCCACGGTGCGCGGCTGATGGAGGCGTTCCTGCAGTGGCTCGATCACCCGCTGCGTCGCACCCTGTGGGTGGGCGTGTGGTCGGAGAATTTCGGGGCGCAGCGTTTCTACGCGCGCTATGGCTGTGTGCAGGTCGGCACGTACGACTTCGTGGTCGGCGACAGCCGCGACCTGGAGTTCATCCTGCGCCGGCCCTGATCGACAGGGCCGGCGCGCACGCTCAGAAGTCGAACAGATCCGACAGGAAGCTTTCTTTCTTCTTCTTGCGGTAGCCCTGCTGGTCAGCGTACGGCTGCTGGCCCAGGTGGCGGGTATCGCGATGCTGTACCGCCGGCGAAGGTGCCTGCGGCGGCGCAACGGCGGCACGCACGGGCGCGGCCGCATCGGTGGAACGCTCGATGATCTTGTCCAGCTCGCCACGGTCCAACCACACCCCACGGCACTGGGGGCAGTAATCGATCTCGATGCCCTGGCGCTCGGACATCACCAGCGCCTGGGTCTTGCATACGGGGCATTGCATCGTCGTGGCTCCATGGTCCAAACCCCGACTCTACCCTGCGGCGCCTGAGCGGGATGCAACGTGGCATGACCAATGCCTTCCCGACCCATGCCCGATGCCGACCGCCATCGCCCGGACACTGCGCGCCAGGGAAAGGCCACCAGCAATGGTCGTTAAACCGGCCTGGAACGTCATGCAGGTCAGCGACTCCGCCACCCTGCATCCCGCCCGCTGACATCCCACGTTCGCATGCCCTGCACGGCCTCCTCACTCTCCCCCCGTCCATACTTTCGCGCCATATTTCGCCCATCCACAGGGAACATCGCGTCATGCTGTTGTCCAAGCGCCACGTCGCACCGCGCGTGCTGTTGATCGAAGACACCGAAGAAACCCGCGAGCTGAGCCGCATGGCGCTGGAAAGCCAGGCCTGCGAGGTCGCCGCGGTCAGTTCGGCAGAAGCCGCGCTGGGCCTGCTGCAGGCCGGCGAGCGCTTCGAC
>NZ_DAMAGC010000122.1:0-12486 GCF_031995405.1 Stenotrophomonas sp. | reverse complement strand
AACAGGTCAACCAGACCGTGGTGCAGATGGACGAAACCACCCAGCAGAACGCCGCACTGGTCGAAGAAGCCACCGCCGCCGCGCGTGCGATGGAAGAACAGGCCAACCAGCTGGCCGATGTCGTGGCGATCTTCCGCCTGGACAACCAGGTTGCCGCCGCCGTCAGCGCGGTCACCTCGCGCGTGGTGGTGCCGGCCGCAGCGCGCCCGCGCGTGGCGTCGGCCGCTCGCCCTGCCCCGCGTGCCCAGCCGGCACCGCGCCCGCAGCGCAGTGCCACCCCGGACGACGGCAACTGGCAAGAGTTCTGAGTCTTCGTGGCGGCCCGGACCGCCACTTCCCCATTCCCATCGAGTGCGCCCGTGTCCACGCCTTCCGCTCCTGCCGCCACCTCCCAGAACGGCCGCGAATTCGAGTTCGCCGACCGTGATTTCCGCCGTGTCTGCGACCTGATCTACCAGCGCGTCGGCATCTCGCTGGCCCCGGCCAAGCGCGACATGGTCTACGGCCGCCTGTCGCGGCGCCTGCGCGCGCTCGGCCTGCGCAGCTTCACCGAGTACCTGGACCAGTTGGAACGGGACGGCGGCGAGGAGTGGCAGGCGTTCACCAACGCGCTCACCACCAACCTCACCGCGTTCTTCCGCGAGCCGCACCATTTCGAAAAGCTCGACACCGAACTGCGCGCCCGCGCCGGCCACGGCACCCTGCAGCTGTGGTCGTGCGCGGCCTCCACCGGTGAAGAGCCCTACTCCATGGCGATCACCGCCTGCGAGGCGTTCGGCACGCTCAAGCCGCCGGTGCGCATCCTGGCCACCGACGTGGACACCCAGGTGCTGGCCACCGCCAGCCGCGGCGTCTACGCCATCGACCGGGTGTCCGGACTCGATCCAGCGCTCAAGAAGCGCTACTTCCAGCGCGGCAGCGGCCCCAACGAAGGCCATTGCCGGGTCAATCCGGCGCTGCGCGACCTCATCGACTTCCGCCCGCTCAACCTGCTCGCCCCCCGCTATGACGTCGGCGGTCCGTTCGACGCCCTGTTCTGCCGCAACGTGATGATCTATTTCGACAAGCCCACCCAGCGCGGCATCCTCTCGCGCCTGATCCAGCACATGGGCGACGACGGCCTGCTCTACACCGGCCACTCGGAGAACTACCTGCACGCCGCCGACCTGATCCAGCCGTGCGGCCGCACGCTGTACAAGCGCGCGCCCGGAGCACCGGCATGAACCTGGCGCTACGTACCGACGATGTCATGCGCTACTTCGACAGCCGCTTCAAGGTGACGGCGGCCAAGCTGCTGCCCACGCAATACCTGGTGGTCGACGACGACACCGCACTGACCACCACGCTTGGCTCGTGCGTGGCTGCCTGCCTGCGCGATCCGGTGCTCAAGATCGGTGGCATGAACCACTTCCTGCTGCCCGAAGGCAACGTCGGCGACGGCGCGCCCGCGCGCTACGGCAGCTACGCCATGGAACTGCTCATCAACGACCTGCTCAAGCGCGGCGCCCACCGCAAGCGCCTGGAAGCGAAGGTGTTCGGCGGCGCCAACGTGCTCAAGGGCTTCACCAGCAACCCGGTCGGCACCCGCAACGCCGAGTTCGTGCGCCAGTACCTGCAGGCCGAGCACATCCCGGTGCTGGCCGAAGACCTGTGCGGCATCCATCCGCGCAAGGTGTGGTTCTTCGCCGACACCGGCCGCGTGGTCGTGCAGCGCCTGCCGCATGCGCACGAAGCCGAAGTGGCCGCGACCGAATCGGCCGTGCGTGCGCGCCTGTCCAAGGCCCCGGTCACCGGTGGCGTGGAGCTGTTCGAATGACCCACGGTGTGCCCTGCAAAGTCCTGATCGTCGACGACTCCGCCGTCGTGCGGCAGATGCTCAGCGAGATCCTTGCCAGCGATCCCGGCATCGAGGTGGTCGGCACCGCCGCCGACCCGCTGCTGGCGCGCGAGAAGATCAAACGCCTGGCTCCGGACGTGATCACCCTGGACGTTGAAATGCCGCGCATGGACGGCCTGGCGTTCCTGGAAAACCTGATGCGCCTGCATCCGCTGCCGGTGGTGATGATTTCCTCGCTGACCGAACGCGGCGCCGACACCACCCTGCAGGCGCTGGCGCTGGGCGCGGTCGATTTCGTGTCCAAGCCAAAATTCGACGTCGCCCGCGGCCTGCAGGCCTATGCCGAGGAAATCATCGGCAAGGTCAAGATGGCCGCCCGCTCGCGCGTGCGTACCCTGGCACGCCCGATCACCCCGCGCATCACCCTCGACGCGGTCGCCCCGGCCACTCCGGCGCGCAACATCCAGTTCCGCACCACCGACCGCCTTATCGCCATCGGCGCCTCGGCCGGCGGCACCGAAGCCCTGCGCGTGGTGCTCGAAGGCATGCCTGCCGACGCGCCCGCCGTGGTGCTCACCCAGCACCTGCCGGCCACCTTCAGCGCGCCCTTCGCCGAGCGCCTGGACCGGCATTCGGCCATGTCGGTACGCGAAGCCAGCGATGGCGAAGCGGTGCTGCCCGGCCATGCCTACCTGCCACCGGGCGGCAAGCACCTGCGGGTGATCCGCGACGGTGCGCGCTGGCGCTGCCGCGTGGATGACGGCCCCGCCGTCAACCGGCACAAGCCGGCGGTGGACGTGCTGTTCCGCTCGGTCGCCGAAAGCGCCGGCGGCAACGCCATCGGCGCCATCCTCACCGGCATGGGCGACGACGGCGCCCGCGGCCTGCTCGAACTGCGCAACGCCGGCGCCCCGACGCTGGTGCAGGACGAAGCCAGCAGCGTGGTCTGGGGCATGCCCGGCGCGGCCTACAAGCTCGGCGCGGCAGAGGAAATGGTGCCGCTGGAGCGGATTGCCGAGCGGCTGATGGCGTTGGCGCGGGGATAGTCCGCGCCAGCCACGCATGGCGTGGCTCTACCCGCGGTGCCCTGGCCTTACCGGCAGCCGTTTCCTCCCGGTAGAGCCACCCCATGGGTGGCTGCACGCCATGCCAGACCGAAGAGCAGCCACGCATGGCGTGGCTCTACACGCGGTGCCCTGGCCTTACCGACAGCCGTTCCTCCCGGTAGAGCCACCCCATGGGTGGCTGCGCACATACCGCGATACCCCTCACACACCCCAGTACAACCGCATCGGGTTGTCCACCAGCAGCTTGCGCTGCAGCTCGGCGCTCACTGCGATCCGCGGAATGAAATCCACCAGCTTGCCGTCGTCGGGCATATGCGACGTCAGGTTCGGGTGCGGCCAATCCGTCCCCCACAAGACGCGATCCGGGAAGCGCTCCACCAGGTGGCGGGCGAACGGCACCACGTCGTCATAGGTCGGTGGACCGCTCTGCGACAGACGTTCCGGGCAACTCACCTTGCTCCACACATTGTCGTGCTCGTCCAGCAACCGCACGAACCGCTGGAACGCCGGACCGTCCAACGGCTGGGTCACGTCCGGCCGCCCCATGTGGTCGACCACCACGGTCGTCGGCAGCGAAGTGAAAAAGTCCCAACGCTCGGCCAGGTCGGCCGCTTCGAAGTACACCACCACGTGCCAACCCAACGGCGCGATGCGCTCGATGATGGCGCGGTAGTAGGCATCCGGCTTGGGGTCCACCAGCCGTTTGACGAAATTGAAGCGGACGCCGCGCACACCGGCGGCATGCAGCAGTTGTAGTTCCTCGTCGGTGACGCTGTCACGCACCGTGGCCACGCCACGCGCCAACCCACCCGCTGCCTGCAGTGCATCCACCAAGGCACGGTTGTCCGCGCCGTGGCAGGTGGCCTGCACGATCACGTTGCGACTGAAGCCCAGCCGGTCGCGCAGCGCGAACAACTGATCCTTGCCTGCATCGCACGGGGTGTACTTGCGCTCGGGCGCATACGGAAATTGGTCGCCCGGCCCGAACACATGGCAGTGCGCATCCACCGCCCCGGGCGGCGGCACGAACGCTGGCACGCTCGGGTCCGGGCAGTAATCCAGCCAGTCGGCATCTTTCACGAACATGGTCATCTCACAGCCCCCTCGCCTTCAACTGCGCATCCAGACGCGGATACACCCGGCGCGCGTTGCCTTCGCAGACCTTGCGCCGGTCGGCGTCGGACAATCCCAGCGCCTCCACGTAGCGCAGCGTATCGTCGAAATACTGACCGGTCTCCGGGTCGATGCCGCGCACCGCGCCCACCATCTCCGAGCCGAACAGGATGTTGTCGATGTCGATCACCTTGAACAGCAGGTCGATGCCAGGCTGATGATAGACGCAGGTGTCGAAGAACACGTTCTTCATGACGTGTTCGTTCAGTGGCGGCTTGCCCAGCATGTCCGCCAGGCCACGGAACCGGCCCCAGTGATACGGCACCGCGCCACCCCCATGCGGGATGATGAAGCGCAGGTCCGGGAAGTCACGGAACAGGTCGCCCTGCAGGAACTGCATGAAGGCAGTGGTATCGGCGTTGAGGTAGTGCGCGCCGGTGGCATGGAAGTTGGGATTGCAGCTGCCCGACACATGCACCATCGCCGGTACATCCAGCTCCACCATCTTCTCGAAGAACGGGTACCAGGCCTTGTCGGTCAGCGGCAGGCCGGTCCAGTGGCCGCCGGACGGATCCGGATTGAGATTGCAGCCGACAAACCCGAGTTCGTTGACGCAGCGCTCCAGCTCGGCGATCGAACGGGCGATCGGCACGCCGGGCGACTGCGGCAGCTGGCAGACGCCGATGAAGGTTTCCGGGTACAGGCCAACCACGCGCGCGATCAGGTCGTTGCAGCGGCGCGTCCATTCCGCACTGACCCGCTCATCCCCGATGTGATGGGCCATGGTGCTGGCGCGGGGAGAGAAGATGGTCATGTCCGCGCCGCGCTCGCGCAGCAGGCGCAACTGGTTGCCCTCCACGCTCTGGCGCAGCTCGTCGTCGCTGATGACCGGGTATACCGGCGCCGGCAGCGTGGGGTCGTTGAAGTGCGCGATCTGCTGCGTCCGGAACGCGTCGTGGCTGGCAGGGGCGGTCGTGTAGTGACCGTGGCAGTCGATGATCATGGAATGGCCTCGTGGGGAGGAATCACCAGCCGAACAGCTGGGCGAAATGCACGTCCACGCGCAGCCCGACGATGAGTGCATCGGGGATGTCGGTAGTGCGGGTGGGTGCGTAGATGGGGTCGGGATTGATGACGTACTGCAGGTTGGGCATCAGCCGCACGCCCTTGTGCACCGCCCAGCCGTAGCTGAGCTCGGCGATGATTTCATCGGCATGCGGCGCACCGCTGCCGCCATTGCGGGTACGGCGATCGCGCAGGAAGGCGATCTGCTCGTCGCTGAAATGCGTGTTGGAGACGAACATCGCCAGCGTGTCCTGGTCGCGGCCGGCGAAGGTACCGGTCTTGACGAAGCCGGCCGAGAAGAAGGTGTCGACCGGCGCTTCATTGCCGGTGTTCACGTACGCGCGTGCAAACAAGGCGAGATTGCGCTTGCCTGCACCCCGCCAGACGGTTTGGTCGGCCATCGCATAGCCGCCCGCCCGTGCTCCCTCCTGCACCGCCGTCGGCCTGCCGGTCAGCGCCGCCGAGTTGCCGTTGGCGTCGTAGTAGGAGCTCTTGCCGCCGTCGCTGTTGCGGTACATGCCCAACCGGTAGGTCCGCGGCAGGCGGTCGTTGGCAAAGCTGGTCTGGTAGCCCACTTCATAGGCGGTAATGGTGCCGGTGCCCTCGCCCACCGAGAAGTCCAGCCCGTTCTTGCCGGCCTGGTTCAACGCGTTGTTGTAGTCGAACGCGCCGGCCTGTGCGTACCAGCGGTCGTCCACGTCGTAGCGCACGATGCCGGCCCAGGATGAATTCGGGTATGCGGTGATGCCCAGGTCGGTGATCGCCCCGTACGGGGTCAGGCACATCGCGTTGCTCATGAACACGCAGTTGAGCGCGGAATTGTTGAAGTAGCTGTTCACCGGCGCGCGCCCGGCGGTGATGCTCAGCCCGTTGTCGAAGCGATGGCGCACGGTCAGCCGGGTCAAACGCCCACCGGCCACCGGCCGCCAGGTCTGTTGGGCACTGATCGAATTGCCGATCTTCTCGCGCGCCAGGTTGCGACCGGCGAACCAGGCCCATTGCGCATCGACGTCGGTGTTGTGCACGCCCCACAGGGTGTCCAGGTCGAACCGGGCCTGGGCCATCACCCAGTAAGAGCCCTCGGTGCCCTGCTCGACACCGCCCACCGGATTGGAGGCCACGTTGCCGACCAGGTCCAGGGTGAGATCGACGCCCTCGGGCAAGCTGCCCTTGGACGCCGGCGCCGCAGCGAACGCCGGAGCGGCCAGGCTGGTGGCAACAAGCACGCACAGCGTGCGACGGGAAATAAACGACACAAGCGCCTCCTGTCCGGGGCCAGGGCACCGGAACGAAGTGGAATTCAGAACGGCCGCAGCGGGGCTGCAGCCACAGGATCAGACCGGTTGCACGCCCAGCACACGGCGTCGCAGTCGGCGCGTGCCGATCTGCTCGGCCATCACCTTCTCGTCGAGCTTGCCTTCCCACTTGGCGATCACCAGCACCGCGATCGCGTTGCCGACCAGGTTCACGAAGGTCAGCCCTTCGGCGAGGATGCGGTGGATGCCCAGGATCAGCGCGATGCTCGCGACCGGGATCGTGCCGGTCGTGCCCAGCGTCGCGGCCAGCACCACGAACGCCGCACCGGCCACGCCGGCCGCGCCCTTGGAGGTCAGCAGCAGCACCGCGATCAGGCCCAGCTGATGCCACACGGTCAGCTCGGTGTTGGTGGCCTGGGCCAGGAACAGCGCCACGGTGGTCAGGTACAGGCAGGTGCCATCAAGGTTGAACGAGTAGCCGGCCGGGATCACGAAACCCACCACCCCCTCCTCGCAGCCCAGCTTCTTCATCTTCTCGATCAGCCGCGGCAACACCGTCTCGGTGGACGTGGTCGCAGCCACGATCACGATTTCATCGCGCAGGTAGCCCAGCAACCGCCACAGGCTGGCACCGGTCCACCAGCACACGCTGCCCAGCACGAGTACGGTGAATACACCGCAGACCACGAAGAATTCGATGATCAGCTCACCCAGCGACAACAGCGACCCGGCGCCGAACTGGCCCACGGTGAAGGCGATCGCGCCGAACGCGCCGATCGGAGCGAAGTACATGATGTAGCCGATGATCTTGAACAACGCAGTGGAAGTGGACTCGATCACCTTCATCACCGGTTCGCCACGCTCGCCCACCGACGCCAACGCCACGCCGAACAGCACCGCCACGAACAACACCTGCAGCACATGCGCCTCGGTGAACGCACTGACCAGCGTGTTGGGAATGATCGCCATGATGTAGGACACGATCGACTGGTCATGCGCGCTGTGCACGTAGCCCTGGATGCTGGCCATGTCGATGGTGGCCGGGTCGATGTTCATGCCCGCGCCCGGCTTCCACAGGTCCACCGCCACCAGGCCGACGATCAGCGCCAGGATGGTGATCACCTCGAAATAGATCAGCGACTTCAGCGCCAGCCGGCCGACGCTGCGCATGTCGCGCATGCCGGCGATGCCGTGCACCACCGTCACGAAGATGATCGGCCCGATCATCATCCGGATCAGCTTGATGAAGGCATCGCCGAAGGGTTTCATCGCCGAGCCGATATCCGGCTGCAGCCACCCCAGCACCACACCGATCACGGTACCGGCCAGTACCTGGAACCACAGTTGGCCAAGAATGCCGAAGCGGCCCGGCCGCTTCTGTACAACGGTCATATCAACCCTCCCAGGTCGCAAGAATAGGGACGTCGCGCGTATTCAGTCGAACAGCACGCCATCGAACAGTTTCCGGGCCGTGCGCAGCACCGCGGCGCGGGCCACCTGCCCCGCCTCATCCAGCGTCAGCACGCAACCGGTGCTGCCACTGGGGTGCTCCACCGCCAGCGTCTGCTGGCGGCCACCCGGCAGCACCGCCAACGCGTGCGCCGGCGACCCCGGCAGCAGGCACGCACTGGCCACGCTCACCGCGCCGAGTACACCGATGGAGGCATGGCAACGGTGCGGAATGAACGAGCGCACGCAGATCGCCCCGCCATCACGCGGCGGGGCCACCAGCATCATCTTCGGCACCGACTGGGTAGTGACATCGCCCAGGTTCATCAGTGGGCCGGCCTGCAGGCGGATTGCTTCCAGCCGTGCTTTCAAGGCTTCATCGGCGTCCAGCGTCTGGCGATCCTCGTAACCGCTGATGCCCAGGTCGGCGGCGCGCAGCACCACGCAGGGCATCCCGTTGTCGATCAGGGTCGCGTCGGTGCCATCGATCACGTCCAGCGCACGCCCGGTTGGCAGCAGCGCACCACAGCTGGACCCGGCGGTGTCCTCGAAGGTCAACGGAATCGGCGCGGCCGTCCCCGGCACGCCGTCGATGCGCGCCTCGCCGTCGTAGCGCAGGCGACCGCCGGGCGTCTGCAGCGTCGCACGGGCGATCTTGCCGGTGTTGACCATGAAGATCCGCACCTCGGTCTGCGCCGGCGACGCGCCGACAAGGCCGCGCTCGATCGCGAACGGGCCGACACCGGCCAGCATGTTGCCGCAGTTCTGCGCATCGCTGACCAGCGCCTGGTCCACGAACACCTGCAGGAACAGATAGTCCACATCGGCATCGTCACGGGCGGAAGGGGACACCACGGCCACCTTGGAGGTCAGTGGATCGGCCCCGCCCATGCCGTCGATCTGGCGTGCATCCGGCGAACCGTAGGCACGCAGCAGGAACGCATCGCGGGCAGCCACGTCGGCGGGCAACTCCGAGGCGAGGAAGAACCCGCCCTTGGAAGTGCCACCGCGCATCCACATCGCGCGCACGCCCTTACTCATAACGCAGCCCCTTGGCCGCCAGGCGCTCGCGCATGGCGTAGATGTCCAGCCCCAGCTCACCGTTGGCCAGGCGTGCGCGCTTGTCCGCCTCGCGGGCCTCGCGCGCCTGCGCCTCGCCGGCTACGCGCGCCGCGTCGGCGCGCGGCACGATGCACACGCCATCGTCGTCGGCGATCACCACGTCACCGGGCTGCACCAGGGCACCGCCGCAGACCACCGGCACGTTGACCGATCCCAGCGTTTCCTTGACCGTGCCCTGTGCGTGGATGGCCCGGCTCCACACCGGGAAGCCCATCGCGGTGAGATCGCGCACATCGCGCACCCCGGCATCGATCACCAGTCCGCGGCAGCCGCGCACCTGCGCGGAGGTCGCCAGCAGGTCGCCGAAATAGCCATCGGTGCAGTCACTCGTCGGTGCCACCACCAGGATGTCGCCCTCGCGCAGCTGTTCGATGGCCACGTGCATCATCCAGTTGTCGCCGGGCGGCACCGACACGGTGATCGCACTGCCGGCGACGCGCGCGCCGCTGTAGATCGGGCGCAACCGGGGATGCAGCAGGCCGCTGCGGCCCTGCGCTTCATGGGCGGTGGCGACGCCGGCCCCGGCCAGGATCTGGATCACCGCCGGGGCGGCACGTTCGATACGGGTGACTACGCGGGACATCCATCCATCCTTCGTTGACGATGGCGCAGTCTGTGTCGCTGCCGTCTGACACCTCAAGATGGTTTTTCGGAACTGCCATTGCGTTTGGTTATAGTTGGTGCATGAGCGAGACCCTGGAGCTGAACCTCAAGCACCTGCACGCGCTGGTGGCGGTGTATCACCACGGCGGCATCAGCGCGGCCGTGCCGCATGTGAATCTCTCCCAGCCGGCGCTGACCCAGGCGATCGCCCGGCTGGAGACCCAGCTCGATGCACCGCTGTTCGACCGCCAGCCCGGCGGCATGGCGCCCACCGAGGCCGCGCGCCTGCTGGTGCCCCGCATCGAGCGCGCACTGGCCTACATCGCCCATGGCGTGCGCGTGGCCCGCCGCACCCAGCGGCTGCCGGCGATGCCTGCCGTGGAACGCCACGTCACCCTGCCGCAGCTGCGCGCGCTGGCTGCGGTGGACAGCGCCGGCAGCTTCACCCTGGCCGCCAGCCGCGCCGGGGTCTCGCAGCCGGCGATCTACCGCGCCGTGCACGAACTGGCCGCGGCCATCGACATCCCGCTCACCGTGCGGCGCGGCAAGACCGTGCAACCCACCCCGGCCGCCACGCGCATGCTGCGGCTGGTGCGGCTGGCGCTGTCCGAGCTGACCGCAGGCGTGGATGACCTTGCCTCGCTGCGTACCGAGCAGGGCGGCCGGGTCACGCTGGGAGTGATGCCACTGGCGCGGGCGATCCTGCTGCCACAGGTGCTGGCACGCTTCGCACGCGCACACCCGGGCGCGTCGGTGAACGTCATCGAGGGTCCGTACGCGGAGCTGCTGGGGGATCTGCGCGAAGGCAGCCTGGACCTGTTGATCGGCGCCATGCGCGACAAGCTGCCGGTGCGCGATATCGCCCAGGAAGGCCTGTTCGACGACGACCCGGTGATCGTCGCGCGCAGCGGGCACCCGCTGGTGCGCGCGGGCGGCTTCACCTTCCCGCAGCTGCTCGAGTACCCGTGGGTGATCGCCGCCACCGGTGCACCTGTGCGTGCGCGCTGGGAACACATGTTCCGCCAGCACGGGCACGCACCGCCGCGCCTGCGCATCGAATGCGGCTCGGTGTTGATCACCCGCGGCCTGCTGCTGGAAGACGACTGGCTCACCCTGATGTCACGCGACCAGTTCGTGATCGAACGCCGCGCCGGCCTGCTCAGCGAAATCGGCAGCGCCGGCGACGACCTGCGCCGCCGCATCGGCCTGACCACCCGCGCCGATTGGCACCCCACCCGCCTGCAGCAGGCGTTCGTAGCGACCTTCCGGCAGGTCTGCGCCGAGCGCAGTGGCGATGCGCAGGACGACTGGCCGTTCCGCCATCCGGCCGCCCACTGACCGCAAGGCGCTGCGCCACGCAGCGCCGGGGGAACGCGAGCAACGCGGGCAACGCCATGTAGAGCCGAGCCATGCTCGGCTGGCCGGATTGGCCGGGCTGGCCGGACTGGCCGGCCTGACCGGACTGGCCGGGCTGGCCGGAATGACCAGGTAGAGCCGAGCCATGCTCGGCTGGCCCTGTCTGGCCCTGTCTGGCCCTGTCAGCTGCCGGGCAACTGCGACGAGAGCAGAGCAGCCGAGCATGGCTCGGCTCTACGGCATCTGACCGCATCTGGCTGCGCCAGGCAACGCGTGACCGCACCCGACCGTACCTGGCCGCGGCGGGTAACGCCGGGTGACGTTTGACTGCACCTGGCCGCGCCGGGTAACGCCGGGTGACGCTTGACTGCACCTGGCCGCGCCGGGCAACGCCGGGGGACGCGGGTAACGCCAGGCAACGCCGGGTAGAGCCGAGCCATGCTCGGCTGCTCTGCTCCCGTCGCATCTGCCCAGCGGCTGCAACGGCCAGCCGAGCAGGGCTCGGCTCTACCCCCGGCAATGCATGTTTTCGTACCTTGCCGTGGGTATTGCACCAGGTTCAACCGTGGCGAACCCGCCCTATACCCCACAAAAAAAACACCCGGCCTGCGCCGGGTGTTTTCAGTTGAATCCCATCAACCAACGGTCGATGACTACCGCATCAGGCAGCGACCGTCCTGGCCACGTCCTGGTAATCCTCGATCTGGTCGAAGTTCATGTAGCGGTAGATGTCCTTGCTGCTGGCATCCAGCACGCCGATGTCGGCCATGTACTCTTCCTTGGTCGGGATGCGGCCCAGACGCGAGCAGATCGCGGCCAGTTCGGCCGAACCCAGGTACACGTTGGAGTTGCGGCCCAGACGGTTCGGGAAGTTGCGGGTCGAGGTCGAGAACACCGTCGCGCCCTCGCGCACCTGCGCCTGGTTGCCCATGCACAGCGAGCAGCCTGGCATTTCCATGCGTGCGCCGGCGGTGCCGAAGGTGCCGTAATGGCCTTCCTTGGTCAGCTCCGAAGCGTCCATCTTGGTCGGCGGGGCCACCCACAGCTTGGTCGGGATGTCGCGCTTGCCTTCCAGCAGCTTGGCCGCCGCACGGAAGTGACCGATGTTGGTCATGCACGAACCGATGAACACTTCGTCGATCGCCGCACCGGCCACGTCCGACAGCGTCTTGACGTCATCCGGGTCGTTCGGGCAGGCCACGATCGGCTCGTGGATGTCGGCCAGGTCGATCTCGATGACGGCGGCGTACTCGGCGTCGGCATCCGGCTCCAGCAGCTCCGGGTTGGCCAGCCATGCTTCCATCTTCTCGATGCGACGCTGCAGCGAACGCGGATCCTGGTAACCCTCGGCGATCATCCACTTCAGCAGCGTGATGTTGCTGGTGAGGTACTCGATGATCGGCTCCTTGTTCAGGTGCACCGAGCAACCGGCGGCCGAACGTTCGGCCGAGGCATCGGACAGCTCGAAGGCCTGCTCGACCTTCAGCTCCGGCAGACCCTCGATTTCCAGGATGCGGCCGGAGAAGATGTTCTTCTTGCCGGCCTTGGCCACGGTCAGCAGACCGGACTTGATCGCGTACAGCGGAATCGCGTTGACCAGGTCACGCAGGGTCACGCC
>NZ_DAMAGC010000121.1:0-12641 GCF_031995405.1 Stenotrophomonas sp. | reverse complement strand
CCCTTATTGCCATTTGTTATCAGACGTCAAGCTGACCACCAGCTGTCCTGCCGAACGTGTCCTTCAGGACAGCGAGCGACAGCCCCGATCACCCGCCACATTGTTTCAATGGCAACTAAACTGATGAAATTCAATGGCTTGCCGCACGCCATCGTTATTTCTCGGCGGCGGCACCGGATGTGCCGATCGTGTCTTTATGACGCTGTGATGAACAGTTGACAGCACAAGTTAAGCTCGTGTTAACTTCGAGTCATCGGCTTGTGAAGCTGATTACAGGGGGCAGCAGTTGCAGCCCGTCGGGAGCAAAGGTGTCCGAGCCGGGCGATCGCCCCTCACCAGACACTCGGCGCACAGAACTGATTTCAAGGGGAACTATTCATGGCAAATCGCACGCTGCTCAGCCGCAACCCGCTGAGCTTTGCGCTGGCATCGGCGCTGGTCGTTTCGGCCGTCGCTCCGGCGTTCGCACAGGAAGCCGGCAACGAGGTCGGTGGCAAGAACGCCGTCAACCTGGACCGCGTGTCCGTGGTGGGTTCGCGCATCAAGCGCGCTGAAGTCGAAGGCCCGGCCCCGGTGACGGTGATCACCCGCGCCGACATCGACCGCGAAGGTTTCCAGTCCGTCGGCGACATGCTGCAGACCCTGACCCAGAACACCACCAGCTCCTTCACCGGCGACCTGAATGCCGGCGGCTTCACGCCGAATGCCCAGGTGGTCAACCTGCGCAACCTGGGCCCGGGCTATACCCTGACCCTGATCAACGGCCGTCGTCCGGCCCAGTACCCGCAGCCGTACAACCGCGACAACAACGTGGTCAACATCAAGGCCATTCCAAGCTCGATCGTCGAGCGCGTGGAAATCCTGACCGGCGGCGCCTCGGCGATCTATGGCTCGGACGCGGTTGCCGGCGTGGTCAACATCGTGCTGCGCAAGAACTATGACGGCCAGCAGATCAAGCTGACCACCGGCACCACCGAGGAAGGCGGCGGCGACAGCGTCAACGTCGAGTACACCGGCGGCAAGACCGGCGACCGCTGGAGCGCCACCTACGCCCTGCAGTACCAGGCCAACGAGCCGGTATTCGCCAGCCAGCGTGACTTCCTGGCCGACACCCGCCAGAACGAAATCGGCCTGGCCGTGAACCCGAGCCTGTCGCTGGCGGCCCTGAGCGTCGCCGGGCGCAATGGCCACACCCGCAACTTCAACTCGCTCTACGACGCGCAGGCGTGCGATGCGTTCGGCTACACCACCGTGACCACCGCCACCCGTGGCACCTACTGCGGCAGCTACACCCAGCCCGCGTCGCGGTCGATCCAGAACAAGAACCAGAACTTCAACGGCTACGCTTACGGCACGTTCGACTTCACCGATACCCTGCAGGGCTTCGGCAGCGTCAATTTCTACAAGACCGAAGCCAAGTCCAGCAGCGGCACCGAGTTCTGGGCCACCTCCAGCGACCGCTTCACCTCCAACCGCAGCGGCGCGACGACCGGGGCGTACTACGACTCCAACCTGCGCGACATCATCCAGCTGCAGCGCGTGTTCAATCCGTTCGAACTGGGCGGCAATGAAGCTGCCAGCACCAACTACGACGAGAAGAGCTTCGACGTCACCGTCGGCATCACCGGCACCATCGCCGATCGCTTCGACTGGGAAGCCAGTGCCAACTACGGCAAGTACGAGTACACCGCCGATCGCCCGCGCCTGCTGGCCAAGCCGGTCCACGACTACTTCCTGGGTCCGCTGCAGGGTTACACCACCGACAACTATCCGATCTACGCGCTCGACCAGTCGCGCTGGAACTCGCCGATCACGCCGGAAATCTACCGTTCGTTCGCGACCCGCGTGAAGAATGAAGCCGAGTCCACCTCGGCGACGGCCAACTTCAACATCAGCGGCGACCTGTTCGAACTCCCGGCCGGTGCCGTCGGGTTCGCCGGTGTCATCGAAGCCGTGCGCCAGACCACCGACCTGAGCAGCGATCCGCGCACCAACCAGCTGCGTCCGCTCGATGGCCAGACGATCTTCAACCTGACCAGCTCCGGTGAAACCCACGGCTCGCGCGACCGCTACGCACTCGGTACCGAGTTCCGCATCCCGATCTTCAGCAACCTGTCGATGAACATCGCAGGCCGCTACGACAAGTACGACGACATCACCGCCGTCGACGATGCAAAGACCTGGAACGCCGGTCTGGAATGGCGTCCGTTCAGCAACCTGCTGGTCCGTGCCTCCTACGCCACCAGCTTCCGCGCGCCGGACATGCAGCTGGTGTACGCCGAAGGTGCCGCGTCGTACTCGAACATCGTCGACGACTACAGCTGCCGTTCGGGCACCGGCCTGGGCCAGCCGGCCGGCACCCCGGGCCGCACCCGCGCCCAGTGCAACCGCACCACCGACATCACCTACTACCAGGCGCAGTCGCTGACCGCGGGCAACCCGAAGCTGAAGGAAGAAGAAGGCAAGTCGTGGGGCGCCGGTTTCGTGTGGGACATCGTGGACGGCATGTCGATGTCGGTGGACTACTACAAGATCCGCCTGGAGGACGCTGCCTCGCAGCTGAGCTCGACCTACCTCCTGCAGAACGAAGCCAACTGCCGCCTGGGCGTGCGCCGGATGGTTCGCCGTTCCCGTTCGGCATGGATTCGACCTTCTGCCAGAACCTGACCAGCCTCATCACCCGTACCAGTGCCCCGGGCACCACGCTTGACGGTCGGATCCAGCGCCTGAACACCGCGTACATCAATACCGCACTGGTCGAGACCAGCGGCATCGACGCGACGTACAAGTACCGTCTGGACACCGACCGCCTGGGCCGGTTCGGCCTGGATCTGGGCTACTCCCTGATGCTGACCAACAAGTACCAGGAGAACGACGACGACGAGCTGATCGACTACCGCGATCTGCCCGATTTCGACTGGAGCCAGCGCAGCCGCTTCCGTGGCAGCCTGAGCTGGTCGAAGAACGAGTGGGGCGCAACGCTGTTCAGCACCCGCTACGGGTCCAACTGGAACCGTGCCCAGACCCAGCGCCTGGGGCCGTACAGCCTGTACAACCTGCAGCTCACCAAGAAGTTCGGTCCGAACGTGACGGCAGATTTCACCGTCGTCAACCTGACCAACAACACCTTCCGTCGTGACCCGACCGATACGGCCTACCCGTACTTCAATCCGCTGATCGGCGCCGATCCGCTGGGTCGTCGCTACTACATCAGCCTGTCCTATCGCTTCTGATAGTCGGTCATTGGTTCCATCACGAAGCCCGGCACATGCCGGGCTTCGTGTTTGTACGTCGGCAGGGACGCGTCCAGACGATCGTCTCCTCCAGAACACTGCACCGTGCCACCGCACCGCGGCGACACGGCATCCAGGCCCAGGACCAAGGAAATTCAATGAAAAAACTGCAATCGGCCGCGCTGCTGCTGTCCTTCCTCTTCGCAGGCTCCGCGTTGGCTGCACCGACCTATTCGGTCGAGGATTTCGTCAAGCACCCCAGCTACGGCAACGTGCGTATTTCGCCCAACGGCGACTACCTGGCCATCAGCATGGACCACGGCGACCAGGACGTGCTGACGATCATGCGCACCAGCGACCTGGCGGTCATGAAGGTCAACCAGCTGCCGGACAAGAAGAGCGTGGGTGCGTTCTACTGGATTTCGCCCAACCGCATCATGTTCAACGCAGTCAAGAAGATCGGCGGCTACGCCCAGCCGTTCGCCACCGGCGAGTGGTTCGCGGTGAATGCCGATGGATCGCAGGCGGTGCCGGTGATCTTCTACGGCACCCGCGACGCCACCCAGCGTGGCAAGACCGTGGGCGCGGAATCGTTCAGCCTGCTGGACACGCTCAAGAGCGATGACCGCAACGTCATCATGCAGTCGCGCTACCCGCGCTCGGCCGAAGGCGCCGGCACCCAGGTGGTGCAGGTGGACACCATCACCGGCCGTCGCACCGTGCTGGCGCGAGCGCCGAAGGACGACTGCAGCATCGCCCTCGATGCCGGCAAGGAACCCCGCTTCGCCGTGTGCTCCTCCAGCCGCAACGAGGAAGGCGAGTACGATAAAAGTACCGAACTGTACCGGCGCGACGGTCGCGACTGGGTATTGGTGAATGCGTCCAAGTCCGGCGGCAAGCACCTCTGGGTGGAGCGCACGACCGCCGATGGGCGCGTGTTCGTCACCCAGAGCGATGACAAGGCACCTGGCGCGATCGGCACCCTGGATACCGCGACGGGTGAGTTCACCGCCCTGTTCCAGGACAAGGTGGCCGAGGTGTCGGACTACATCTGGTCGACCGACGACAAGACCCTGCTTGCCGTTGTCACCGAAGCGGGCGCACCCAAGGTGACGCTGATCGACGAAGCGCACCCCGACGCGGATCTGTATGCCTCGCTGGCCGGCTCGTTCGAGGGCGAAATGGTCGATTTCTCCAGCCATACCGAGGATGGAAAGAAGATCATCGTCTCGGTTTACAGCGACGCCAATCCGGGTGAGCTGTATCTGTTCGACCGCGATACCGGCAAGGCGCGGTTCCTGATGCAGCGCGCGCCGCACCTGGACAAGAAACGCCTTGCCAGCGTCAAACCGTTCAACTTCACCGCACGCGATGGCAAGCAGGTGTACGCCTATCTCACCCTGCCGCAGGGGTCCAGCGGCAAGAACCTGCCCCTGATCGTCAATCCGCACGGCGGTCCGATCGGGCCGCGCGACAATTGGCGCTACTCCGGCGAGACCCAGTTGCTGGCCAGCCGGGGCTATGCCGTCCTGCAGATCAACTTCCGCGGCTCCGGTGGCTACGGAAAGGGCTTCCAGGATTCTGGCCACAAGCAGTGGGCAGATGGCATCCAGAACGACATCATCGACGCTACCCACTGGGCGATCAACAACGGCTACGCCGACAAGGACCGCATCTGCATCTACGGCGGCAGTTTCGGCGGCTACTCATCGTTGATGGCCCCGATTCGTGCGCCGGGGATGTTCAAGTGCGCCTTTGGCTACGTCGGCGTCTACGACGTGGACATGCTGTTCAAGAAGGGCGATATCCCGCAGCGCGAGTCTGGCCTGCGCTACCTGCGCCGCACCCACGGCACCGACGTCGCCGAATGGAACAAGGTCTCGCCTGCGCGGCGTGCCGGCGAAGTAAAGATCCCGGTGTTCCTGGCGGCCGGCGCACGCGATGTCCGCGCGGTGCCCGAGCAGACTGAACTGATGGCCAAGGCGCTCACCGACGCAGGCAACCCGCCGGAAGGCGTGATCATCCAGTCCGGTGAAATGCACGGCTTCTACGGCGTGCCGGCCCGGGTGAACCTGTACACCAACATGCTGGACTTCTTCTCCCGCCACCTCGGTACGCCGGCCGCGAAGGAGTGACCGGGCGTGTCGGCCCCCGCCTGCCGGGGGCCGACAGGGGAACTCCCCGGCGCTCGAGAGGTCATCATCAAGCATGCCGCTGTCGGCCGTTGCGGCGCCCTGAGCAAGATGGAACAAACGGCGAGACATTCACAAGGAACCTCCGCATGAAACCCTGGACACTCCCCCTGCTGGTGCCGATGCTGGCCCTGCTTCCCGTCGCTGGCCACGCCGCCGGGAAAAAACCCACTGCGGCGCTCCCCGCCGATCCCACCGCCGATCCATTGATGATCACCGCTGGTTTTCTCAGTGGACACCCGGACCTGCGCTTCCGCCTGCTGGGCATGGAGAAGCGGGCGGCCGGCGACCAGGAAGCGGCGCTCAAGTTCTTCCAGCGCGCGGCCTTCTACGCCGACAAGCCGTCACAGGCAATGGTGGCCGAGATGCTCTGGAACGGCACCGGCACTGCCGCCGACCGCGCCCTGGCCTACGCCTGGATGGATCTGGCCGCCGAGCGTGGCTACCAGGGGTTTGTCGAGCTGCGCGAACGCTATTGGGCCGCGCTGACCCCGCAGCAGCGCGAACAGGCCGTCGCGCAGGGTGAAGCCGTCTATGCCCGCTTCGGCGACGCCGCGGCCAAGCCGCGCATCGCGCTGGCCTTGCGCCGCGAACGCCGCAATGTCACCGGCAGTCGCACTGGCTTCCAGGGCAACCTGCGGATCGTGGTGCCCGGCCCGGCAGGCCCGGAAGAAATCGACGGCAGCAAGTTCTACGACGATCGTTACTGGGATCCGGACAAGTATCAGCAGTGGCACGACGCGATCTGGGCCAAGCCGCGCGTGGCCACGGTCAACGTGGGCGAAGCCACCCAGGTCACGCCGGAGACCGATCGCAGGACCCGTATTCCCGTGGTCGCGCCGGACCCCAACGCACGCGAGCCGCAGACCGACGATCTGCAGCCTGGCGTGCAGCGCGACGTTGAACCCTGACCCTGCCTTCGCAGCGACGGAGGCGCACGCCACTCACCCGCGCAGGATCACCTGCGCGGCATTGTGTCCCGGCGCGCCGGTCACCCCGCCCCCGGGATGCGCGCCGGAGCCGCACAGGAACAACCCCGGCAACGCCCCGCGATACTCCGCCTGCCCCAGCATCGGCCGCGCACTGAACAACTGGTTGAGACTCAGTGCGCCGTGGAAAATGTCGCCGCCGATCAGGCCGAAGATCCGCTCCAGATCCAGCGGGCTCAACACCTGCCGACCCAGCACCGAGGCTGCGAAGCCCGGCGCGTGCTTCTCTACCGTGGCGATCATCAGGTCCGCAACCTCTTCGCGATGATCGTCCCAGCTGCGCCCCTCGGGCAGCTGCGGGGCCACGTGCTGGCAGAACAGGCTGGCCACGTGCTGCCCGGGCGGTGCCAGCGAATCGTCGAGCGTGCTTGGAATGAGCATCTCCACGATCGGCTCGCGCGACCACCCCTGCGCGCGCGCGTCCTGCCACGCCCGATCCATGTAATCCAGCGACGGAGCGATGATGATGCCCGCGGTCAGGTGGTCGCCCGGCCCCGGCAGCACGCTGAAATCGGGCAGGCGCGAGAGCGCCACGTTCATCCGGAACGTCCCCGACCCACAGCGCCACTGCGCCATGCGATCACGGGTGGCAACGGGCACCTGCTCTGGTGCCAGCAGCTGTTCGTACAGCAGTTTCGGGTTGACGTTGGCCACCACCGCACGCGCACGGATGCGCTGCCCATCCAGGGTTTCAACACCGACTGCCCGACCGTTCTCGACAAGCACGGACGCCACGCCCGCGTCCACCCGGATGCTGGCACCGGCGGCGATCGCCGAACGCGCCATCGCCTGGGTGATCGCACCCATGCCGCCGATCGCATGCCCCCAGGCGCCCTTGACGCCGTTGCTCTCTCCAAACGCATGGTGCAGCAGCACGTAGGCGGTGCCGGCCGCATACGGGCTGGCGTAGTTCCCGACCACGCCATCGAAACCGAACAGGGCCTTGATCGCATCGCTTTCGAACCAGCGGTCCAGGTATTCCGCCGCGGAAATCGTGAACAGGTCCAGCAGTTCCTGCTGCAGCGCCGGATCGAGCGCCTGCAGCTGGCGTCCCAGCCGCGCCGCCCGCCACAGCGCGGGCAACTGCTGCAGCCAGTGACCCTCGCCGATGTTCGGCGGTGCCTGCAGGGCCAGCGCGCGCAGCACATCGGCGAACACGTCCAGACGCTGCTCATACAGCGGCAGGCGTTCGGCATCGCGCACTGAAAAACGACGTACTTCGGCCTGGGTGATCCCCCTGCCCGCCAACAGATATTGTCCCGCGTCCAGCGGCAGGAAATTGTTGATCCGTCGGGGCACCACGCGCAGCCCGTGCGCGGCCAGGTCCAGCTCGGCGATGACCTTGGGCTGCAGCAACGACACCGTGTAGGACGCCACCGAGTTGCGGAAGCCGGGATGGAATTCCTCGGTCACCGCCGCGCCGCCCACTACCCCGCGCCGCTCCAGCACCAGTACCCGGCGCCCGGCACGTGCCAGATAGGCGGCACAGACCAGGCCATTGTGGCCGGCGCCGATGATGACCGCGTCCCATGTCTGCGCAGAAGGGTTTGTCATGCCGCTATATATACCCGCGCGGACCGGTCTGTCGCGCCCGCCAGCGGTCTTTGCCGGGGCGGGTGGTGCAACGTGCCGGATACGGTGGGGAGTGCCGCGAAGGGCCGGCTTGCCAACAGCCATGACCTTCGACACCCTTGCAGGCCCGGCCAGCGGCGTATCGTCTGGCCCACGGCTCCCCCCGGGAGCCACCCCCGATGCATTCCAGGCCTGGAGGCCAACCAACGTGATCCGCAATCCCAAGATCGTCCTGCTGACCCTGGCCGTTTCGGCCGTGCTGGTCGGCTGCGGCAAGAAAGACACCCCGGCAGCGGACACCGCGGCCTCCACCGCCGCCGCGCCGGCCGCCACCACCGCGGCCACCGAGTACAAGCTCGACGAAAGCAAGCTGCCGGCCTACAACGCCTTCCACCCGTCCGACCTGGACACCGCGATGGACGCCTGCGGCGCCTTCGGCGACTACGTCAACAGCAAGTGGCTGGCCGCCAATGAAATCCCGGCCGACCGCACCAGCTGGGGCGCCTTCACCATCCTGGACGAGCGTTCGGTCGCCGTGCAGCACCAGCTCGCCGAGCAGGTCGCGGCGGTCAAGAGCCCGAACGGCATCGAGAAGATCGTCGGCGACTTCTGGGCCACCGGCATGGACGAAGCCAAGATCAACGCCCAGGGCATCGAGCCGCTCAAGGCCGACCTGACCGCCATCGACGGCCTCAAGGACAAGGACGCCATCGCCACCTACCTGCGCACCAGCGCGGCCAAGGGCGACAACGTGCTGTTCGGCTTCGGTCCGGAAGCGGACTTCAAGAATTCCAGCATGAACCTGGCCTACGCCAGCCAGGGTGGCCTGGGCCTGCCGGACACCACTTACTACACCGACGCCAAGAACGCCGACAAGCTCAAGGCCTACCAGGCCCACGTGGCCAAGGTGCTGGAACTGTCCGGCGTCGCCGCCGCCGACGCCGCCAAGCAGGCCGCGGACGTGGTCAAGTTCGAAACGCGCCTGGCCAAGGCCTCCAAGTCCAGCGCCGAGCTGTCGCGCGATGTCTCGCTGTTCTACAACCCGGTCAGCGTGGCCGACGCCGACAAGCTGACCCCGAACTTCAGCTGGACCGAGTTCTTCAAGGCCCAAGGCATCGCCGCGCCGGAGAAGTTCTCCCTGGCCATCCCCTCCTTCCACCAGGAAGTGAGCAAGGCGCTGGGCGATACCGATCCGTCGGTGTGGCGCGCCTACCTGCGCTTCCACACCGTGGACAGCGCCTCGCCGTACCTGGCCGACGCGTTCGTGCAGGAAAACTACGACTTCTACGGCAAGACCCTGAACGGCCAGAAGGAAATGAAGCCGCGCTGGAAGCGTGTGCTGGGTACCATCGAAAACGATGCCGGCGATGCGTTCGGCCAGCTGTACGTCAAGGTCGCCTTCTCGCCGGAAGCCAAGGCCAAGATGGAAGAACTGGTCAAGAACCTGGCCGCCGCGCTCAAGGAGCGCATCCAGGGCCTGACCTGGATGAGCGATGAGACCAAGGCCAAGGCGATCGCCAAGTGGGAAACCTTCACCCCGAAGATCGGCTACCCGGACAAGTGGCGTGACTGGAACGGCCTGACCACCGGTCGCGACAGCTACCTCGGCAACGTGCGCGCGGCCAACGAGTTCAACTACAAGTTCGCCCTGTCCAAGATCGGCAAGCCGGTGGACAAGACCGAGTGGGGCATGACCCCGCAGACGGTCAACGCCTACTACAACCCGCTGCAGAACGAGATCGTGTTCCCGGCCGCGATCCTGCAGCCGCCGTTCTTCGATCCCAAGGCCGATGACGCGCTCAACTACGGCGGTATCGGTGCGGTCATCGGCCACGAAATGACCCACGGTTACGATGACCAGGGCAGCCGCTTCGGGCCGACCGGCAACATGGAAGACTGGTGGAGCCCGGCCGACAAGAAGAACTTCAGCGGCCTGACCGACAAGCTGGTCAAGCAGTTCGATGGCTACAAGGTGGACGGCCAGGCCGTCAACGGCAAGCTGACCCTGGGCGAGAACATCGCCGATCTGGGCGGCGTGGCGACCGCCTACGACGCGCTGCAGAAGGCCACGGCCGGCAAGGAAGATCCGAAGATCGACGGCTTCACCCGCGATCAGCGCTTCTACTTCAACTGGGCCACCGTGTGGCGCACCAAGTACACCCCGGAGAACGCCAAGGTCCGCCTGGCCACCGATCCGCACGCCCCGGCGCAGTTCCGCGCGATGGGCGCGCCGTCGAACCTGCCGACCTTCGCCGCTGCGTTCCAGTGCAAGGCCGGTTCGCCGATGGTCCGCGCCGGCGACCAGCAGGTCGTGATCTGGTAAGCCATCGCGCCACCGCGTGATGTGATGCAGGCAAAGGCCCGGGATTTCCCGGGCCTTTGTTTTTTGGGGTCGCCGCCCATCACGCTCTTTTCGCTTTGCTTGGTACACTCGCGCGATCCCAATCCACACTGGATTCGCTTTACATGTCCAACCTCCGTCCGCTCGCCATTGCCCTGGGCCTGAGCCTGGCCTCCCTGGTCATCGCACACGATGCGCACGCTGCGCCGAAGAAGAAGGCCGCGCGTCCGCCGGCGGTCAGCGCGCAGTGCAGCGACTTCTACGATGCCACCAACGCCAACTGGCTCAAGGCCAACCCGGTGCCGCAGACCGGCGCCACCACCGCCCTGGGGCAGCTGGCCGACCGGACCCGCCAGCAGCAGCGCGAGCTGCTCGATGCATCGATGAAGACCCCGCAGGGGAACGTGCAGAAGCTGCTCGGCGACTTCTGGGCCAGCGGCCTGGATGAAGCGGCCATCGAAGCCGACGGTTCCAACCCGATCGCTCCGCTGCTGACCCGCATCAACGCGATCAAGAAGGCCAAGGACGTCCCGGCCTCGATCGCCGCCCTGCACCAGGTCGGCATCCCGGTGGCCTTCAACTTCGCCCCGGACGTGGACCTCAAGGCACTGGACCGCCACATCGGCTACTTCATGCAGGGCGGCATGGGCCTGCCGGACCCGGCGTTCTACACCCGCACCGATGCCGACACCGTCGCGCTGATGGGCCGCTACCGCACCTACGTCAAGCAGATCCTGGCCCTCACCGGCACCCCGGCGGCCAAGCTGGATGAAGAGTCGCAGGCGGTCATCGCGCTGGAAACCGAGCTGGCGCGCAACGCGCAGTCGCTGGCCGGCATCAACAACCCGTTCAACAACTACGCCCCGATTTCCACCAAGGACCTCACCAGCCGCTACCGCAACCTGCAGCTGGATGCGTTTTTGAAGGTGCAGGGCGTCAACGATGACCTGGTCTCGCTGGCCGACCCGGCGCTGTTCAAGCAGCTCGACGGCATGGTCACCAGGATCAAGCCGGACCAGTGGAAGGCTTACCTGCGCTGGCGCGTGGGCGATGCGATGGCGCCCTACCTGTCCAAGGCCTACCGCGATGCCGAGTTCGAATTCCGTGGTCGCGTGATCCGCGGCGAGACCATCGCCCCGGCGCGCTGGGAGCAGACCCTGGACGCGATCAACGTCGCCGCCGGCCCGATGCTCGGCCGCGAGTACGCCAGCCGCTACCTGTCGGCCGATGACCGCCGCCAGGCCGCGGTGATCGTCGACAAGATCCGCGAAGTGCAGATCGATGCGGTCAAGCGCAGCACCTGGATGAGCGCCGAAGCCAAGACCGAGGCGCAGGCCAAGCTGGCCGCGCTGAAAATCGAGATCGGCACGCCGCTGCGCGACCTGGATTACAGCGTGCAGCCGATGGGCCGCGGCAGCTTCGGCGGCAACATGCTGATCGCCTCGACCTGGCGCCACCGCGAAGAAATGAAGCGGATCGGCAAGGGCAACGCCGACCGTCGCTGGGACGTGCTGCCGCAGCAGCCGGCTCTGGCCTATGACATCGCGCAGAACCGCCTGATCGTCACCGCGGCGGTGCTGCAGAGCCCGGTGTTCAATGCCAAGGCCGACAGCGCCGACAAGTACGGCAGCTACGGCGCGCTGGTTGCCCACGAGCTGACCCGTGCCATCGATGCCAAGGGCGCGCTGGTGGATGCCAAGGGCGAGCTGCGCAGCTGGTGGCAGCCGGCCGACAAGACCGCCTGGACGCTGCTCGGCAACCGCGTGGCCGCGCAGTACAGCGGCTACGACTTCCCGGGCGTGAAGGGTGCCAAGGTCAATGGCGAACTCACCCGCGAAGAGAACCTGGCCGACCTGGCCGGTGTGGAACTGGCCTGGGAGGCCTACAAGGCCGTGGAGCCGACGGCCAAGCCGGCCGCGCAGCAGGGCTTCTTCCGCGCCTGGGCCAGCCTGTGGCCGCAGCAGCTGTCGCCCAACGAAGCCGCCCAGCGCCTGACCTCGGACATCCTCGCCCCGGGTCGCTGGCGCACCAACGGCGCGCTGTCCAACCTGCCGGCGTTCGGCGCGACCTTCAGCTGCAAGCCGGGCCAGCCGATGCAGCGCGTGGACAATGACCAGATCAAGGTCTGGCGCTGAATCTACGGCGGTAATGAAGTGAGAAGGGCGCCCTCGGGCGCCCTTTTTTTTGGGGTCTTCGCCCATGTGCTGGACAAGAACGAAGCGCGCCCTGAATCTTTTCCGGCGCGGCGGTGGGTGGGTTGGGCGCTGGGCCCCCATGCCCTTTCCGGCGACGCCCCCGGCGTCGGCCTGCGGCC
>NZ_DAMAGC010000120.1:0-12674 GCF_031995405.1 Stenotrophomonas sp. | reverse complement strand
GGAGCCGCCGATGCGACCGACCCGCCTGTGGGCACTGCTGCTTGCCGCCGTTGCCCTGCCTGCCGCCGCCGAGCCGATCCTGCTCGAAAACGCCCGCGTCTTCGATGGCCAACGCGACCTCGGGATCACCCCGGTGCTGATCGATGGCGCCCGCATCGTGCATGTCGGCACGCCGCTGCCGGCCGCCGCCACCGGCGCGCGCCGCATCGACTACACCGGCAAGACCCTGCTGCCGGGGCTGGTCAGCGACCACGCACACGTCGGTAACACCCGGGGACTGGCGCACGGCGACCGCTTCTACACCCGCGACAACGTGGTGCGCGACCTACGCCAGTTCCAGCGCTACGGCATCACCACCGTTACCGCGCTGGGCATGAACGGCGCGGACTTCTTCGCCATCCGCAAGGCAGTCAACGCCGACCCCGGGCTGGGCGCACAGCTGTACGGCGCCGGCGGCGGCATCGGCGCTCCGGATGGCGCGCCCCCGGCCGACAGCATGGGGCTGAGCCACGATCCCGTCGCGCGTCCGCGCAACGCCGAAGAGGCGCGTGCGGCCGTAGCCACCCAGCAGGCCGATGGCGTGGACCTGATCAAGCTGTGGGTGGACGACATGGGCGGCAAGCGGCCGATGATGACGCCGGAGGTGTATCGCGCCGCCATTGCCGAAGCGCACGCGCGCGGCCTGAAGGTCGCCGCGCATATCCATGATCTGGCGCAGGCCCGCGATCTGGTGGATGCCAAGGTCGACATCCTTGCCCATGGCATCCGCGACCGCGCGATCGACCCGATGCTGGCGCGGAAGATGCGCGACCAGGGCACCTGGTACATCGCCACCGTGGCCATCGACGAAGCCAACTACTGGTATGCCGAGCATCCGCAGTCCCTGCAGCAGCCGTTCCTGCGCACGGCGTTGCCGGCCGACGTGCTGGCGCGCTGGTCGCAGCCGGCGTGGCAGCGCGCGCAGCTGGCCGGCAGTGGCATACCGGCCGCCCGCCAGGCCGTGGCGACCAACCTGGACAACCTGCGGCGCCTGCATGCGGTCGGGGTCAAGCTCGGTTTCGGTACCGATGCCGGGGCCATGCCGCAGCGGGTGATCGGGTTTGCCGAACATCGCGAACTGCAACTGCTGGTGCAGGCAGGGCTGACCCCGACCCAGGCGTTGCAGACCGCCACCGCCCAGGCTGCCGACCTGCTCGGCCTGGCCGACCGTGGCCGCATCGCGGCCGGCAAGCGTGCCGACCTGCTGGTGTTGGACGCCGATCCGCTGGCCGATATCGCCAACAGCCAGCGCATCGGTGCGGTCTGGCAGGCCGGCCAGCAAGTGGCCGGGCCGATCACGGAATGACGAACGCCTTCCCGGTGCCAGGACGCTCAGCCACCAGACTCAGCGCCCGGTCGTGACGGGCGCCCTCTCGATGCTGCGCAGATGCGCCTGGAAGTCAGGCAGCAACAGGCGATTGCCGTAACCGCTCAGGTGGTCGCCGTCGAAGTACAGCGGGTGACCGTCGCGCGTGGGCAGGCAGACGCGGCCGGGACACAGGCGCGGCAAGGGGTCCCAGATCGTGACACCCGGCACTGCCGCGGCAACCTTCTGCATGCCGGTCAGCACCGGGGACCGCAGCTCCTCGATGTCACGACGGTCGATCGTCATGCCATTGACGCAGATCGGGTTGTGTCGATTGAACACATCCGAACATCGATAGGGGGGCGCCGGCAGCAGCGGCTTGGGCGCTTCCAGCACGATCCGGATGCCACGCGCGGCCAACGGGCGCAGCTCGGCGATCCAATGGTCAACCTCGGCAGCGCGGTCCACCGCGGCGGCATCGTTGAACTGGGCCGCCCAGACCAGCTTGCGGTCGAACAACGCGTACTGTTCCGAAAGGCGTGGCAATCGCAGGCCCGCCAGCAGGACCACATCGCCCGGCCTGGCCCGGTTGTGGATGTCCTTGAGCACCTCGCGCACATACGCATCGCAGGCCGGGTTGGGGCCGTGCCAGCCCTGCAGCCCCACCAGCGCGCAACCGCCACTGCTGTAGAGCCAGCTCGTTCCACCTTCGAGCACGGCAAGTCGCTGAAGCATTTCGTGGTATGCCAGGGCATGGGAGTCGCCCGCGACAAACAACTGGCGACGGCTGGTGGGCCGTCCCGGGCAGCGATCGCGCTCGTACAGTCGCGCCTCGCCCGACGCTACCGGTACGTAGCTGACCTTGATGCGGCAATCGGGGTATTCCCGCTTGAGCCCATCGGCATAGGGGTACCAATCCAGCGGGGCACGGCTGACCACGCTGAGCGAGGTGTACTTCTGCGTCCTCACCAGCACCGTCTGCGCGGCTGCCCCCAGCACGAGCACCGTCAACCCGAGCGCGACCCAGCGGGCGTTGCTCATCTTCCAGCGCGCGCCGTGGCGCAACGGCTGCTCCACCCATCGCCACGACAACCACGACAGCACCAGCACGCAAAGCAGTGCGCTTGCTCCGGTCGTTACGGTGTCCAGGCCCACCGTCCAGCGGAACAGCACGAACACCGGCCAGTGCCACAGATACAGCGAATAGGACATGCGCCCGATGATCACCATCGGCGCGGTCGACAGCGCGCGGCCAACCAGGCCACCGGGAGACTGCTGAAGCAGACCAAGCAGGCCCAAGGCACCCAGTACGGGCCACAGCCCATCGATCCACGGCGAATGACCAGGACGCGCGGCCCACAGCCCGTAGCCCAGGGCACATAGGCTCACCAACAGCAGTGGCGAGCGCCACGACAGTCGAGAAGAGGGCGCGGCGGGGGGATGGAAGCGACCTGCCAGCGACAGCAGCTGGAACAGCAGCACGCCGGCACCCAGCTGCCAGAAGCGGGTCGTGGTCAGATAGAAGGCATCGATCTCATGGCCACCCTGGTGCGCGCGGAACACTGCGTAGAGCAGCGAAGCGCCCGTCGCGACAGCGAACAGACCCAAAGAAACCCGCTTTCCGCCAAGCCCCTTGGGCCAGGCCAGGAACAGCATCGGGAACAGCAGGTAGAACTGTTCTTCCACGCCCAGCGACCAGGTGTGGGTGTAGGGATTGAACTCGGTCTTGGGCGAAAAATAGTCGTTTCCGGTACTGGCCAACACCCAGTTGCTCAAGCCGACAAAGGCCATCCTGCCGGTCTTGTCGCTGGTTTCGCTCAGCCAGGATTCGGGAATCAGCAAGGCGCTGAAGGTGGCTGTCAGCAACAGGCACACGACCAGTGCAGGTGCGATGCGGCGCATGCGTCGTGCATAGAACCGCAGCAGACCGTCCCATCCGCCGACTGCGGGCAGGCGGTCGACCGATGCGCTCACCACGAAACCGGAAATGACGAAGAACACGTCCACGCCGGTGAACCCGCCGGGCAACCAGCTGGCCTTGAGGTGATAAAGGATCACCGCCAGCACGGCAATGGCACGCATACCGTCGATGTGCGGGAAATAACCGGAGTTGCGATCCTGCATGGCACTGCTCCTGACAGGAAACGGGCGCCTGACGGCGCCCGTGACATTCAACAACGATGGAGTGGAATCACCAGACCAGATCGTCGGGCACCTGGTAGGCCGGATCGGCGTACGGGTCTTCCTCGGCGGTGGCATTGGGGTCCACGCGCAGGGCTACCGACGGGGCGAACACCGCTTCGGCCTCGTCGAGCACGGCCGCGGTCACCAGCAGGTAGCGTCCGTTCTGCTGCAGCACGCCCAGCTCGCCGGCGTTGAGCGCCTTGAGCTGGTCGGCGTTGACGTAGATGCGCTTGATCTTGCCGCCGTAATTGAAGTGGCGCGCGATCTCGGCGGCGGCGTCGTTCAACGACTTGCCTTCGAGCAGCACGTCCAGCTTGGCCTTGGCTTCGCGACGCAGGCGTGCCTCTTCCTGCTTGACGCGCTCGGCTTCGATGCGGTCGTCCTTTTCCTTCTGCGCACGGATCGCATAGGCCTTGGCCAGGTCGATATCCTCGCGCGAGCGCGGCTTGCCCTGGCCGGCATTCTGGCCCTGGCCGGGACGGCCGCCGCCGGGACGGCCCTTGCCGTGCGGGGCACGCCGCGCGGCATCGCCTTCGCGCGGCGGGCGCGCGGCGTCGCCGGGCCTGGCCGGCGGGCGGGCGCCCTGCGGTTTGGTGCCGGGCCGGCCATCGCGGCGGGCATCGGGCTTGCGGTCGGGTTTGCGTTCGGGCTTGGGCGCGGCTTTGAAGCCGAGGCCCAGCAGCTGGTCGCGGAGGGTATCGCTCATGAGTGGTCGATCAGTAATGCGGGGGCGGTGGTTCTTCGCCCGAATCGGAATACAGCGCGTTGCGGACCTTGCCCAGGTCCTCCAGCAGCAGGCGGGTCAAGTCGGCGTTGCGGCTGCCTTCGATGCGTGCATCGGCCAGCGCTTCGCTCAGCTCGGCAAGCGCCTGCTCCTGGAAGGACACGCGCATTTCCAGCTCGATCAGGCGCGCTTCCAGCGCCTGTTCACGCGATGAGGGGGTGGAATCATGCATGCAGCGAACGTCCCCGGCCAATGCCGTAATAGGCCAGGCCCGCGGCTTCGATCTCCTGCGGGTCGTACAGATTGCGGCCGTCGAAGACCACCGCGTCGTTGAGCATCTCGCGCAACCGGGCGAAATCCGGACTGCGGAACTGCTTCCATTCGGTCACCACGACCAGCGCATCGGCCCCATCGAGGGCGTCGTAGGCGTTGTCGCAGAACACCAGGTCATCGCGCTCGCCGAAAATGCGGCGCGCTTCCTCGGTGGCTTCCGGATCGTAGGCGCGCACGTGCGCACCGGCGTCCCACAACTGAGCCAGCAGGCGCCGGCTGGACGCCTCGCGCATGTCGTCGGTATTGGGCTTGAATGCCAGGCCCCAGACCGCGAAGGTCTGGCCACGCACGCCTTCGTCCTCGCCACGGTCGTAGTGGCGCTGGATCAATTCGTACAGATGCCCCTTCTGCGCCTCGTTGACCGCCTCCACCGCATTGAGCAGCCGGGGCTCATGCCCGTACTGCTGCGCGGTGCGGGCCAGCGCCTGCACGTCCTTGGGGAAACACGAGCCGCCATAACCGGCGCCCGGGTAGATGAAGTGCCAGCCGATGCGCGGATCCGACCCGATGCCCTGGCGGACCTGTTCGATATCGGCACCGACCTTCTCGGCGATGTTGGCGATTTCGTTCATGAACGAAATCTTGGTCGCCAGCATCGCATTGGCGGCGTACTTGGTCAGCTCCGCCGAGCGCACATCCATTTCAACCACGCGGTCGTGGTTGCGGTTGAACGGCGCGTACAGGCGGCGCATCAGCGCCACCGAATCGGGGTTGGAGGCCCCCACCACGATGCGGTCCGGCCGCATGCAGTCGGCGACCGCGTCGCCCTCCTTCAGGAATTCCGGGTTGGAGACCACGTCGAACGCGATCTCCACCCCACGGGCGGCCAGCACCTCGGCGATGGCCGCGCGTACCTTGTCGGCCGTGCCTACCGGCACGGTCGACTTGTTCACCACCACGGTCGGCACGCGCATGTGCGTACCGATCGTGCGGGCCACGGCCAGCACGTACTGCAGGTCGGCGCTGCCGTCCTCGTCCGGTGGCGTGCCCACGGCGATGAAGATCACCTGGCCATGCGTGACCGCGCTGGCGGCATCGGTGGTGAAGGCCAGCCGCGATGCGGCGTGGTTGGCCTTGACCATCGGCTCCAGGCCCGGTTCGTAGATCGGGATGACGCCCTGGTTGAGGCCATCGACCTTGGCCTGGTCGATATCGACGCAGACCACCTGATGGCCGACGTCGGCCAGGCAGGTACCCGTGACCAACCCGACATAGCCGGTACCGAAAATCGCGACACGCATGTCCGTGGTGACTCCAGTTGCGATTACGGCAGGACGTTGAGCAGTTCGACGTCGAAGGTCAGCGTCGCGTTCGGCCCGATCGGACCGCCCGGCGTACCCTGCTCGCCATAGGCCAGCTCGCCCGGGATCCAGAAGCGGTACTTGGCACCGGTCGGCATCAGCGAGACGCCTTCGGACCAGCCCTTGATCACCTGGTCCAGACCGAACTCGATCGGCTGGCCGCGCTCGTAGCTGCTGTCGAAGACGGTGCCGTCCAGCAGCTTGCCTTCGTAGTTCACGCGGACCTTGCTGGTCGGCATCGGACGCTCGCCCGAACCCGGACGCAGCACCTGGTACTGCAGGCCCGACGGGGTGGTGACCACGCCTGGCACGGTCTTGTTCTTGGCCAGGAAGGCATTGCCCTCGGTCCGGTTGGTACCGGCCTTGGCCGACGCCTGGGCCTGCATTTCAGCCTGCTTGCCGGCCATGAACCCTTCCAGCGTGGCCTTGGCCTGCTCCGGGGTCATCTTGGCGGTGCCCTTGTTGAACGTGGTCCCGATCGCGTCGAACAGCGCGTCCAGGTCCAGATCGTCCTTCAGCGGCGCCAGCGACGGGCCAACCGCGTAGCTGCCCAGCATCAGGCCGACCTTTTCACGGTCCACCTTCGGCGCCGGGGTACCCGGGGCCACGCCCGGCACCGGCTGGCCACTCTTGGCGGCCATGGCTTGGCGCAGCGCGCCATCGGTCTTCTGGGCTTCTTCCTGGCTGATCAGCGGCTGCTTGCCTTCAAAGGCATTGGTGATGCCGCGACGCAGTGCCGCCAGATCGATCTCGCTGGAGATCGGGGCGAACGAGTTGGCCACATCGATGCCGATGGCGTAGCCGAGCTTTTCCCGTTGGGAGTTCAAAGCGGAGGTCTCCTTGACGGCCGCACGCGCGGCCGGTTGTTGCGACATCACGGTACCGGTGGCACCCATCGCCAGAATCAGAACCGACGCCGCGGCGCCGCGCATTCCCATCTTCATTCGCTGCTTTCCTGGAAGTGACTGGACGCCGACGTCGGCGCGAAAGCGTTCATTGTCGCACGCACATGCGAGATGTCGAGGACGTCAGCGCTTCGCAGCCGTGACGGACAGCTCACGTTCGATCGCCGCGACCAGCGCCTTGTCGTCCGGCTTGACCTTGCTAGGGAACTGCGCGACCACCCGACCGTCGCGCGAGACCAGGTATTTGTGGAAATTCCAGCCCGGCTCGACCCCGGTGGCGGCGGCCAGGCGCTGGTACAGCGGCGTGGCCTCCGGCCCGGTGACCTGTACCTTCTGGAACATCGGGAACTTGACCCCGTAGGTCAACGTGCAGAACTCCTGGATCTGCGCCTCGCTGCCCGGTTCCTGGCCCTTGAAGTCGTTGGACGGGAAGCCCAGCACCGAGAAGCCGCGCGCCGCATATTTCTGCTGCAGTGCTTCCAGGCCTTCGTACTGCGGAGTGAAACCGCACTTGCTGGCGGTATTGACCACCAGCAGCACCTTGCCGCCGTACTGCTTCTGCAGGTTGACTTCGGCCTTGCCCGCCAGCGGCCGGTAGCTCAGGTCCAGCAGGTCGGCGGCGTGGGCGCCGGCAGTGGCCAGCAGCCCGCCCAGCAGCAGCGTTGCGCCCCAGCGGCGGGCGCGATCAAGACGGGCGCGACGCGGGGATGGCACGGAACGGGTCTGGCGCATTGCAACACTCCACGAAAAGGACGGACAAGGGGAAAACGTGCCTGGCAGGGCGGCGGAGAACGCCGTCAACGGGGCGTTTCGCACTATATCACCGGCACTTTTGCGCCTGCGCGCCCTGGCCCGCCACGCCCCGTGGCGCCGCCGGAGGCAGCCGTGGATGGAGAGAAGCGTGGGGGTTCCGGCACGAACATTCGTCGACCTTGCCGACTTTGGCGGCGTCACCTGACCCCGCCCCGCCTCCCCCGCGTTCACCTGAATAGCCACATAGGCTGACCTACCATTGACGTGGCTGAATGAAGGCGCACCCCGCACCGCCACCGATGACACCGTGAATACTTTACCGATCAACAACTTGAGTAAGCGCGGCCGGCGCTGTCACACCCCTGCCATCAGTTGGGGACGTCACCCTGTTGCACTTCGGCGTGCCGGTGTTATAGTTGCATACAACACCAGTCACCTGATGCAGGGTAAGCCCATGAACCGCATGCGCCGCCACCACTCCGCCAAAGCCGTCACCGCCGCCTCCGCGCTGCTGTTGCTCGGCTGGCTGGGTGCCCCTGCCAGCGAGGTCGGCCAGAGCGCCGCCTCCGGTGCGTTTGAAAGCCCGCAGGACGCAGGTGTCATCGAGGCAGGGACCGCCAACGGCGCCCCCACGCCTCCCCGCCGGCTGCACAGCTCCCTGTCCATGCCTTACTTCTCATTCGCACAGTCGCTGAACCCACGGAGCTGACCATGAGCGATATCCAATGGAGCGATGGCGCTCCGATCTACCGTCAGCTGAAAGAACGCGTGATCGCCATGATGCTTGACGGCATCATCAAGCCTGGCGACGCCCTGCCCTCGGTCCGGCAGGTTGCCGCCGAGTACCAGCTCAACCCCATCACCGTATCGCGCGCTTACCAGGAACTGGCTGACGAAGGCCTGGTCGAGAAGCGCCGCGGACTGGGTATGTTCATGACCGAAGAAGCGGCCACGCAGCTGCGCAGCAGCGAGCGCGACCGGTTCCTCAATGAAGAATGGCCGCTGGTGCTGGAGCGCATCCAACGCCTGGGCCTGAACCTCGACGAATTGCTGCCCCAGGGGAAATCCTCATGAATGCCGTTGCAAGTGATGTCGTCATCTCCGCCCGCGGCCTGCGCAAGGCCTATAAACAGACCGTGGCGCTGGACAACACCAGCTTCACCATCGCCCCGGGCCGGATCACCGGCCTGATCGGCCCCAACGGCGCCGGCAAGACCACCCTGCTCAAGGCCCTGCTCGGCCTGACCACGGTGGAAGGCGAGCTGCAGGTGCTGGGCCTGGACCCGGCCGTGCAGCGCAACGCACTGATGAATGATGTGTGCTTCATCGCCGACGTGGCGGTGCTGCCGCGCTGGATGAAGGTGCGCGAGGCGATCGATTTCGTCGCCGGCGTGCATCCGCGCTTCGACCGTGCCCGCTGCGAGCGCTTCCTGGCCTCGACCAAACTGCAACCCAGGCAGCGCGTGCGCGAACTGTCCAAGGGCATGATCGTGCAGCTGCACCTGGCACTGGTGATGGCCATCGACGCCAAGGTGCTGGTGCTCGACGAGCCCACCCTCGGCCTGGACATCCTGTACCGCAAGGAGTTCTACCAGCGCCTGCTGGAAGATTACTTCGACGAACAGAAGACCATCATCGTCACCACCCACCAGGTCGAAGAGATCGAGCACATCCTCACCGATGTCATGTTCATCCGCGACGGTCGCATCGTGTTGACCACCGACATGGAAGACATCGGCGACCGCTACAGCGAAGTGCTGGTGTCGGCCGATGCACTGGAGGCGGCGCGTGCGCTGCAGCCGATCGATGAGCGCGCCCTGCCGTTCGGCAAGACCGTGCTGTTGTTCGACGGGGTGCCGCGCGCCCAGCTCACGCCCCTGGGCGAGATCCGCAGCCCGGGGCTGGCGGATCTGTTCGTGGCCATCATGAAGGGAACCTACGCATGAACACCGTCCACCACCATCCCATCAGCAAGGCCAGCACCTTCAAGTGGCTGCTCAAGCGGGAATACTGGGAGAACCGCGGCGGGTTCCTGTACGCGCCGTTGATCGCCGGGGCCATTTCGCTGGTGATGAGCCTGGTCGGGATCCTGTTCGGGCTGCTGGCCATGAACCGTGCGGCCAAGAGCGGCGGCATCGTGATCGACAACGAAAACGTCAACGTCAACGGACTGGACCTTGGCCTGCTGACCCAGAAGCTCGATGCCGAGGCCCTGCACAACCTGGCCAACGGACTGGACCTGACGCTGATCCTCAGTTCGCTGTGGCCATTCATCGTGCTGGCCTTCGTGGTGTTCTTCTACTGCCTGGGCGCGCTGTACGACGACCGCCGCGATCGCAGCATCCTGTTCTGGAAGTCGCTGCCGCTGTCGGACACCCAGACCGTGCTGTCCAAGGCGCTGAGCGCCCTGCTGGTGGCGCCCTTCATCGCGGTGATCGCCTCGATCCTGACCATGTTCGGCTTCCTGCTGATCATCAGCGTGGTCGTGCTCACCCATGGCGGCGACCCGATGACGCTGATCTGGGGCCCGGCCAGTCCGTTGAGCATCGTTGCCGGCCACCTGTCCTGGATTCCGGTGTACCTGCTGTGGGCGCTGCCGAGCGTGGGCTGGCTGCTGCTGTGCTCGGCCTGGGCCAGGACCAAGCCGTTCCTGTGGGCGGTGATGCTGCCACTGTTCGCCGGCATCATCGTCAGCACCACCCATCTGATGACTGCGTTCGACAGCACCAGCGGCTGGTTCTGGAAGAACATCGTCGGCCGCCTGCTGCTGGGCACCCTGCCGGGCAGCGATGTGTTCTACCGCGCCGACCAGCTGCGTGCGGTGATCGGTGACCGCGACAACCTGGTCGCCGCGCTGGCCCCCTCCAACCAGCTGGCCGCCCTGAGCCTGCCCGACATCTGGATCGGTGCTGCGGTCGGCGTGGTGTTCATCATCCTCGCCATCCGCCTGCGTCGCCGCGCCGGCGAAATCTGACCGACGTTCGTTCCCGACATCCTTCTGGAGCCTCACATGATCCGCACCCTCGCTGTCGCTTCCCTGTTGTTGCTGCCGCTGTCCGCCTTCGCTGCCGAGCCGCAGTGCAAGTTCAACGAACCGCGCGACCTCAAGCTCGACCTGGCCGGCGCGAAGGCGGTGGTGTTCGAGGTCAACCAGCACGACCTGGTGCTCACCGCCGGGCCGGGTCCGGCCCAGCTCGGCGGCCGTGCCTGCGCCTCCAACGCCGATTGGCTGCGCGAGCTGACGGTCACCCAGCAGAAGGTGGACGGCAAGCTGATCGTGCGGCTCAAGCGCGAGGTCGGGCCCGGCTTCGCCTTGAGCGGCAACAGCTACGCCTATCTGGACCTGCGCGGCAGCGTGCCGGACACCCTGCTGGTGCAGCTGAAGGTCGGCTCGGGCGATGTCAGCGTCACCGGCGCCCATTCGCTCAGCGCCGATGTGGGCTCGGGCGACATCAAGCTGCAGGACATCAAGGGCCTGGTCACCGCCGCGATCGGCTCGGGCGATGTGATCCTCGATGGCGCCGGTGCGCTCAACGTGCTGTCGGTGGGCTCGGGCGATTTCAAGGCGCGCAACGTGCGCGGCAATGCCAAGGTCGGCACGGTCGGTTCGGGTGACCTTGAACTGGACACCATCCAGGGCAACGTCGAACTGGGCACCATCGGCTCCGGCGATGCCGACCTGCGCCAGGTCAAGGGCAACGTGAGCGTCGGCAACGTGGGTTCGGGCGACGTGGACCTGCGCGGCATCGGCGGCAATGTCGCGGTCGAACGCCATGGCTCGGGCGATGTCACCGTGCGCGACGTCGCCGGCGACCTCACCGTGTCGCACAGCGGCAGTGGCGAGGTGCGCCATAGCGGCGTCGGCGGCCGCGTGCAGCTGCCCCGCGGCAAGTGACCTCCCCTACTTCATCCCAAGGAATGCGCGCATGACCACTCGACTGCTGCTGCCCGCCCTGCTGCTGTGCCTGCCGCTGGCCGCCTGCGGCAACCATGACGCCGGCAAGGCCGATCCGGCCACCGGCAAGACCGCCTCGGCCACCGCCGACACCACGGTCGGCAAGACCGTGCAGGACGCCACCGACAAGGCGCGCAAGGAACTGGCCCAAGGCAACATCAAGATTTCCAACGACCAGTCCGACAAGGCCGAGATCACCCCGCAGGGCGAACTGCTGATCAATGGCAAGACGATCCCCACCACCGCCAGCCAGCGTGCCCTGCTGCTGGATTACCGCAAGCAGATCGAGGCGATTGCCAGCGCCGGCATGGACATCGGCGTGGCCGGTGCCAACCTCGGCGTGAAAGCCGCCGGCGAGGCGCTCAAGGGCATTTTCTCCGGGGATACCAACGGCATCGAGGAACGCGTGAATGCCGAAACCAGCAAGATCGAGGAAAAGGCCAAGCAGCTGTGCACGCTGCTGCCGGAAATGATGAACAAGCAGCAGGCACTCGCGGCCGCGCTACCGGCCTTCAAGCCCTATGCCACGATGGACCAGGGCGACATCGACGACTGCGGCAAGTAGGCGACGGGGCTGCGACGTTCGGTCGCAGTCGGGTCCATACGCACGGGGGGAGGACTACACTAGTCCTCCCCTTTTTGCTGTGCGCTGCCTGCCATGAAGAAGCTGTGCCTGCTGCTGTTCGCTCTGTTCTGTCTGGCCGCCACGGGCTGCGACCAGGAATACCGCAACCACCGCGCCGAGCGCAGCAAGCCGAAGATCACGGTCAGCGACGGCATGCTGACGGTGCGTCGCGCGCCGGCGCCGAACATCATCGTGCTGCCCAACGGGCACATGAAGATCGACGAGATCGAGATTCCGCTCGACGCCAGCCAGCAGGCGATGCTGCAGGGCATGTTCGGTCAGCTGCAGGTGCTGCGCCAGAACACGCTCACCGACGCGCCGCCGGACCCGGCCAAGCGTTCGGTCAAGATCCAGGTCCCCGACGGCATGCAGCCGATTCCGCCGGACCTGGTGCAGCGGATTCCGGAGTTCAAGGATTACACCGAGACGTTCGACAACCTGCAGGCCGATCGGCACTGACGGTCTGGTAGCGCGGGGGTCGGCGGGTCGGGCACTGGGCCCATACCAGCGGGGGTCGGCGGGTCGGGCGCTGGGTCCCCATGCCCTTTC
>NZ_DAMAGC010000119.1:0-12814 GCF_031995405.1 Stenotrophomonas sp. | reverse complement strand
AGGCTGGCACGACGGCGCGTGGCTGGCCGAATCGCTGGGCGACCACGACACCGCCGCGTGGGCCCGCGCGCAGTACACGGCCCTGCACGATGCACTGGCCGCCTCGATCCGTGCGACGATGGCGTGGAAGGGCATCGACTTCATCCCCTCCTCGGCCGACCTGGGCGACGGCGATCCCACCGGCGTGTCGATCGCGCTGGATCCGACCGGCGCGCAGGATGTATTGCCGCCGGACGCGCTGCGCACCACGTTCGCGCGTTATCTGGACGATGTGCGCAAGCGCGGCCAGCCAGGTGCGCTGTATGCCTACACGCCGTACGAGATCCGCAACGTGCTCAGCTACGTGCACCTCGGCCAGCCCGAGGCCGCCGACGAACTGCTGCAGGGCCTGCTGCACGATCGCCGTCCGCTGGAATGGCAGGTGCTGGCCGAGGTGGTGCACTCGCGGCTGCGTTTCCCGCGTTACCTCGGCGACATGCCGCATACGTGGATCGGGGCCGAGTATGGTCGCACGCTGTTCGGGATGCTGATGCGCGAAGACGATGATGCGCTGTCGCTGCTGCCGGGCACGCCGCCGTCCTGGGTGGCCGGTAATGGCCTGGCCATCGACCGCTTGCCCACCGCCTACGGCACGCTGCAGCTGCAGGCGCGACAGCAGAACGCGGCCCTGCGGCTCACGCTCGGCCCGGGCCTGCGCAAGGACACCGCCGTGCGCGTGTGGTGGCCGTCGCGGACGCGGCCGACCAGCGTGCGCGTGGATGGTCGCACGGTGAGCGATTACGACGCCGATGGCGTGCTGTTGAAGCAGCCGTTCCGCACGCTGGAGGCACGCTGGTAACCCGGCAAGGCAGCCGGGCATGGCCCGGCTCTACAATGCGGCCAGAGCCGTATCGGCACCGCGTCGACGTAACCGGGGGGTAGAGCCGAGCCATGCTCGGCCCCGCGTCCACCCACCCCGGTAGAGCCGAGCCATGCTCGGCTGCTTCAATGCCGAGGGGATGCGCATAAAGCAGCCATTCCGCACGCTGGAGACGCGCTGGTAACCCGGCAGAGCAGCCGGGCATGGCCCGGCTCTACCAGGGCGCAATGCGGCCAGAGCCGTATCGGCACCGCGCCGACCTACCCTGTAGAGCCGAGCCATGCTCGGCTGCTTCAATGCCGAGGGGATGCGCATGAAGCAGCCGTTCCGCACGCTGGAGGCGCGCTGGTAACCCGGCAGAGCAGCCGGGCATGGCCCGGCTCTACCAGGGCGCAATGCGGCCAGAGCCGTATCGGCACCGCGCCGACCTACCCTGTAGAGCCGAGCCATGCTCGGCTGCTTCAATGCCGAGGGGATGCGCATGAAGCAGCCGTTCCGCACGCTGGAGACGCGCTGGTAGCCCGGCAGAGCAGCCGGGCATGGCCCGGCTCTACAAGGGCGCGTTGCGGCCAGAGCCGTTTCGGCACCGCGCCGACCCACCCTGTAGAGCCGAGCCATGCTCGGCTGCTCCACCCTGCTCCGCTGCTCCACCCTGCTCGGCTGCTCCACCCTGCTCGGCTGCTCCACCGCGTCACAGGTTGGGCAACCCCGGTGGATTGGTCTGCGATTGCGCCACCGCCTCTTCGCTGACGTTCCAGCGCTGCAACGCCTGCGCATAGGTGCCCGAGGCGATCTGCGTATTCAACGCCTGCGTGATCGCGTCCGCCAGCCCACTGCCCTTGCGCGTGGTCACCGAGATCGCCGCAGCATCCGGCCAGCCGCCGGGGAACAAGCCCACCCGGCGCACCTTGCCGTCGCGCGCGGAATACGCGCCGGTGGCATTGGGTTCGAAGGAGACATCGGCGCGCCCGGTGATCACCGCCAGGCGGCCCACCACCGCATCATCGAAGTACTGGTATTCCACCGGCTTGAGCCCGGCGGCGATGTTCTGCCGGTCCCATGCGCGCAGGATCTGGTCCTGGTTGGTGCTGGCGCCCACCACTACCTTGAGCCCGGCCACATCGGCCGGCGTGGTGATCTTCCGGATCGGTCCGTCGGTGCGGGTGTAGATGCCGAGCAGATCGAAGCGGTAGCTGGAGAAATCGAACTTCTGCTTGCGCGCCTCGGTGACGGTGATGTTGGAGATCACCGCATCGTACTTGCCCGACTGCAGGCCCAGCGGCCAGTCCGGCCACGCCACCGGCACCAGCACCAGCTTCAGGCCCAGCGCGTCGGCGATCAGCTTGGCGATATCCGGCTCGACCCCGATGATCTGTCGGCTGTCGGCGCCGTAGTCGGCCAGCGGCAGCTGCGCCGGGTGGGTGGCCACGGTCAGCGTGCCGGGCGTGACGAAGGCGAAGCCGGGCGGAATCAGCGCCTTCGCCTTCGCATCCGGCGTGCCGGTCAGTGCGGGTGCGTCGGCACCGGCCAAGGACGCCGTACCGCCCGGCGCCGCTTCTGCGCCCTGCTCGACGCGCGAATAGACGATGCCGGCAACGCCGACCACCAGCACCGCAGCGATCAAAACGCTGCCGGTGGAAAAACGTCGCGTGCGGGGTGCGCTCATGGGATGTCCTGCAGAAAGGAGATGGCGTGCATCACAGGGTCTTGGCCAGGAAATCGGCGGTACGCTGCAGCCGTGGATGGTCGAACACGACCTCCGGCGGGCCCTGCTCGATCACCCGACCCTGGTCCATCATCACCACGTGGTCGGCGACGCGACGCGCGAAGCCCAGCTCGTGGGTGACGATGACCAGCGTGGTGCCCGAGCGCGCGAGTTCCTCGATCACGCTGAGCACTTCGGAAACCAGCTCCGGGTCCAGTGCCGAGGTCGGCTCGTCGAACAGCAGCACCTTGGGCTGCAGCGCCAACGCACGCGCAATGGCGATGCGCTGCTGCTGCCCACCGGACAGCTGGCGCGGATAGGCATGGGCCTTGTCGGCCAGCCCGATCCGCTCAAGCAGGTCGAAGGCCTGCCGTTCGGCCTGCGCGCGCGCAACGCCCCGCACCGCGATCGGGGCTTCGACGATGTTTTCCAGCGCGGTCAGGTGCGGGAACAAATTGAAGTTCTGGAACACCATGCCCACATCGGCGCGGCGCCGCCGGATCTCGCCTTCGGGCAGCTCGTAGAGGGTGTCGCCCTCACGGCGATAGCCGACCAGCTGCCCGCCCACCGTGACGTAACCGCTGTCGGCGCGCTCCAGGTGGTTGATCAAGCGCAGCAGGGTCGACTTGCCGGCACCGGAGGGACCGATCAACACGGTCACGCTGCCTGCCTTCAGCTCCAGGTGCACATCGTCCAGCACGGTCTGCTCACCGAACACCTTGCCCACGCCCTGCAGCGCCACCGCCGCGCCACTGCCGGGCACGATCCGCGCCGCGATCGACGGCCGCGACGCGGCGCGGGCAGCACCACCGGCAGCGGCCTGCACCAGGCGCGACGGAACCGGCGACACACTGCGCTCGCGATGCAGGTGGCCGCGCGCGTAGCGCCGCTCGACCCGTCGCTGCACCAGCGACAACGCGGTAAGGATGACCAGGTACCAGACGGTGGCCACCATCAACAGTGGCACCACTTCCAGATTGCGGCGGTAGATCACCTGCACCGTGTAGAACAGCTCCGGCAGCGCCAGCACGTAGACCACCGAGGTGCTCTTGGCCAGGTTGATCACATCATTGAACGCCCCCGGCAGGATCGAACGCATCGCCTGCGGCAGGATGATGCGGCGGATCTGGCGGCCACGCGGCAGGCCCAGTGCGGCGGCCGCTTCATACTGCCCGTGGTCCACCGACAGGATGCCGCCGCGGATCACCTCCGCCGAGAATGCCGCCTGGTTGAGGGTCAGCCCGAGTACGGCCGCAGTGAACACACCGATCAGCTGCGTGGTCGGATACGAGAACAGGCGGATGTCGGTGAACGGCACGCCCAGCTCGAGGGTGCTGTACAGGTAGCCAAGGTTGTTGAGCAGGAGCAGCAACACCAGCAGCGGAATCGAGCGGAACAGCCACACATAGCCCCACGACACCGCCGACAGCAACGGCGAGCCGGACACCCGCGCAAGCGCCAGCACCGTGCCCAGCCCGAAGCCCAGCGCCGTGCCCAGCGCGGTCAGCCACAGCGTGCGCGCCAGGCCTTCCAGTACCGGCCTGGCGAAGAACCACTCGGCAAACGTACCCCAGCCCCAGCGCGGATTGCCCAGCACCGACTGCAGCCCGACCAGGATCAGCGCCAGCGCCAGCAGCGTGCCGAACAGCTGCAGCGGATGGCGTGCCGGCACGATGCGCAGCGCCGGCGATGGCGGCGCGACGATGCCGGCCAGCGTAGTGGAGGGGGTGCTCATGCGTGGACTCCGTGCAGGGCGGGCGCAGCCGCGGCGCTCACCTGTTGATGCAACGGCAGGTGCTTCTCGAACGGCAGGTGCGCCACCGTTTCCGGATCGGCCCGCAGGTCGAACAGCGCGCGGTAGCCGTGGCTCAGGTACAGGCCAACCGCTTCCGGCTGGCGGAAGCCGGTGGTCAGGTAAACGCGCCGATACCCCTGCCGCGCCGCCTGCTCTTCCAGCTCCTGCAGCACGCGCCGCGCAATGCCCTGCCGGCGCAGGCCAGGCAGCGTCCAGATGCGTTTGAACTCGGCCGTGTCCGGATCGCGATGCGGCATGAATGCCCCACCGGAAATGGCCTGTCCATCACGCAGCAGCAGCACGAAGGCGCCCACCGGCGCGGCGAATGCCTCGGCCGGATAACGCTCCAGCTCTTCGCGCGCACTGCCCCCGATGCGGCCGCGCACGTCGGCGTAACGGTGGTCGTATTCCTGCTCCAGCCCATCGAACAACGGTCTGGCCAGGGGGTCATGCACGGAGGTGTAGACGAAGTGCTCGCTCATGCCGGGTCCTCCACCAGGTAACGCTCGGCCAGCCGCGCCCAGAGGCTGGCCGCCGGGGCGATCGCTGCATCGTTGAACACGTAGCGCGGGCTGTGCAGCGGCGCGCTGTCGCCGTTGCCGACGAACACGAAACTGCCCGGACGCGCCTGCAGCAGGAACGCGAAATCCTCGCTGGCCGTGCGCGGCGCAAAATTCTCGACGACATGGCCCGCGCCGAATGCCTCCAGCGCCACCTGGCGCACGAAGGCGGTCTGCTCGGGATGGTTGATCACGCTGGGGAAGCCGCGCGGAAACTCGATCTCGGCACGCGCGCCGAACGCGGCGGCGGTGTGCTCGGCCACCTCGATGACACGCCGACGCAGGGTCTCGCGTACCTCCGGCAGATAGGCGCGCACGGTGAGGGTCAACGCCACCGCGTCGGGGATCACGTTGGCCGCCTTGCCGCCGTGGATCGACCCGACGGTCACCACGCCCATCTGGCGCGGATCGATGTTGCGCGCCACCACGCTCTGCAGCGCGGTGATGATGTGCGCCGCCGCCAGGATCGGATCGACGCTGCCCTGCGGTTCGGCGCCATGCCCGCCCTTGCCCACCACCTGCAACCTGCCCCAGTCCACCGAGGCCATCGCCGGGCCATCGACGAAGCCGAAGTGTCCGGTCGGCACGCCGGGCCAGTTGTGCAGGCCATAGATCGCATCCACCGGGAAGCGCTCGAACAATCCGTCGGCCAACATCTTCGAGGCGCCCGATCCGGTTTCCTCCGCCGGCTGGAACACCAGCTGCAGCGTGCCATCGAAGCGCCCGTGATGGGCCAGGTAATGCGCGGCCGACAGCAGAATGGCAGTGTGGCCGTCATGCCCGCAGGCATGCATCAGCCCCTCGCGCTGACTGGCGTAGGCCAGCCCGGATTCCTCGTGGATCGGCAGCGCGTCGATGTCCGCGCGCAGGCCAAGCCGGCGGCTGCCCTGCCCGCGCTGCAACGTGCCGACCACGCCGGTACCACCGAGGCCGGTCGTCACTGCGTAGCCCCAGGTCTGCAGCAGCTCGGCCACGCGGGCGCTGGTGCGATGTTCTTCGAAGGCCAGTTCCGGATGCTGGTGCAGGTCGTGACGGAGCGCGATCGCCGCGTCGGCGCGCGCGGCGATCGCCGGCAACACGCCGGCAGTCGGCGTCCCTAGGTCCAGCGGTGGACGATGCAGAAGGTTCATGGGGAGTCCCTCAGCTCGCCTTGCGCGCGGGTGCGGCGTCATCGGCGTAACGGCTGGCCTTGCGTGGCAGGCCCAGGTGATCGCGCAGCGTGCCACCGTCCAGCGTGCCACGGTGGTAGCCACGCGCCTCCAGCAGGGGCAGCACCTGGCTCACGAAATCGTCCAGGCCTTGGCGCTGCGCCGCAAAGCCGAGAATGAACCCATCGCTGGCACCGGCCTCGAACCAGCGGATGAGTTCGTCGGCCACCTGTTCGGCAGTGCCGATGAAGGTGGGCCGCGGGCTCACCGCCTGCAGCGCCACCTCGCGCAGGCTCAGGCCGTGCACGCGCGCATCGTGCTTGATCTTGTCGGTGGTGGAACGGAACGAATTGGCCCCTACTTCGCCCAGCTCCGGGAACGGCGCGTCCGGGTCGTAGCGGGTGAAATCGTGGTGGTCGAAGAAGCGGCCCAGGTAGGCCAGCGCATCGTCCAGCCCCGCCAGTGCGGCAATGGCCTGGTATTTGGCCTCGGCCTCTTCGGCGGTACGGCCGACAATCGGCCCGATGCCGGGGAAGATCTTCACGTCATCGGCGCTGCGACCGTGCGCGATCGCCGCGTTCTTCACCTTCTGGGTGAACGCGCGGGTTTCCTCCAGCGACGGCGCGTGGGTGAACACCGCATCGGCGTACTTGCCGGCCAGCGCGATGCCGTCATCGGACGCACCGGCCTGGAAGATCACCGGCTGGCCCTGCGGCGAACGCTGGATGTTGAGCGGGCCTTCCACCTGGAAGAAACGCCCCTTGTGATCCAGCCGGCGGAACTTCTCCGGCGAGAAGAAGGTGCCACTGGCGCGGTCGCGCACGAACGCATCGTCGTCCCACGAATCCCACAGGCCCTGCACCACCTCCAGGTACTCGTCGGCGATCTGGTAGCGCAGCGCATGCTCGGGATGCGGGCGCCCGTAATTGCGGCCGGAGCCTTCCAGCGGCGAGGTCACCACGTTCCAGCCGGCACGACCGCCGCTGATCAGGTCCAGCGAAGCGAACTGGCGCGCCACCGTATACGGATCGCTGTAGGAGGTGGACAGCGTGCCGGCCAGCCCGATCTTCTTGGTTGCCGTGGCCAGTGCCGAGAGCAGCGTGATCGGCTCGAAGCGGTTGAGGAAATGCGGAATGGATTTTTCGTTGATGTACAGACCATCGGCAACGAAACCGAAGGCGATACCGTGGTCTTCGGCGGTGCGCGCCACGTCGATGTAGTACTGCAGGTTGACGCTGGCATCGGCCGGGTTGGACGGGTGCTTCCACGCATGCATGTGGCTGCCGGGGCCTTGCAGCATGATGCCGAACGGAATGGGACGCGGGGTCTTGCTCATGGGAATCTCCTGCGGGTCAGGCCACGGCCGCGCGCGGCGCGGGCGACAGCAGTTCGAGTGAGGTGAGGCGTGCGGCGAGGTCGGCCACCGGCGCATCGAGAATGAATTCGCCGACGCCGAACCGCTGGTGCAGCGCGTCCAGTGCGCGGCGCACCTGGTGGGCATCGCCGGACAACACGCTGGGATGGGTCTCTTCGATGCGGTAGTTGGCCACGCCGACCTGGCGTGCGTACTCGGCCGCCGCTTCCGGGCTGGGCAGGTTCACCGTCTGCCCCGGCGCCAGATGCAGCTTGTAGATGCGCAGCGCGCCCACATGCCGCGCCGCGGCCTCGGCCGTCGGCGCGGCAAACGCCACCGTCGCCAGCAGCGGCGCGTGCGAGGACACATCGCGATAGGCGCTGAACGCTGCATCGATGCTGCGTGGATCGCCATCGAAATGCGCGGCGTACACGAAGCGCCATCCCAGCTCGGCGGCCAGGCGCGCATTCTGCGGGCTGGCCCCCAGCAGGAAGCGCTCCGGCGGTGTCTGCGGCAGCGGGCGCGCCTGCGCGGCAGCATGCAGATGCCCGTCCGGCAGCGTGGCCGACAGGAAGCCTTCCAGATCGTGCAGCTGCTGCTCGAACGCACCGATCGGCGGCCGCCCCGCGGCGAGCGCAGCGGTTGAGGCGGGCAGTCCACCGGGCGCCTTGCCGACGCCCAGGTCGACCCGACCCGGCGCGAGGCTGGCCAGCAGGTTGAAGGTCTCGGCCACTTTGTACGGGGCGTAGTGGCGCAGCATCACCCCGCCGGTGCCGACCCGGATCCGTCGGGTCTGGGCCAGCACCCAGGCCGCCAGCACTTCCGGCGCCGGACTGGCCAGCTGCGGCGTGGCGTGGTGCTCGGCAAACCAGTAGCGGTGATAGCCCAGGTGCTCGGCGTGCTGGGCCAGGCGCAGGCTGTCGCGCAGCGCCTGCTCGGGCGTGCCGCCATCGCTGATCGGGCTCTTGTCCAGCACGCTGACCAGGTAGCTCATGGGTGCGCCACCGGAATGCCGAGCAAGCCGTTGAGCGCGGCCAGGATCGGCTCGGCACCGGACACATACTGGCGGTCCTGGTGGCTGCCGCTGGCATGCGCGGACTGCACGCCCTGCGGCAGCACCAGCTTGGGCAGCGACTGGTCCTGCTCGCCGATCTCGGCGATCACTTCGCGGCGCGGTCGCGCAAAGCCGATGCGACGCACATCCAGTTGCGTGTCCAACCCGGCGATGCTGGACAGTGCGCCCTCCAGCAACAGGCTGTGCCGGCAGAAGAACTGCTGCCCGGGCAGCGCGCCGTCTTCGAAGGAACGATCGAGCAGGAACAGAATGGGTTTGTGCGGGGGATAGGCAGACACGGAAGCGTTCCTCGTCTTGGCCCGCGCCAGCGCGCCGTTGGAACCTCGATGCTAGAGAAGGCCGCGACGCGGGCCGCGTCGCAATTCGACAATCGGCGGTCGGATCCGGCCACGCAAATGCGCGTTGGACATATGCAAAGCGCCTGGGGTTATGGCACCGCCTGCCGCAGCACCGGGCGACACCTGCCAGCCCAACGCCAGCGCGATCCGCTCGGCCACGATCCGCAGGATGCGGCGGCAATCGCTGGCAGCCAGTTCGCAGGTCTGCCTGCGCGATGCCTGCGTACCCAGCGGTCGCGCCTGCAATGTGAGCGCGTCGACCAGGCCGGCACGCGGCGTCGCCAATCGATAGCTGCCGAGGATGAGGAAGGCCAGGTGGCGCAGCTGCAAGCGCGGCAGCCTATGCAATGCGGCGCAGCGTCGGTGCCGCCGCCGGCCGCAGGTGCCCTGCAGCGCGTTCGGCGGCCAGTTCGATGCGCGCCTGCAACGCGGCGCTACTGACCCGATCCTCACTGAAATCCCCCGGCGTGGCGTATACCCCGATCGGCAGCGTGTGCGCCTGCAGGAAGCTGAAGAGCGGCCGCAACTGGTGGTCGATGACTAGGGCGTGCCGCTCGCTGCCGCCAGTGGCGGCCAGCAGTACCGGCGTGTCGATCAGCGCCTCCAGCCCGATGAAGTCCACCAGGTGCTTGAACAGGCCCGGATACGAGCCGCGATACACCGGCGTGGCGGCCACCAGCAGGTCCGCCGCTTCGATCCGTTGCAGCGCCTGCTCGATGCGCGGCTCCACTTCGCTGCGGGTCAGGGCCTGCCCCAGCGAGCGGGCAATCGGCGCCAGTTCGATCAGCTGCACGTCCATGTGCAACCGAAGCCGAAGTTCGTCCAGCAGATGGCGCACCAGCAGCAGCGTGCGCGAGTTGACCGAGCTGGTCGGCGAGCCGATCAGCGCGACCACGTTCAATGCAGATGACATCGCAATGCTCCCTGTGTAGAGCCGACTGTCGGTCGGCTGCGTTTGCCACACCCTCAGAACCGGTAGTTGATGCGCCCGTACCAGAACGCGCCGATGGTGCTCAGCACGTCGCCGGTGTCCCAGGTAGTCTCGATGCTGGCCACGTCGGTGGCGCTGCGGGCGTACTCGGGCACCTTGCGGGTGCGCTTGTCGAACAGGTTGTTGATGCCCAGCGCCGCGCTCCAGCCAGCGCCCAGTTCCACCCCGCCGGACAGGTTGGTCACCAGCACCGGCGGCTGTTTGTATTCCACCCCGTTGTTGAGCCGCTTGATCGGCCCGTAGTAGGTGACGTCGAGGGCCGAGCGCCAGCGCCCGTTCTGCCAGCCAAGCCCGGCCACCTGCGTGTAGGCCGGGGTGCGGAAACGCAGCGCGTACTCGCTCGTTTTGTTAAGCAGGTTGATGTTGGGCAGGCCCTGCAGCACCGTCGGGATAGCGCGCACCTTCTGGATGGTGGTGCGCCCCACGTTGGCCGCATAGCTCCAGCGGAGCTTGCCCCACGCGGTTTCCTGGTTGGCTTCCAGGGTCAGCTCCAGGCCCCGCGTGCGGGTGTCGCCCACGTTGGTGAAGTAGCTGGCATAGAACGCATCGCCGGGCAGGATGCTGATGCCAGCCGAGCCCAGCAGCGCATCGATGGTGTTCTTCTGCGCCGCGCTCAGCACGGTGCCGCTGTTGTCGGTGATGCGCGAGGGATCCTGCGCGTTGTAGCCGATCTGGCTGGACTGCCCGAGCTGCCCGCGGATATCGATCTGGTAGGCATCCAACGCCAGGTGGAAGGCCGGGCTCGGGTCCCAGGTCACGCCCAGGCTGTAGTTGTCCGCCTTTTCCGGCTGCAGGGGCGTCGCACCCAGTGCCAGTGCCGCCGGCGAGGACACCTGCGCCACCAGCGTGGTGCCGCACGGGCAGCTGCCGGTGGCCTGGTAGTACTGCGCACCCAGGCTGGGCGCATGGAAGCCGTTGCTGACCGTGCCACGCACCCCGAACGTATCGGTGATGTCAAACCGTGTGGTCAGTCGTCCGGTCGACACGCTGCCAAAATCCGAGTGGTCTTCCCAACGCGCGGCCGCGTCCAGGTACCAGCGCGCGGTGACGTTGGTGGCCGCACCGATGTACACGGCCTTGCTGTTGCGCGTGGCCTCCACCGCATCGGCGGTGGAATAGCCGACGAATGCGGACGCGCCGAAGCCGGTGTACGACTCCCACTGCCCTGCCCCGCGCTCATAGCGCTCATGCTGGTACTCGGCGCCGACACTCACCTCCAGCGGCGAGGCGAACGCCGCCAGTTCGAACCCGCGGCGCAGGTCCAGGTTGGCAATGCCCTGCTGGTAATCCAGCTTGCCGTCGTAGAAATCGGTCGGCGCATCCGGATAGGCCAGCGAGAAGTTGGCCGAGTTGCGCGTATAGGTGCGCACCGTGTTGCGGTTGCCGGTGACACTGGCATCCACATCCCAGCCGCCCCAGTGCCCTTTCACTCCGGCAGTGCCGGTGTACTGTTTTTCCTTCGTTTCCAGCACCGGCAGGAAGCCATCGGGCCACACGCTCAGCACACTGGGCGCCTTGTAGGTGCCGAAGATCGTCGCCGGCAGGCGGAAGTTCTGGATCGCCTGCGCGTCGCGGTCGCTCGCGGTGGCAGTGGCGTAGAACTGCGCGTTGTCGCCCAGGCCGTGGCCCACGTTCACCGCCAACGCGGTCAATGCATACGACGGCGAACTGAGGATGGTGTTGGCCTCCGGGTTCCGCGTGGCTTCGGCCGGATTGGGCGTGGCACCGGCCGGCAGGCGGTTGTTCGGCCGCAGTGCCACGAGGTTGCCGTTGGCATCCACGGCCGGATAGCTCAGGTAGCCGTCAATGTAACGCCGGGGGCGGATCGCATGGTGCTGCCGCGTGTTCTCGCCGGACAGGTTGATGAAGCCATCCTGGCCCCACGGCAACCCGATGTTGGCGCGCACACTGGTGCGGCTGCCGTCGCCATCGATGCTCTGCCCACTTTCCACCGACACGTCGCCGCCGTGCGCGTTCGACTTGAGGATCACGTTGATCACCCCGGTGATCGCATCGGAGCCATACAGCGCCGAGGCACCATCGCGCAGCACTTCGATATGGTCGATGGCCGCTACCGGGATCAACGCCAGATCGGTCCACGCATGGCCTGGATAGCCGCCCCCGTTAGCGCCGCTGACGTATGCGCTGGCGTTGCGGCGCTTGCCGTTGACGAGCACCAGCGTGTAGCCCGGCGACAGATTGCGCAGCTGGTAGCCACGAATGAGGCTCTCCTGGTCGCTCTGGTAGCCGCCGATCTGGCTCAGCGACGGCAGGCTGCGCTGCAGCGCTTCCAGCAGGTTGGCCTGCCCGGTGGACGCCAGGTCCTCGGCCGAGATCACGTCGATCGGCGTGGAACTGTTCTTGACCGTGCGCGTACTGGTGCGCGACCCGGTCACCACCACCGCATCCAGCGTGGAGGCGGCGGCAGTGCCCGAAGAGACCACCGCCTCGGGCGGTGCATCCGGCCCGGCAGCATAGGCAGGCGATGCGCCAGCGGCCAGGCCGAGGGCGATCAGCACGGAGAGGGACGACAGGGTCGGCACGCGTGCCGCAGGCAGGGAGCGAAAGGCAGGGGGCATGGGGACTCTTGGAAGAAGGGGGGACGGTCACCTCCGCGACGGCAGGTCGCAGGGCATCAGCTCGCGTTCGGCGTGGGAACCACACACCGGCAACATCGCGACGGCGCAGGCAGCGGCATGTCAGGGCCAGATGAAGAACAGGCCTCCATTCAATGGCCTGCAGCCAGCGCGCAACAGCCAGCAACGCGTCACCCACCCGCAACATCGCGCCACGGACATGCCCGTTGGTGATGACGTTAGGACCGCACACCCGCAACGACCCCCGTAGAGCCACGCCATGCGTGGCTGAACCCATCACCGCCCACCTCGCACACACCACCCGCAATAACCACCCGTAGAGCCACGCCATGCGTGGCTGGACCCATCACCGCCCATAGCCCCAACACCACACCGCATATATCCCAAGGTAA
>NZ_DAMAGC010000118.1:0-12996 GCF_031995405.1 Stenotrophomonas sp. | reverse complement strand
CGCGGGTGTTCCTGTCGCCGGCGCTGCTGCCCGCGCTGGCCAGTGCTGCGCTGCTGTTGATCGTGTCGGCGATGCTGCAGGAATCCTTCCATATGGCCTACCGCGACGAACTGACCGGCCTGCCCGGCCGGCGCGCGTTGAACGAGTGCCTGCAACGGGTGGGCGCCACGTACACCATCGCAATGGTCGATGTGGACCACTTCAAGCGCTTCAACGATACCCACGGCCATGACAACGGCGACGACGTGCTCAAGCTGGTGGCCGCGCGCCTGGCCGACGTGGGCGGCGGCGGACGCGCGTTCCGTTATGGCGGCGAGGAGTTTGCGCTGGTGTTCCTGGACCGCCCTGCCCCGGCCTGCGTGGAGGCGGTGGAAGCGGTGCGGGCGACCGTGGAAGCCACCCGCCTGCAGCTGCGCGATCGTGCCGCGCGGGTGCAGGACGATGCGGTGGGCCGGTTGCAGCGCGGCCGCGGTGGCGACGGCACCGTGGTGCAGGTGACGGTGAGCATCGGCATGGCCGACAACCGCGTGGGCGAGGGTGCGCAGGCGGTGATCAAGGCCGCCGACCAGGCGCTGTACGCGGCCAAGGATGCCGGGCGCAACTGCGTGCGCGCCCACGGCCAGCAGCGGCCGGTGGCGGTGCGCAGCCGCGAGGCGGCTCAGGGCAGCGCGTCGAGGTAGAACCAGCGGCCGTGTTCGCGGACGAAGCGGCTGTGCTCGAGCATCTTGACCGCGCTGCCGCCGCCGACCTTGTAGCGGGCGGTGAACGTGACCTGGGCGTGGTCCGGGTCGGAAACGGCGTGCTGGTGGACGGTCAGGCCAAGCCACTGGGTACGCTGGCCGGCCGGTTCGTCCAGCGACAGCGATTGCGGGCGCGTGGATGGATGCCAGCTGGCCAGCAGGTAATCCGGCAGCTGCTTGACGTAGGCGCTGTAGCGCGAGCGCATCAGGGCCTCGGCATCGGGTGCGATGGCGCCGGCGTGGTAGAGGCCGCAGCAGGCGGCGTAGGCCAGTGGGCGGCCACAGGGACAGGGATCGGGTTTGCTCATGCGGGCATTGTCGCGCGTTTGCCCAGCGCCGATGCCGGGGCAGCCGACCAACGGTCGGCTCTACCGCGTGCAGGGGGGCGGGCGTATGCTGGCGCGCCTTTCGTCGTGATGCCCTGCCGTGTTCGAGCTGGTTCCCCCTGAGCTGTTGTGGTTGGTGGCGATCGCCTTCATCGCCGGCCTGGTCGATGCGGCCGTGGGCGGCGGCGGCCTGGTGCAGTTGCCCGGCCTGTTCACGGTGTTGCCGCAGCACACCCCGGCGATGCTGTTTGGCACCAACAAGTTCAGTTCGATGTTCGGCACCGCTGCGGCCGCGTTCCGCTACGCGCGCAATGTGCGCTTCCCGTGGCGACCGGTGCTGTTCGCGGCAGGCACCGCCTTCGTGTTTTCCTTCGCCGGGGCCACCGCGGTCAGCCTGCTGCCCAAGGATGCGGTGCGTCCGCTGGTGCTGGTACTGCTGGTGGCGATGCTCGGCTACACGCTGTGGAAGAAGGATTTCGGCGCGCTGCACCGGCCGCGCGAGATCGGGCGCCGGGAGCTGGCCATGGCGCTGGGCATCGGCGCGGTGATCGGCTTCTACGACGGCTTCTTCGGGCCGGGGACGGGCAGCTTCCTGATCTTCCTGTTCGTGCGCTTCTTCGGGCTGGACTTCCTGCGTGCCTCGGCCGCCTCGAAGGTGGTGAACCTGGCGACCAACGTGGCCGCCATTTCGTTCTTCGTGCCGACCGGCAACATCCTGTGGCTGTTCGCGCTGCCGATGGCCGCGGCCAACATCGTCGGCTCGGTGGTGGGCACGCGGCTGGCGCTGCGCGGCGGCACGCCGTTCATCCGCAAGCTGTTCGTCGGCCTGGTGGTGGTGCTGATCGCGCGGATGGGCTGGGATACGTTCGCCGGGTAACGCGCAGGGCGGGGGCCTGGGCTGCCGTGGTTGGGCGAACGGTGACGGTGGAGCAGCCGACCAACGGTCGGCTCTACGGGGGTGAGGGATTTCCGTTGTCGGCGCGGGATTGCCCGTGCCGGCGCAGGATTTCCGTTGCCGGCGCGCGATTGCCGTTGCCGGTGCGGCGCAGGCGTGCCGACCGGTCAGGCGACCGGTTCGGCGTCCTGCTGGCGGCTGCGCTCGGGCAGCTTCAAGCGCTTGGCTTCCTCGTCGTACTCGATCAGCAGCACGCCGGAGTCGTGGCGGCCGCTGATTTCGACGAAGCAGGCGCCACCGATGAACGGTTCAAGCGTCATCACCGACTTCAGCGGCGTGGCCACCACCATCTGGAAGCCGAAGTTCTCGAAGATGTTCATCGCCAGGGCGGTGAACTCGTTGTCGGCCTTGTCGAAGGCTTCGTCGAGCACGACGGCGGCGTAGCTGGGCAGCTGGCTTTCGGCGCCGCCGAGCTGGTAGCGCAGCGCGGCAGCCAGACAGGTGGTGGCCAGCTTCTGCCGCTGGCCACCGGATTTGCCGGCGCCGCTGCGGTAGATTTCCACCTGCTGGCGGGTGGCGGCGTCGAGCTCGACGCCGATGAACTCCACATGCAGGCGCACGTCGAGCACGTTCTCGCGCCAGCGCCGGTCTTCGCCTTCCTGCGACCCCAGGCGTTTGACCAGTTCGCGCAGCACGGCGAACTGCGCCTCGGCCACCTCGCGCTCTTCGGTCTGGTGGTGCGCCAGCACTTCGCGCAGCTGCTGGTGGAACTCCAGCACTTCCGGCAGGCGCCGGTCGCTGAGCTCGATGGTCAACAGGGTGCCGCGGTTGAACGGCACCTGCTCCAGCGAGGCATTGACCTCGTCCAGGCGCTGGCCGATCGACTTGCGTGCCTCGGCGCTGTGCCGCTGCAGGGCCAGCAGATTGTTCTTGCTCTGGTTCTGCAGCAGGTCGAAGAAGCGTTCCTCGTGCTGTGGCAGGCCATCGCGTTCCAGCCGCTGCAGGCGGGCGAGGTAGTCCTCGGCCGAGGCGACGGAGGCGGTGAAATCGCCGGACTCTTCCGGCCACGCCTGCGCGAAGCGCCGGAAGCAGGCCACCAGCTGGGTCTCGACGCGGTGCACGTCCTGCTGCGAGGCGGCGAGGCTTTCGTTGATGCCCTTGCTGATCTCGCGCATGTGCGCTTCCAGCGTTTCCAGGCTGAGGCCGCCCAGGCGGTCCAGGCGCAGCTGCAGCCCGGCTTCCTGGGTGGCACCGAGCGCCGGCAGCACCAGGGCGCGGCTGCGCTGGCGCTGCGCGTCGAGCTTGTCGCGCTCCCGCGCATGCTGGGCGAGCTCGACGCGGGTGTCCTCGTAGGTCCGGCGGGCCTGCGCGATATCCGCGCGCGCCTGGTCGATCTGCTGCGCCAGGCGGGCCAGGTCGGCGTTGCCTTCCTTGAGCTCGTGCAGCGACGATTGGATGTCCTGCAGGCGCTGGACGGCGGTGGCGACATCCACTTCCTCCCAGCTGAAGTTGACCAGCTGGTTGCAGGCCAGGCGCCGGTCGTTGTCGCGATCGCGCTGGCTGCGCAGCCGCGCGACATCTTCGTCGCAGGCGGCGATGCGTTGCGCCAGCTCCTGGGCTTCCTTGCGGAACAGCGCCAGTTTTTCCGTATTGCTGAAGCCCAGCAGCCAGCGGCGACGATCGCCGATGGCGTTGCGGTCATCCTTCTCGAAGCGGTCGCCCGGGTGCTTGACCTGGCCTTCGCGCGAGATGCCGCGTTCGACGTCGCGCAGCTGCTTCGCGTCGACGCACTCGTAGTCGTAGCGCTTGCCGAGCTCGCGACGCAGCCACGGCTCGAACACGCTGTCGCGGAACTCCAGCTTGTGCAGCAGCGAGCGTGCCGACGGCTGTCGCGCGATGGCATCGTCATTGCGGCGCACGCGGTAGTAGGTGAGCCGCATGCCGATGTGGGTGCGATTCACCCACGCGTTGACCTCGCTGTAGTGCTTGTCTTCCACCAGCAGCGATTGCGCGAACCCGAACAGCACGCGCTCGATCGCGCCCTGCCAGGCGCCCTCTTCCTGGCGGACCTGGATCAGCTCGCCCACGAACGGCAGTGCTGCCTCGGGGACGCCGGTCTCCTCGGCCAGGCGGCTGCGCAGCTTCTGCAACGGTGCGGGAATGCTCGACGGGTTGCGCTCCATCGCCTCCAGTTCCGCGCGTACATCGCCGAAGCGGCGCGCGTCGTCCTGCTTGCCGGACAACCGCTCGGTGATGGCATCGTCCAGCGCGGCGGCGGCCTGCTGGCGGTTGTCCAGCTCGCCCTGTGCACGGCTGATCAGCTGCGCGAACCCATGGGCGTCATCGGGCAATGCGTCCTGCAGTTTCGCCGCGGCCTGTTCGGCCTGGTCGCGCTTTGCCTGGCGACGGTCGCGCTCGGCCTGCGCGCGGCCCTGCTCGCGCTCCAGCTCCTCGATGCGCTCGCCGCCCTGCTGGCGTCGCTGCAGTTCGAGTTCGGCCAGGTGCTCTTCATGGTTGGCCAGCCCCTGGCGACGCTGGGTTTCTTCCCCGAGCAGGCCACGGTGGCGCACGTCGATTTCCTGCAGGCGCTTTTCCAGCAGCAGTTGCAGGCGCGATTCGCGGAAGCTATCCAGGCCGAGCTTCAGGGTTTCCTCGTCGGCGCGCTGCAGGTTCATCGCCTTCAGCTCGGCGTGCAGCGCACGCGCGGGCAACAGCGTTTCAACCTGACGCCGCGCGGTGACCACCGACTTGTGCGCGCCATCGAGCTCGGCGAAGTCGCTGACCAGGCGCTCTGCAGCATCAAAGGTCTTGGGCGTGTCGAGCATGAAGTCGCGCAGGAAGACGTTCAGGTCGCCCAGGTTCTTGGCCGACTGCGTCTTGTGCAGCAGGCGCAGCGCCATTTCATTGTCGATGCCCAGCAGGTGGCGGAAGCGCTCGGCGTAGCCGACGAAGCTGTCGAAGTGGTGGACATCGCCCAGGCGCTGCTTGAGCTTGCGCAGGTCGAGGTCGAAACCGCCAAGGTCCTTGGCGATATCAAAGGGACGCTCGGCGATCAGGTAGTGCTTGCGCACGTCAGCGGCGGCCGCGCCATTGCCGGCGATCCAGAACAGGCGCACCAGGCTGACCACGCGGCCATCGCCGGCCCGGTACTCCAGCACCAGTGCGGTCCAGGTGGCGCCCTTGCGCAGGTACTGGGTAGCGATTTCGCCGGTGCCGCGGTCCTGCTGGTCGGCCCACGCGCCACGCACGTAGGAGACCAGGTTGCGGTCGCGGCCACTGCGTTCGGCTTCACGCGCGGCGGCGTTGAAGTCGACGATCGATGGCGGCACCAGCATCGCCGACATGGCATCGAGCAGGGTCGACTTGCCCGAGCCGGATCGGCCCACGAACAGGAAACCCCGTTCGGCGATCGGCACCTCGGTCAGGCCGTTGAACGTGCCCCAGTTGTGCACCTGCAGGCGGCGCATGCGGAACTGCTGCAACCGCGGATCCGGCAGCCCTTCGGTGAACAGGGCGGGAGTGTGCTTGGAGATGGCCATGCGTTATCGGTCGGTCCGTTCAGGCTTTTGCAGCGGGGGTTTCGCGCAGCTGGCGGTACACCGACGACAGCGCGGAGACATCTTCGGCGGAGAACAGCAGCTTCAGCGCCGGCGACACTTCGTGCCGGTCGTCCTGGCCGGCCAGGCGGGTCAGGATGTGGTTCTCTTTCATTTTCTGCACGGCGGCGGCGACGCGCCGATTGAAGCCGGCGCGGTCGGTGGAGAGGTTTTTCTCGTAGATGGCCAGCGCTTCGGCCATCTCGTTATCGGCCACCACGGCGCGGTTGCCGCGTGCATCAGCCTCGGCCAACTGCTGGCGCAGGTACAGCAGCAGCACCGAGTCGATGAAGGTCAGCGGCGAGCTGCGCAGCAGCACCGGTGCGTCGATGTCTTCGGTATCGGCCTGGCGGGTGAAGGCCACGCCGCTGTCGCGGTCGAGCACCAGCTCCAGGAACAGGTCCGCCAGCGCCGAGCGGATGGCCGCTTCGCTGCGGATCAACGCCGGCCACAGCTTGGCGTGGCGCAGCTGGTCGATGCTCGGGCCGATCAACAGCTGGCACAGCGCGCGGCGCCCATCCAGCGGCAGGCGCCCGGTGTCGCCCATGTAGAAGACATCGCTGTTGCGACGCGGCGGCGGCGTGATGACGACCGGCTCTGCGTCCTGGTCGTCTGCCGAGCCGTCGATCGGGGCGGCATCGTGGGAATCTTCATGCCAGTTCATGGCGTTTCTCCTGGGTGAACCAAACCAGCGGGATGCGGGCGCGTCGCCACTGCCCATCGCCGCCACGCCAATGTGCGGTTTCCTGTTCGCCGTCCACCACCACGCCGTGGCGGGTGCCCAGCGACAGGTAGCCGATCACGCTGCCCAGCCCCTGCGGCGCTTCGCGCTGCGACAGGGCCTGGGCGATGCTCAATTTCGGTTGTACGCCAAGCAGCTCGTGCAGGTCCCGGCGCAGGGTGCGGAAGTCGATTTCCGAGGACGCGACCAGGTCGCCGACGCTTTCCAGGCTGATGCTGGCCGCATCGTTGCGCTGCACGCTGCCATCCACCTGCGCGCTGCGCGGGTCGTGCAGCTTCCACTGCGACCACGAGCGCAGGCGGCTGGTGGTGAGCTGGAGGTCGCGGCCGATGGGACGCTGTGCGGAAAAATCATCGCGCAGCGCCAGCGCTTCGGACTGGGCCTGTTTGAGCAGCTGGTTGAGTCGGCGCTGTTCCAGGTAGCCACGGCTCTGCACGAACCCGCGCAGGCTGCGCGCGAAGTGCTGCAGCACGTCGTGCACCTGGCCGCCACGGTCGAGCATGGTGCCGGTGAAGCCGCGCAGGAAGGCGCGTTCGTCGCGGTCGAGCTTGCGGGCGAAGCCGCGCGCCAGCACCGCATCCAGCGCGGCGTCGAGCTGGGCGCTCTGCTCGGCATCGTTGAGCAGTCGCCAGAAGGCCTGGAAGCTGCGTCCGGCGTCGCTGTCGCCGATCACGTCCACGCCCTCGAACAGTTTGGAGAGCACGTCGCCGCGTTCGCTTTCATCATCGATGATGCGTTCGCGGAACTCGCGGTTGAGGCGCTCGAAATCGTCGCGGACGCGGCGGAAGTCTTCGGTGAGGTCATCGGCCAGGCCGATGATCTGCCGCGCACGTTCCAGCGCGCGCTTGCCATCCAGCGCCACCACGCGACCCTGGCCGACGCGCGCGATCTCGGCGTCGATGCGGTCGCGTTCATCGCGCAGCGCCGACAGGCGCGCGTCCGGGTTGGATTCGGTCTGCGCGGCCAGTTGCGAGAGCTGTTCGATCACCAGCGCCAGCCGGCTTTCGGTGGCGGCCACGCGGGTCTGCTCCAGGCTGTCGGCGAAGCGGATCGCCTGCAGCGCCTGGGTGGACAGCTCGTACTGCTCCTGGTCGGCGCCCTCGGGCAGGCGCCGCTCCAGCCAGCCCTGCGCCAGCCAATGGGCGATGTAGGCCTGGGCAGTACGCGGCAGCTCGCGCGACAGCTCTTCGCCGTTGAGCTGGTCCAGCGCGCGCTGCAGGCGTTCATGCAGGGCCGCGGCCGGCAGCGTGCGCTCGCCGTCCATCAGCAGGCCCTGCAGCAGGCCGATGATCTCCGGGGCGTTGGCGGCCGCCAGCAGCTTCCACTGGGGCTGCTCGCGCAGGGTGCGGTAACGGGTGATGCGTTCGTGGTGCTTCATGCAGCCAGGACATCCGGAAAAACACCGCGCGGCCGGACGCCGCGCAGCAGGAAGGGGAACGGCCCGGCAGAGCGCTGCCGGGCGCGCGGCAGGTTCAGCGCTTGCCGCCCACTTCGATGAAGCGCAGGAACTCGGCGCGGGTGCGCGCATCCTCGCGGAAGCTGCCGAGCATCTTGGAGGTGACCATGCTGACGCCGCGCTTGTGGATGCCGCGGGTGGTCATGCACTCGTGCGCACCTTCCACCACCACGCCCACGCCGACCGGCTGCAGCACGTCCTGGATGCACTGGGCGATCTGCGCGGTCATCTTTTCCTGCACCTGGAAGCGGCGTGCATATGCCTCGACCACGCGGGCCAGCTTGCTGATGCCCACCACCTTGCCGGACGGCAGGTAGCCGACGTGCACGCGACCGATGATCGGCGCCATGTGGTGTTCGCAGTGGCTTTCGTACTCGATGTCGCGCAGCACGATCAGTTCGTCGTAGCCGGCCACTTCCTCGAAGGTGCGCTCCATGTAGGCGCGCGGGTCGTCGCGGTAGCCGCTGAACCAGTCGCCATAGGCCTCGGCCACGCGCCGCGGGGTATCCAGCAGGCCTTCGCGGGTGGGGTCTTCACCGGCCCAGCGCAGCAGGGTGCGCACGGCCGATTCGGCATCGGCCTGGGTGACCGGGGTGGCGTCGTTGTCTTGTTTGCTCATTACATACAGCACCCGAAGGGGGGCGAGCATCGTACCCGACAGAGCCCTCGGACGTCCCCCGCCGTGGTGCCCGGGCCTGCCGCGGCGGGCCCGGCGTTGGGCTGCGGTTGGGCCGGGGGTATTGATAGGATGGAAATTAGTAGTATCCTATCGATCTGATGAAGCGAACCCTCGACGAACGCACCCAGCTGCAGATGCAGCTCAGCTCCGGCCTGCTTTACGCAGGGCGGCAGTGGCAGCGGCTGGCCGACCAGGCCCTGGGCAGCTACGGCATTTCGGCGGCGTGCACCATGCCGCTGCTGATGATCGGGCGCGCCGGCGGGGGAATCCGCCAGGTGACGCTGGCCCAGCAGCTGGGCATGGAAGGTCCGTCGCTGGTGCGGCTGCTGGACAAGCTGTCGGCCAGCGACCTGGTCCGCCGCGAATGCGATGCCAGCGACCGCCGCGCCAACCTGCTGTGGCTGACCGACAAGGGCGAAGCGCTGGTCAGCCAGCTGGAAACCGAGTTGATCGGGCTGCGCCAGGGCGTGTTCGGCGAGCTGTCCCTGGATGAGCTGCGCACCGTGCTGAAGCTGTGGCAGTTGCTGGCCGATGCCGCCGAACGCGTGACGTAAGCCGTTTCCCTGTTCTACCGCCCGGTGCCGTGTCGCGGCGCCGGGCGCCTCCCTTTCCGCTCCCCCAGTGAACCCTTTGCCTCGATGTACGGTGAATTCAGTCTCTATGGTGTGTTCGTCCCGACCCTGCTCGGGCTGATGCTGCTGGCGTACCTGCTCAAGAGCGGGCTGCGCGTGGTCCTGCAGCGCACCGGCGCCTACCGCCACATCTGGCACCCCGCCCTGTTCAACCTAGCCGTGTACGTGATCGTGCTCGGCGGGTTGTTTTCCCTGATGCGTTGGATGCAATCGTGAACAAGATCCTCAAGCGTGCTTTCCCGGTCGTGCTGACCGTCGTGGCGGTGATCGCCGCCGTGCTGGTGCTGCGCCACCTGTGGTCGTATTACATGGACGAGCCGTGGACGCGCGATGCGCACGTCAGCGCCGACGTGGTGCAGGTGGCGCCGGACGTGTCCGGGCTGGTGGAAGCGGTGAAGGTGGCCGACAACCAGCCGGTGGCGCGTGGCGAAGTGCTGTTCGTGGTCGACCGCGCCCGCTACCAGATCGCGCTGGAGCAGGCCCAGGCCGCGCTAGGCGAACGCCGCGCCACGCTGGACCAGCTGCGCCGCGAGATCGCGCGCGACCGCAGCCTGTCCGACCTGGTCGCCGCCGAGGACGCCGAGGTACGCCGCGCCAAGCTGCTCGCCGCGCAGGCCTCGATGGCCACCGCGCAGGCCGCCGTGGACCTGGCCAAACTCAACCTGGCGCGCACCGAAGTGCGCAGCCCCAGTGCAGGCCACGTCAACGACCGCACCGTGCGTGCCGGCGATTACGTCACCGCCGGGCGACCGGTGATGGCCGTGCTGGATACCGGTTCGTTCCGCGTTGATGGCTATTTCGAGGAAACCCGCCTGCGTGGCGTGCACGCCGGCCAGAAGGTGGATATCCGCCTGATGGGCGAGGCGCAGCCGCTGCAGGGCCATGTGCAGAGCATCGCCGCCGGCATCGAGGACCGCTACCGCAGCGAAGGCAGCAGCCTGCTGCCGAACGTGACCCCGGCCTTCGACTGGGTGCGGCTGGCCCAGCGCATCCCGGTGCGCATCCATATCGACCACGTGCCGGCCGGGGTCAACCTGATCGCCGGGCGCACCGCCACGGTCACCATCGTGCCGGACACGGCACCGGCCACGCCGGCACGACCGGCACAGGCGGCGTTGTGAGCCGCCCTGCCCTGCACCGCATCGCGCTGGGGCTGGCGTTGACCACCCTGGCCGCGTGCAAGACCGTGGGCCCGGATTACACCGTGCCCGCAGGATCGGCCTTCCAGCGGCCGGAGGCCAATGCGGCCTTCATCGACACCGGCAACCCGCAGGTGGCCGCCGGTGCCGAACTGCCCGCGCGCTGGTGGGAGCTGTACCAGGACGACACCCTCAATGCCCTGGTACAGCAGGCACTGCGCGACAACGTGGAACTCAAGGTGGCCGATGCCAACCTGCGCCGCGCCGCCGCCGTGTACGAGCAGGCGCTGGATGCCGGTGGTTTCGAGTACGAGGCCGAGGCCGGGGTGAGCCGCGCGCAGCTGTCGGCCGAATCGTTCCTGCTTGAGCACGAACTGCCGCCGATCAACCTGGCCGACGGCAAGTTCGCCGTGTCCTACCAGTTCGACCTGTTCGGCAAGCTCAAGCGCGCCTCCGAGGCCGCGCATGCCGACGAGCAGGGCGTGGCCGCCGCCCTCGACCTGGCCCGCGTGTCGCTGGTGGCGCAGGTGGCCGGCAGCTATGTGGAGATCTGCCATGCCAACCACGAGCTGCACGTGGCCGAGCATTCGCTGCAGCTGCAGCAGCGCAGCCGCGAGGTCACCCAGCGGCTGATCAATGCCGGTCGCGGCACCCCGCCGGAGCTGGCCCGCGCCAACGCCCAGGTGGCGATGCTGGAAGCCGCGCTGCCACCGCTGCGCGCGCAGCGCCAGGCCTCCGAATACCAGTTGGCGGCCCTGCTCGGTCGCACCCCCGGGCAGTTGCCCGACGGTGTGGGCGACTGCAGCCAGGCCCCGACCCTGGCCCAGCCGCTGCCGGTGGGCGATGGCCGCGCGCTGTTGCAGCGCCGCCCGGACGTGCGCCAGGCCGAACGCCGGCTGGCCGCGGCCACCGCGCGGATCGGCGTGGCCACCGCCGAGCTGTACCCGGACATCCGCCTGGGCGCCTCGGTCGGTGCCGCCGGGTTGCTGGAAGACTTCGGCCAGCCGTTGACCCAGCAGTGGTCGATCGGCCCGCTGATCTCTTGGACGCTGCCGTCCTCGGGCACGCATGCGCGCATCCACGCCACCGAGGCCGGCGCGGATGCGGCGCTGGCCGAGTTCGACCACAGCGTGCTGCAGGCGCTGCGCGAAACCCAGACCGCGCTCAGTCGCTATGCGCACGACCTGCAGCGCCTGCAATCGCTGCAGACCGCCCAGCAGCAGGCCGAACTGGCCGCCAGCCAGAACCGGCGCCTGTACCAGGGCGGGCGCACCCCGTACCTGGCCAGCCTGGACGCCGACCGCACGCTGGTCTCGGCCGATGCAACGCTGGCCGCCGTGCAGGCGCAGGTGTCGCGCGATCAGATCCAGCTGTTCCTGGCGCTCGGTGGCGGCTGGAATGCCGACGCCGTGGCCGTCGGCAAGGCAACGAGGTAAGCGCGATGCTGCTGCTGGACCGTCAGGCGTGGCTGTTTTCGGTGAAGACCTTCCTGGCCGCGCTGGCCGCGCTGTACATCGGGTTGGCCGGCAACCTGTCGCGCCCGTACTGGGCGATGGCCACGGTGTACATCGTGACCCAGCCGATGCTCGGGCCCACCCGCGCCAAGGGCGTGTACCGCATCGTCGGCACGCTGATCGCCGGTGCGGCCACGCTGTGGATGCTGCCGCACCTGGTGGAAATGCCGCTGCTGCTGAGCGCGGCGATGTCGCTGTGGCTGTCCGGCTGCCTGTTCATCGCCCTGCTCAACCGCGGTCCGCGCGGCTACGCGTTCCTGCTGGCCGGCTACACCACCGCGTTCATCGGTTTCCCGGCGGTGACCTCGCCGGACACCATCTTCGACACGGTGGTGGCGCGCAGCGAAGAGATCATCCTGGGCACGGTGGTGGCGGTGCTGTTCGCCTCGCTGTTCTTCCCCACCTCGGTGCGGCCGATGCTGCGCTCGCGGATCGGCAGCTGGATGGGCGATGCGGCGCAGTGGTCGCGGCAGATCCTGCTGCGTGGCCAGGCGCATGGCCCGCGCAACCGGCTCGCCGCCGACCTGGTGCAGTTCGAGGCGCTGATCGAATTCCTGCGTCGCGACGATCCCCGCCATGCCGGCGCGGCGGTCTCGATGGAACGGCTGCGCGAACGCATGCTGTTGATGCTGCCGGTGCTGTCCTCCATCGCCGACCGCCTGGGCGCTCTGCGCGCCGGGGGCCGTGCGCTGCCACCGGGGCTGGAGCCGCTGGTGGCCGATATCGCACAATGGCTGGAGCAGCCCGGCCGTTCCAGCGCGAGCGAATACGCCGCGCTGCGCGCCCGCATCCTGGCGCTCAAGCCTGCGGTGGACGGCGAGCTGGACCACCTGCTGCTGGTCACCCTGCTGCTGCGGCTGGAGGAACTGGTGGACCTGTGGCAGGACTGCGGCACCCTGCAGGACGCCATCGAACAGGGCAGCGCGCCGCGCGATACCGCCCACTACCGGGTCCGCGCCACGCGCAGCGGCGATGCGCGGCATGTGGACTACGGCATGGCGCTGTTCTCGGCGGCCAGTGCAGGCGTGGCCTTGATGACCTACTGCGCGCTGTGGATCGGGCTGGGCTGGGAAGGCGGTGGCAACGGCGCGATGATGGCCGCGGTGGCCGCTGCGTTCTTCGCCGCACAGGACGATCCGGCACCGAGCATGCTGTCCTTCCTGCTGTGGGCGATCGTGGCCAGCCTGGTGGCCGCGGTCTACCTGTTCGGGGTGTTCCCGGCAGTGCATGACTTCGGCAGCCTGGCCATCGTGCTGGCGGTGGTGTTCCTGCCGCTG
>NZ_DAMAGC010000117.1:0-13030 GCF_031995405.1 Stenotrophomonas sp. | reverse complement strand
GCCAGGGCGATCAATTTGAGGCGGCGCAGTTGTGCGCGGCGCGGGTCGGGGGGCGAGATGGGCGTCATCGCCCCAGTCTACCCATCAGCACATGAGTGTCCGGTAGTGTCGGCCGCTGGCCGGCAACCAGGCACATCGCACCGAAGGGCGGTAGTGCCGGCCGCTGGCCGGCAACCAGGCACGCCGCACCGAAGGTTCATGACGTTGCCGGCCAACGGCCGGCACTACCTCAGGCCTCCGCCAGCTGCTTGCGCAGCGCCGCCAGCTGCTGGCGCAGGGTGTCGTTTTCCAGCGTCAGTGCGATCACGCGCTGGCGCAGCTCGGCCGGGCCTTCGCCCAGCGCACTGAGCGCATCGGCGATCTCGGCCTCGCGGCTGGGGTCGATCTCCATGTCCTCATCGGCGCTGTGCAGCACCTCCTGCACCGGCTTGCGCGGCTTGCGCTTGGCCTCGCGCACGCGCTTGGCCGCCTGCTTCAGCTCGTCCTTGCCGCCGACCGCTGCCGCGCGCTGCTCCTCTTCGGGCAGGTCGGCCACGGCCGCTGCGGCGCTGATCGAGATGACGCCGGTCTTGACCGCTTCCACCAGCTCCGGCGCGGCCTGCTTGTGGATGCGTTCGATCATCGTCACCTGGCTGCTGCTCAGCCGGGCCTCGCGCGCCATGTCGGCGCGGCTCACCTTCGGTGCGGCGGCCCATGGCGGGCTGTCTTCATCGCTGTCGGGGCCGGCCTCGGCGATCTCGCCGTCGCTTTCCTTCTGCAGCTGGGCCTGCTCGATGCGGCGACGCTCGGCGAGGATGTCGCGCTTGCGCAGTGCCAGCACGCCGCGCTGAAAATCGGACACGCTGCGACGGCCCAGGTGCTGCTCGATCATCCACAGGTGCACGTCGTCCATCGACTGGAAGCGCGTGTTCTGCACGGTCTGGAACGGCAACCCGTGCTTCTGGCAGATGCCGAACCGGTTGTGCCCGTCCACCAGCACGTCGCCCCACAGCACCAACGCATCGCGGCAGCCTTCGGCCAGGATGCTGCGCTCCAGCGCGTCGTGCTCGTCGGGGGTCAGGGGATCGATGTAGGCCTTGAGTTCTTCTTTGACGACAATGTCCATGCAATCCGGTACGCGAGCGAAACGTGACCGACCATTGTAAGGATCGCGGCGGCCGCCGTCGTCGCCGGCCGATTCAGGCTCAGCCGGTGGCGCTGATCATGTCGCCCAGGATCTCCACGATGCGGTCGATCTGCGCCTTGTCGATGATCAGCGGCGGCGACAGGGCGATCACATCGCCGGTGCAGCGCACCAGCAGGCCACCGTCGCGGAAGCAGCGCTCGAACACCTCGTAGCCGCGCGCGCCCGGCGCATCCTTGCGTGGCATCAGCTCCACCGCACCGATCAGCCCGAAGTTGCGGATGTCGATCACGTGCGGCAGCCCGCGCAGGCTGTGCAGCGCCGACTGCCAGTACTCGCCCAGCTCGATGGCGCGCTCGAACAGGTGTTCTTCGGCGTAGGTGTCCAGCGTGGCCAGCGCGGCGGCGCAGGCCAGCGGATGGGCCGAATAGGTATAACCATGGAACAGCTCGATCGCCGCCGGCGGACCCTGCATGAAGGCCGCATGCAGCGTGTCCGAAACCAGCGTGGCACCCATCGGCACCGCGCCGTTGGTCAGCCCCTTGGCCAGCGTCATCAGGTCCGGGGTAACCCCGAAGCGTTGCGCGGCAAAGGCGTTGCCGACCCGGCCGAAGCCGGTGATGACCTCATCGAACACCAGCAGGATGCCGTGCTGGTCGCAGATTTCGCGCAGCCGCTGCAGGTAGCCCGGCGCCGGCAGGATCACCCCGGCCGAGCCTGCGATAGGCTCGACGAACACCGCGGCGATGGTGGAGGCATCGTGCAGTGCGATCAGCCGCTCCAGGTCCTCGGCCAGTTCGGCGCCATGCCGGGGAAGGCCGGGACTGAACGCGTTGCGTGACAGGTCCAGGGTATGGCGCAGGAAGTCGCTGCCGGCCAGCAGCGGGCCGAACGTCTTCCGGTTGTTGGGCAGTCCGCCGATCGACATGCCGCCGAAGCCGACCCCGTGATAGGCCTTCTCGCGGCCGATGAAACGGGTGCGCTGGCCCTCGCCGCGCAGCCGGTGGTAGGCCAGCACGATCTTCATCGCGGTATCCACCGCTTCGGAGCCGGAGTTGCTGAAGAACACGTGGTTGAGCGGCGCCGGCGCGAGTGCGGCAAGCCGCTGCGCGAGCACGAACGGCAGCGGCGTGCCCATCTGGAAGGGTGGAGCGAAATCCAGCGTGGCCGCCTGCTGCTGGATCGCCTGCACGATCCGCGGGCGCGCATGGCCGGCGTTGCAGCACCACAGCCCGGCCGCCGCATCCAGCACCGGACGGTTGTCGACATCGTGGTAGTACATGCCTTCGGCGCGGACCAGCAGGCGCGGCGCCGACTTGAACTGACGGTTGGCGCTGAACGGCATCCAGAACGCCTCCAGCGATTCGGGGCGCTGCTGGGACAGGGACGACAACGGGGTGTCGGCACGGCGCATCGGCATCTCCGCAGGGACCGGTTGATCACGACTTTATCGCAGATGCATCACGATGCGCAGTGCGGACGGCGGGTATAAAAGGACGCCCGAACACCGCCCTGGAGTCCCGCATGCGTGCCCACCCCACCCGCGAAGACTGGCAGCGCCAGGCCGATGCACTGGTCGTGCACGGCCAGGCCTTCATTGATGGTCGCTACGTGGATGCCGCCGATGGTGCGCGGTTCGCCTGCATCAGCCCGATCGACGGCCGCGTGCTGGCGCAGGTCGCCGATTGCGCGGCGGCGGACGTGGAGCGGGCGGTGGCGGCTGCCCGGCGCAGTTTCGAGGCCGGGCACTGGTCGCGTGCGGCGCCGGTGCAGCGCAAGCAGGTGCTGCTGCGGCTGGCCGACCTGGTCGAACAGCACGCCGATGAGCTCGCCTTGCTGGAGAGCCTGGACATGGGCAAACCGGTGCGCGACGCACGCCAGGGCGATCTGCCCGGCGCGGTGCGCTGCCTGCGCTGGACCGCCGAGGCCATCGACAAGGTGTACGGCGAGATCGCCCCGACCGCGCTGGATACGCTGGGCCTGGTCAGCCGCGAGCCGATCGGTGTGGTGGCGGCGATCGTGCCGTGGAATTTCCCGCTGCTGATGGCCTGCTGGAAGATTGCCCCCGCATTGGCGGCGGGCAATTCGCTGATCCTCAAGCCGTCCGAGCGCTCGCCACTGAGCGCGATCCGCCTCGCTGCGCTGGTTGCCGAGGCCGGTGTGCCCGAGGGTGTGTTCAACGTGCTACCCGGCCATGGCCAGCGCACCGGTGAGCCGCTGGCCCTGCACATGGACGTGGACGCCCTGGCCTTCACCGGTTCCACCGCCGTGGGCAAGCGCCTGCTGCAATGCGCCGGGCGCTCCAACCTCAAACGCACCTGGCTGGAATGCGGCGGCAAGAGCCCCAACCTGGTGTTCGCCGATGCACCGGACCTGGACAAGGCCGCGCAGGCGGCGGCCACCGGCATCTTCTACAACCAGGGCGAGGTCTGCACGGCGGCCTCGCGGCTGCTGGTCCAGCGCTCCATCCAGGACGAATTCGTGACCCGGGTGCTGGCCCATGCGCGACGCATGCAGCCCGGCCACCCGTTCGATCCGGACGCGGCGATGGGCGCGCTGGTCGACAACGCGCATGCCGAGCACGTGCTGGACTACATCAACCGCGGGCAGGCGGAAGGCGCACGCCTGCTGCTGGGCGGCAAGCGGGTGGAGGTGGTCGCCGGTGGCAGCTATGTGCAGCCGACCGTGTTCGACGAGGTCGATGCCAGCCACACCATCGCGCGCGAAGAGATCTTCGGGCCGGTATTGTCGGTGCTCGGTTTCGACCACGAGGCCGATGCGCTGCGCCTGGCCAACGATTCCAGCTACGGGCTGGCCGCCGGGCTGTGGACCGGCGATCTCGGCCGCGCCCACCGCGTGGCCCGCCAGCTGCGCGCCGGCAGTGTGTGGGTCAACCAGTGGGATGGCGGCGACATGACCGCACCGTTCGGCGGCTACAAGCAGTCCGGCATCGGCCGCGACAAATCGCTGCATGCGTTCGACAAGTACACCGAGCTCAAGGCGACCTGGATTCACCTGGGCGGGTAATGGGCGGGCAAGAAGAGTCAGCAATCCTGGCGCTGGTGGATCAGCGCCTCGCGCAGCAGGTCGCGGTCGCGTTCGTCGACCGCCTGCTGGAAATAGTCGACCTGTGCGGTACTCAGCCGACACGGATCGACGACGTACCCCGGCGGCCACATCTGCAGTGCCTGCGCAATGCCCTGCACGAGCTGCTCGGGGGTCAGTCCGCGCTGCATGCGGAAACGCTTCGGCGGCGGGGCGAAGGCGCGATGTGCATCGCGGCGTCCGATCAGGCGTGGGGCGAAGGTGGCGCTGCCCAGTCCGTCACTGCCTGGACCGAGGCCGGGCACATGCAGGTTCAACGGGCCGGCATCCGGCGGGGCAGTGGACGGCGGCGCTGCGGGAAGGGCCACCGACGCGGCGGGCGGCACTGACGCGGGCGCGGGGCGCGCCGCAGCCGGCGGCCTGGGGGCCCGTAACAATGGCACCGGCAATGGCGCGGGACGCGGCAGCCAACGCACGCTGGGACGGTCTTCCTCGTCGTCCACCCACGTCGCTGGCCCCGGCCCGAGCAGCACGTCCAACATCAGCCCGTGCACCGCGATCACGACCGCGATCGCGCAGGGGTGGCGCCAGCGCAGGCCCGGCGACGACATCCTTGATGATGACATTCCATGTCCATCCTGACGGGATCGACCTGCTCTGACCGCTGCCCGCGCGCGGAGTTCCGCAGCATCGCATCGGCTGGGCAGGCGGTCACAGCCCGACGGTCACGTCTGCAACCATCCGCCGCGCCGGGGTGGGGGCATGGCAGAATCCGGCAGCTGCCCTTTTTCGTGTGCCCGATGTCGACTCCCGCCGCACCTGCCGTCAACTCCCCGCGCCGCATCCTGCTGGCCAGCCTGATCGGCACCACCATCGAGTTCTTCGATTTCTACATCTACGCCACCGCGGCGGTGCTGGTGTTCCCGCACCTGTTCTTCCCGCAGAGCAGCGATGGCGCCGCCCTGCTGCAGTCACTGGCGACCTTCGCGGTGGCCTTCGTGGCGCGTCCGGTGGGCTCGGCGGTGTTCGGTCATTACGGCGACCGGATCGGGCGCAAGGCCACGCTGGTGGCGGCGCTGCTGACGATGGGCGTTTCAACGGTGGCCATCGGCCTGCTGCCCACGCATGCCAGCATCGGCATCCTGGCGCCGGCGTTGCTGGCCCTGTGCCGGTTCGGCCAGGGGCTGGGGCTGGGCGGTGAGTGGGGTGGGGCGGTGCTGCTGGCCACCGAGAACGCGCCGCCGGGCAAACGCGCCTGGTACGGCATGTTCCCGCAGCTCGGCGCGCCGTTGGGCTTCCTGCTCTCGGCCGGCATCTTCCTGCTGCTCGGCCGCCTGATGAGCGATGCCGACTTCCTGCAGTGGGGCTGGCGCATCCCGTTCCTGGCCAGCTCGCTGCTGGTGGCCGTGGGCCTGTGGGTGCGCCTGAACATCCATGAGACCCCGCAGTTCCAGGCGGCGCTGGACCGCAACGAGCGGGTCAAGCTGCCGATGTGGACGGTGATCCGCGAGCATCCCTTCGCGCTGGTGATGGGCACGCTGGGCGCGTTCGCCACCTTCGTGCTGTTCTACCTGATGACCGTGTTCACCCTGGGCTACGGCACCACGGTGCTGCACTACACGCGCTCGGATTTCCTGCTGCTGCAGATGACCAGCATGCTGTTCTTCGCGGCCGGCATCCCGCTGTCGGCGCTGTATGGGGACCGCTGGGGCACGCGCCGCACGATGATCGTCGCCAGCGGCCTGATCCTGGCTTTCGGGGTGCTGTTCGCACCGCTGTTCCGGGCCGGCAGCCCGTGGCTGGTGCTGGGCTTCCTGTCGCTGGGCATGTTCCTGATGGGGCTGACCTACGGCCCGTGCGGCACCTTCCTGGCCGAGATCTACCCGGTGCAGGTGCGTTACACCGGCGCGTCTCTGTCGTTCAACCTGGCCGGCATCCTCGGCGCGGCACCGGCGCCCTACGTGGCTACCTGGCTGGCCGAACGCTTCGGCCTGCTGGCCGTTGGCTATTACCTGTGCCTGACCGCGCTGGTCACCATCCTGGCACTGCTGGCGATGGGCCGCCGCGCCGCGCTTAGCGGAAAAAACGCTTGAGCGTGCGTCCCAGCCAGCTGCCCTGCTGGTGGTCGCGGGCAAACTGGTTCAGGTGCTGCTTGACCTGCGGCGCATAGGCCTTGTCATCGCCGCGGATGTGGTTGAACAGCCAGCGTGACAGCATCGTGCGCAGTTCGTCGGTGACGTCCTCGCCGGACTGGAAGCGCAGCCGATACTCGGACACGCGCTTGCCGAAAATCTCGTGCACGCGCTTGTGCGCCGCGCAGAACGGATAACCGGCTTCTTCCATCAGTTCTTCTTCGAAGGCGAAATGCGACATGGTGTAGTCCACCAGTTCGTCGATCACCTCGGCCACCGCCAGCCGCTGCAGGCTGGTCTGCGCCACGTGCAGGTGGTTGAGCATCTCCACGATCCGCATGTGCTGGTGGTCGATGACGTCGATGCCGATGTTCAGGTCGTCCTGCCAGACCAGAAGTGCCATGGTGCGTTCCCCGTGATGTTCAACTGGAAACGACTCTAGGTGCGGGGCGGCGGCACCGCGTTGATCTCGATCAAGGCGCCAGGGCGGCTTCCCGGGCGGCACTGGCCACGCTGGTGCAGCTGACCTGGTTGCGGCCGCCCGCCTTGGCCAGGTACAGCTGGCGGTCGGCTTCGGAGATCAGCCGGTGCAGCGAGTCGCGCTGCGGGCGCAGGCAGCACAGGCCGATGCTCACGGTCATGCGCAGGGTGGTCTCGCCCACCTTCACCTCCAGCGCGGCAATGCGCTGGCGCAGCAGCTCGAAGTAGCCGCGGGCTTCATCTTCTTCCAGGCCCGGTACCAGCAGGCAGAATTCCTCGCCACCAAAGCGCGCGATCAGGTCTTCCGCGCGCGCGTGCGCGGCCACGGCACCGGCCACCGCGCGCAGTGCATCGTCGCCGGCTTCGTGGCCGTGGGTGTCGTTGATGTGCTTGAAGTGGTCGATGTCGATCATCGCCACCGCCACCCGCTCGCCGTCGTGGTGCAGCTGGGGCAGCTGGCGCTGGCTCTGTTCCAGGAAGCAGCGGCGGTTGGGCAGTCCGGTCAGGAAGTCGCGCGTGGCCAGGTCCTGCAGCGTACCGATCAGCTCCAGCTGGTCCACGTTCTGCGAGACGCGGCAGAAGAATTCCTCGCGCGAAAAGGGCTTGCGCAGGAAGTCGTTGGCGCCGTTCTTGAGGAAGCGCGGGATCAGCGACGGATCGGTATTGCCGGAGATGCCGATCACCGCGACCTTGTCGCGCGAACGCAGCGTGCGCAGCCGGCGGGTGAACTCCACCCCTTCCATGCCGGGCATTTCCTGGTCGACCACCGCCAGCCGGATCGCCGGATGCGCCTCGATCGCCTTGAGCCCCTCGGCGCCATCGGCCGCTTCGTAGACTTCGTGGCCGTACATGCGCAGCAGCGAGGCGGCGTACATCCGCGCCGACATCGAATCGTCCACCACCAGCGCGGCGATGCGCCGGTTGCGCTCCAGCCGCTGCACCAGCCACACCAGGTAGTCGATGCTGCCGGGGGTGTTCTTGAGCACGTAGTCGATGATCTGCTGCTGCAGCACGCGCTTGCGCAGGTCCTCGTCGTATACCCCGCTGACCACCACCGTGGGCAGCCCGCGCGACAGGAAGTACTCCACCACCTTGTCGCGGTCGCCATCGGCCAGCACCAGCCCGGTCAGGACCAGGAACCAGCCCTGTTCCTCATCGAGCAGGCGTCCGGCTTCGGCCAGGCTGGTGGCCACCGACACCGGCAGCTCCAGGCGCTGCTCGATCGCCTCGCGCAGCATGCTGGTGAACGTGCGCGAGTTTTCCACCAGCAGGATCCGCTGGGGCAAGGCATCACCGGGGTCGCTGTCGAAAGCGCCCTGCAACAAAGCCGGCATCTGGCGTACGCTCGATTTCGAGTGGGTCGGCAGGGATAGCGGCAATTTCACCTGCAACTTTAGGGCCGGCTCACCACAGAACATCGCGCAGCTTGTACCAGGACATCGCCACCACCAGCAGCGGCGTACGCATCCATCGCCCGCCCGGAAAACGCGCGTGCGGAATCCGCGCGAAGACATCCAGACGCTGGGCCTGCCCGGCAATGGCCTCGGCGAGCACCGCCCCGGCCAGCCCGGTGGCGGCCACGCCGTGCCCGGAGAAACCCTGCGCGAAATACACGTTGGGCGTGAGCCGGCCCCAGTCCGGCGCCCGGTTGCGGGTGATGTCCACGTACCCCCCCCAGACCTGCTCCATGGCCACATCGGCCAGCTGCGGAAACACCTGGTGCATGCGCCGGGTCATCACCCCGCGCAGGCCCGGCGGGGGCAACGCCGAATAGCTGGCGCGCCCGCCGAACAACAGCCGGTGGTCGGCGCTGAGCCGGAAATAATCCAGCGCCCAGCTGACATCGGCCACGGCCATGTCGTTGCGGATCAACCCGCGCGCGCGCTCGGCGCCCAGCGCCGGGGTCGCCGCGATGTAGGTGCCCACCGGCATGATCCGCGCTTCCAGTTCCGGTGCGATGCCCTGCAGCAGCGCATTGCCGGCGATCACCACGTGGTCGGCGCTGACCGCGCCTTGTGCGGTACGCAGCTGCGGGCGCGCGCCGCGGACCAGCTGCAGCACCGGTGACTGTTCCAGGATCCTCACGCCCAGCGATTCGGCCGCGCGCGCCAGGCCCTGCGCATAGGCCAGCGGGTGCAGATGGCCACTGGCCGCATCGAACATCGCCCCGCTGTAGCGCGGGCTGTCCAGCTGCTCGCGCAGCTGCTGGCGATCCCACCACTGCAGGGGGTAGTCGTAGCGCTCGGCCAGTTCGATCATGCCCGCGCGCAGCGTGCGTTCCTGGCGCGCGCGGATCGGCACGCTGGCATGGCCATCGCGCCAGTCACACTCGATCTGGTAATGCTGCAGCCGCTGGCGCAGCAGCGCCATGCCTTCACGCGAGAAATCGAACAGGTGGCGAGCATCGTCCGCGCCCACCAGGCGTTCGAGCGTGTCCACCTCGCAGCCATAGCCGACGATGGCCTGGCCTCCGTTGCGCCCGGACGCGCCCCAGCCCACCCGCTGCGCCTCCAGCACCACCACGCGGAAACCACGCTCGGCCAGCGACAACGCCGCCGACAGGCCGGTGTAGCCGGCGCCGAGCACGCACACGTCGGTGTCCAGGTTGCCCGCCAGCGGCGCACGCAAGGGCTGGGCCGGCACGCTGTCGGCGTACCAGCTGGCAACGTGGTCCTGGCCGGAATGGCGCGAAAAAACGGAACTCATGGCGACAGCATGCCAGCAACCCGGCCCCGGAACAGCGGCCAGTCTGTCGCAGGCACGCGCGCAGGCATGTGACGGACCGCCGCCGGTTGCGCCCGGTTGCAGCCCGGCGGTAACGTGCAGGCAGGTCATCCGAGCATGACGCATGGTCCCGCCGCCCTGGGTCGGCCTGCCCACCGACAGTACGATGCTGGGCCATCACCGGTTCGCGGTCGCCGGCGAAAAGTACATCCGCGCGCTGTGCCTGGCAGCGGCGGTCACGCCGGTGCTGTTGCCCAGCCTGCAGCCTGCGCTGCCGGCCGAGGATTGGCTGGACCGCCTCGACGGGCTGCTGTTGACCGGCGCGGTGAGCAACATCGAGCCGCAGCACTACGGCGGCGCCCCCAGCTGGCCGGGCAATCTGCACGATCCCGCGCGCGATGCCGCGGCACTATCGCTGCTGCAGGCCGCACTCGCACGCGACCTGCCGGTGCTGGCCATCTGCCGCGGTTTCCAGGAACTCAACGTGGCCCTCGGCGGCACGCTGCACCAACGCGTGCACGCCGTGCCCGGCCTGATGGACCATCGCGAAGATCCCGATGCGCCGGTCGAACACCAGTACGGTCCGGCGCACCCGGTGCGGCTGGTCCAGGGCGGGTGGCTGGCAGACTGGGCCGGCGCCGATGCGGTCACGGTCAATTCGGTGCACGGGCAGGGCGTCGATCGGCTCGCGGCGGGGCTGTGGGTGGAGGCGCGCGCCGATGACGGCCTCATCGAGGCCGCGCGCAGTCCCGCGCACGCCTTCGTGCTCGGAGTACAGTGGCATCCGGAATGGCGTGTCACCGAAAACCCGTTCCATCACCGCATTTTCCGAGCCTTCGGCGATGCTTGTCGCCGTTACTCCCGCAAAGCAGACCGGTCATGACCACCCGAACGCGTTCGCGCAAGTCCCCCCCCTCGTCGCGCAAGGCGGCCACGCCCTCGCGCAAGGCTGCCGCGCCACCGGTGCCCGAGGAGAGCGCGCTGCTGCGCTGGCTCAAGGAGCGGCGCATCACCGAGGTGGAGTGCCTGGTGCCGGACATCACCGGCAATGCGCGCGGCAAGATCATCCCGGCCGACAAGTTCTCCCACGACTACGGCACGCGCCTGCCCGAGGGCATTTTCGCCACCACGGTCACCGGCGAGTTTCCGGACGATTACTACGAACTGACCTCGCCGTCGGATTCGGACATGATCCTGCGCCCGGACCCGGACACCGTGCGGATGGTGCCGTGGGCCACCGACCCGACCGCGCAGGTCATCCACGACTGCTATACCAAGCACGGCGAGCCCCACGAACTGGCCCCGCGCAACGTGCTGCGGCGGGTACTGGACGCCTATGCCGAACTGGGCCTGCGCCCGGTGGTGGCGCCGGAGCTGGAATTCTTCCTGGTGCAGAAGAACACCGACCCGGACTTCCCGCTGCTGCCGCCGGCCGGCCGCTCCGGCCGCCCGGAAACCGCGCGCCAGTCCTATTCCATCGATGCGGTCAACGAGTTCGATCCCATCCTGGATCTGATGTACGACTACTGCGATGCGATGAAGCTGGACGTGGACACGCTCATCCACGAATCCGGCGCGGCGCAGCTTGAGGTCAACTTCACCCACGCCAACGCGATGGATCTGGCCGACCAGGTGTTCCTGTTCAAGCGCACCATGCGCGAATCGGCGATGCGGCACGGGGTATATGCCACCTTCCTGGCCAAGCCGATGGAGAACGAACCCGGCAGTGCCATGCACATCCACCAGAGCCTGTTGCGGATCAGTGACGGCCACAACGTGTTCACCGGCGAGCATGGCGGCGAGGATTTCAGCCCGTTGTTCGGCCATTACCTGGCCGGGCTGCAGAAATACGTGCCGATGGCGATGGCGTTTTTCGCCCCGAACGTGAATTCCTACCGCCGCCTGGTGTTCGGCGAAGTCTCGCCCAGCAACGTGCACTGGGGCTTCGACAACCGCACCTGCGGCCTGCGCGTGCCGCTGGATACCCCGGAAAACATGCGGGTGGAGAGCCGGTTCGCCGGCTCGGACGCCAACCCCTACCTGGCCATGGCCGCCACCCTGGCCGCCGGCCTGCTCGGCATCCGCGAGCAGGGCTCGCCGACCGCGCCGATCAGCGGCAGCGCCAAGGAACTGGGCTACGACCTGCCGCGTTCGCTGGGCGAGGCGCTGGACGGGCTGGAAGGCTGCCCGGAACTGCGCGAGATGCTGGGCGAACGCTTCTGCCGCGCCTATGTGTCGGTCAAGCGCAAGGAATACGAGACCTTCTTCCGGGTGATCAGCTCGTGGGAGCGCGAGTTCCTGCTGCTCAACGTCTGAGCCGGCCGCCACCGCCAGATCCGGCATGGCCGTGAGGGCCGTGTGCTGGGAAAATACGGGCATGCCCGTTAGGCTGGCACCCGTCGTACCGGTCTGGCCGGTTCCCCCATCTCGCACCTGACCTGTGGAGAGTCCGATGAAGCTGCGAATCCTCACCCTCGGCATTGCCGTATCCGTGCTCAGCGCCTGTGGCGGCGGCAAGCCGGACGACAGCAAGGTGCTGAACGTCTACAACTACAGTGACTACATCGCCGAAGACACCATCCCCAACTTCGTGAAGGCCACCGGCGCCAAGGTCACCTACGATGTGTTCGACAGCGACGAAATGGTGGAAACCAAGCTGCTGGCCGGCAACAGCGGCTACGACGTGGTGGTGCCGACGCTGAATTTCTTCGGCCGCCAGATCAAGGCCGGCGTGTTCCTGCCGCTGGACAAGAGCAAGATCCCGAACCTGGCCAACCTCGACCCGGACGTGATGAAGCGCATCGCGCAGCAGGACCCGGGCAACCAGTACGGTGTGCCGTACATGATCGGCACCACCGGCATCGGCTACAACGTGGAACTGCTCAAACAGCGTTTCGGCGGCAGTACCGACATCGCCAACAGCTGGGACCTGATCTTCAAGCCCGAAAACATCGCCAAGATGAAGGACTGCGGGATCACCATCCTGGACACGCCTTCGGACATGATCCCGATCGCGCTGCACTACCTGGGCGAAGATCCGCACAGCCAGGACCCGGCCACGCTGGAAAAGGCCGCCGCGCTGCTCAAGGGCATCCGTCCTTACGTGCAGAACTTCCACTCCTCCCAGTACGTGGGCTCGCTGGCCAATGGCGGCACCTGCCTGGTGGTGGGCTGGTCGGGCGACATCATCCAGGCCCGTGACCGCGCGGCGGAGGCCAACAACGGCGTGACCGTGGCCTACTCGATCCCGCGCGAAGGCGCCCCGCAGTGGTTCGACATGCTGGCCATCCCCAAGGATGCCAAGCACCCGGAGGAAGCGTATGCCTTCATCAACTACCTGCTCGAACCGAAGGTGGCCGCGGCCAACACCAACTTCATCCATTACGCCAACCCGGTGAGCAAGGCCACCGCGCTGGTGGACGAGGCGATCCGCACCGATCCGACCATCTACCCGCCGGCCGACGTGGCCGCCAAGATGTTCACTTACTCGATCAACACGCCGGAGACCGACAAGCTCTACACCCGG
>NZ_DAMAGC010000116.1:0-13199 GCF_031995405.1 Stenotrophomonas sp. | reverse complement strand
CACGTCGCCCTTGGTGATGCGGCCGCCCTTTTCGGTGCCGCTCAGCTGATTCAGGTCCACCCCCAGCTCGCGGGCGAACACGCGCACCGCCGGGGAGGCATACGGCACCTTCTGCGGCAGCACGCTGTCGGCGTTGAACTGCACCGGCGGGCTGGTCGGGGCACCGGCGGACGGCGCGGCAGCGGCCGGGGCGGGCTGGGTCGCCTTGGCGGCCGCCTGCTCGATCTCGCGGGCGGCCAGCTTGTCCGGCTCGGCGGCAGCGGCGACCGGCTCGACCTTGGTCGCGGTCTCGGCCGCTTCGGTCTTGGCCGCCGGGGCCGGCGCGGCGGCGGCGGCCGGCTTGGCCTCGCCCTCGCTGACTTCGATCAGGGCAACGACCTTGCCTTCGGACAGGTTGTCGCCCACCTTGACCTTGATCTCCTTGACCACGCCGGCCACCGAGGACGGCACCTCCATCGTGGCCTTGTCCGATTCCAGCGTGACCAGGCCCTGGTCCTTCTTGACGGTGTCTCCAACGGCGACCAGCACCTCGATTACCGGGATATCGCTGTAGTCACCGATATCGGGGACAAGTGCTTCCTTGATTTCGGCCATGGGGATAACTCCGGCAATCTGGTGTAGGGAATCGCCTATTGTGGGGGCAGGAGGCGTCAGCGCCAACCGGCTGGGCGAACTTTTGCTCCCCCTGTCCCGGGACAACCTGTTGCAGCGGCCTGCTTTGCCCGGCTTGCGCTTGGTACAGCACGAAGCAGTATTTTCCAGTCGGTACCGTATTGTCCCCCGCCGCGCGCCGGTGTCATCGACTCACGGCCGCCGTGCATCGGCCAGCGGTTGCCAGGCGGCCTGCAGCTTCGGCAGCGGCCAGGCCGCGTTGGCCGGGCTGGTGGACGGCAGCGACCAGATCGGCAGCGGGCGGCCGGTCTGTGCCAACGTCGGTGCGATGAAACGCAGAAAGGCCTGGTGCGCGGTACCCCCGTTGCAGGCAACCGCGCGCAGCTGCGGCAACGTGGCGATCAGTGCACCCAGCGCATTGGGCACCTCACTACCGCGCACGATCGACGCATCCAGGCTGCCACGGCGTCGGCACTGACCGATCACATCCCACAACCCGACGCCGCTGGCATTCAACGCAGCGATGCGCGTTGCATACGGCAGCGCCGCCTCGACGCCACACAGCGCCTGCATCAGCGGCCAGAAACGATTGCGCGGATGGGCGTAGTACTGCGCGGCCTGCAGCGATGCCACGCTAGGCATCGAGCCCAGCACCAGCACGCGACAATCGCCGGACACCTGCGCGGGAAAGCCGATGCATGTCGTTTCTTCCATCACATCTCCACCAGGTGCATGAACATCCTCGATCGTGACAATGGCCGATTTTTCAGGCGTTTTCTGCTGTTCGCTGAACGGAACAAACTAAATTTTAACGCGCGTCGGATTCGATTCATGTTGCGGGGACTACGTTTGCCTCGCCCCGGAACAAAGGGGCCCAGAACAAAAACACCCTGAGGAGATTCCCCCATGCGCTCCATTCGCACCCTGACCCTGGCAACCCTGACCGCCCTGGCCTTCGCACCGGCCGCTTTCGCGCAGGATTCCAGCACCGACACCGCTTCGGGCAAGCATTTTGCCGTGGTTGGCGGCGTCTCGCTGCTGCAGCCGAAGAACGATCCCATCGACGGCGTGCGCAAGGTGGACGGCGGCCCGGCCCCGACCCTGAGCTTCAGCTATTACATCAACGACAACTGGGCCGTTGAGCTGTGGGGCGCTGCCGACAAGTTCGATCACCGCGTGCGCGGCACCGATGGCGCGCGTCTGGGCACCGTCGAGCAGCAGCCGATCGCGCTGAGCGGCCAGTACCACTTCGGCCAGGCGGACAATGTCTTCCGTCCGTTCGTCGGCGTGGGTTACTACGAGTCCAACTTCAGCAATGAAGAACTGGCCAGCGACGTGGGCCACATTGGTCTGAAGACCGCCAAGGGCGCGATCGGCACCGTGGGTGTGGACATGAACATCAACAGCACCTGGTTCGCCCGCGCCGATGCCCGCTACATGCATTCGCGTCCGGAGCTGACCATCAACGGTGACAACACCGGCGACAAGGCCAAGCTGGACCCGTGGACCGTCGGCTTCGGCATCGGCGCCCGCTTCTAAGCGCCCGCCACGCGTTCAATGCAGTACTCAACGGGCCCCTCGCGGGCCCGTTGTCGTTTTCGGGCTTCGCTGTCGTCGGATTTTGGATTATCCGCGCCACTGCGTAGATGAAATTCGCCGGATCGCTCGCCCGTATTGGCTGGACTGGCATGGGTGAGTTGGCGGGACTCACAGGCCCCTGCCCTGCCCGGGACAGCCGACGCACAAAAAAACACTTTTCATTCCCCCTTGTCCCGCCACCGCCGATACTGCCCGCATCGCACTGCCGGGGATGGGGATGGAAGGAACCGGAACGGAACCGATGCTCGACCTGCTGGTCATTGGCGGCGGCATCAATGGCGCCGGCATCGCCCGGGACGCCGCCGGGCGCGGCTGGTCGGTGTGCCTGTGCGAACAGGACGACCTGGCCGCGCATACCTCCAGCGCCAGCACCAAACTCATCCACGGCGGCCTGCGCTACCTGCAGTACGGCGAATTCGGCCTGGTCCGCAAAGCCCTGCGCGAACGCAGCGTCCTGCACCGCCTCGCCCCGCACCTGGTCATCCCCACCGAGTTCGTCCTGCCCCAGGCCCCGCACCTGCGCCCGGGATGGATGCTGCATGCCGGCCTGTGGCTGTACGACCACCTCGGCCACGCTGGCGCCGCATTCCCGCGCTCGCAACGACTCGACCTGCGTCGCGATCCGCGTGGCGCCGTGCTTCAGACCGGCTTCCGCCGTGGCTTCAGTTACGCCGATGCCCGCGTCGACGATGCCCGCCTGGTCGTGCTCAATGCCCTGGACGCACACGAACGCGGCGCGCAGATCCGCGTGCGCACCCGCTGCGAACAGCTCATCCGCCACCGCGATCACTGGTGGGCGGTACTGCGCACCACCGATGGCAGCGTGCAGCGGCTGCGCACCCGCGCCGTCGTCAACGCCACCGGACCGTGGGCCGGCAACCTGCTCGAACGCGCCGGCATGGACGCCCCGATCGGCCTGCGCCTGGTCCAGGGCAGTCATATCGTCATACCGCGCCTGTACGCGCATGACAGCGCCTACCTGCTGCAGCAACCGGATCAACGCATCGTCTTCGTGCTGCCGTTCGAACAGGACTTCACCCTCATCGGCACCACCGACGTGGATTACGACGGCGATCCTGCCCAGGTACAGGCTGCGGGCAGCGAGGTGGCCTACCTGTGCGAGGCGGTCAACCGCTGGCTGCGCGTACCCGTGCAACCGACCGACGTGATCTGGAGCTACAGCGGCGTCCGCCCGCTGCTGGCCGACCACCATCATGAGGCGGCCAAAGTCACCCGCGACTACCGCTTGCAGCTGGACGCCAGCCAGGCGCCGCTGCTCAGCGTGCTCGGCGGCAAGCTCACCACCTACCGCACCCTCGCCGAAGAAGCGGTCGACCAGCTTGCGCCGGTCCTGGGCCGCAGCGAACCGGCCTGGACCGCCACCGGGCCCGCCCTGCCCGGTGGCGACGGCGGCGACGCGCACACCGTGCAGGCGCGCCTGCAGTCGCGCTATCCGCACCAGCCACCGACCCTGCTGGCGAGCCTGGCGCGACGCTATGGCACGCGCGCGGCCGCCCTGCTTGGCGCAGCGGCCACGCCGGTGCAGCTGGGCACGCACTTCGGCGCAGGCCTGTACCAGCGCGAAGTCGATTACCTCATCGCACACGAATGGGTCCGCGATCCCGACGACCTGCTGTGGCGACGCACCCGGCTGGGCCTGCGCCTGGATGCGGCGCAGCGCGCCGTACTTGCCCAGTACCTGCAGCAGCGCGTGGCGGCGATGGCGTAGGCTGTGGCGTCACCTCGAATCGTCGTACGGAGCAAGGCATGGACAAGCAGTACGTGCTCGCCATCGACCAGGGCACCACCAGTTCCCGCGCGATCCTGTTCGATCGCAGCGGACGCCTCGTCGGCAGCGCACAGCGCGAGTTCGCCCAGCTGTTTCCCGCGCCGGGCTGGGTCGAGCACGACCCGCGCGAGATCCTCACCAGCGTCTATACCACCCTGACCGAGCTGCTCAACCGCGAGCAGGTCGACGCGCGCCAGATCGCCGCCATCGGCATCACCAACCAGCGCGAAACCACCGTGGTCTGGGACAAGGCCACCGGCCAGCCGATCCACAATGCCATCGTCTGGCAATCGCGGCAGAGCCATGCCATCTGCGAACGGCTCAAGGCCGATGGCCATGAGCCACTGGTGCGCGCGCGGACCGGCCTGCTCATCGACGCCTATTTTTCAGCCACCAAGATCCGCTGGATCCTGGACCACGTGGACGGGGCACAGGCCCGCGCCGAGCGTGGCGAACTGCTGTTCGGCACCATCGACAGCTGGCTGGTGTGGAACCTCAGCGGCGGCACCGCCCACGTCACCGACTACAGCAATGCCGCGCGCACGCTGCTGTTCAACATCCACACCCTGGACTGGGACGAGCAGCTGCTGCAGCTGCTGGACATCCCGCGCGCCATGCTGCCGCAGGTGCGCAGCTCCAGCGAGGTGTATGCCAGCACCCAGTCGCAGTTCTTCTTCGACCAGCGCATTCCGATCGCCGGCATCGCCGGCGACCAGCAGGCAGCATTGTTCGGGCAGGCCTGTTTCGAGCCGGGCATGGCCAAGAACACCTATGGCACCGGCTGCTTCATGCTGATGAATACCGGTGACAAGGCCGTGGTGTCCAACAACGGCCTGCTGACCACGCTGGCGTGGGGCATCGACGGGCATGTCGAGTACGCACTGGAAGGATCGATCTTCGTGGCCGGCTCGGTGGTGCAGTGGCTGCGCGACGGGCTGCGCATGTTCGGCAAATCCAGCGACTGCCAGGCCTATGCCGAACGCGTGCCCGACACCGGCGGGGTCTACCTGGTGCCGGCCTTCGTGGGCCTGGGCGCGCCGTATTGGCGCAGCGATGTGCGCGGGGCGATGTTCGGCCTGACCCGTGGCACCGGCAAGGAGCACTTCATCCGGGCGGCGGTGGAATCGATGGCCTACCAGACCCGCGACGTGCTGGCGGCGATGCAGGCCGATGCGGGCATCGAACTGAAGGAGCTGCGCGCCGACGGGGGCGCGATCGCCAACGACTTCATGGCGCAGTTCCAGAGCGACATCCTCGGCGTGCCGGTGCTGCGCCCGCAGGTGGCCGAGACCACCGCGCTGGGCGCGGCCTACCTGGCCGGCCTGGCCACCGGGTTCTGGTCCAGCCGGGCGGAGATCGCCCAGCAGTGGGCGGTGGACCGGCGCTTCACGCCGCAGATGCCGGTGGACCATCGCGAGGCGCTGTATGCCGGCTGGCAACAGGCGGTACAGGCCACAATGGGGTTCCGGGTGGGGTGACGCCGGCGATCAGAACGCCGGCAGCACCGCGCCCTTGTATTTCTCGGCGATGAAGGCCTTCACTTCCGGGCTGGTCAGGGCCTTGGCCAGCTTCTGCACGCGGGCGTCGTCCTTGTTGTCCGGGCGGGCGACCAGGAAGTTCACGTACGGCGAATCCTTGCTTTCGATCGCCAGTGCGTCCTGGGTCGGGTTGAGCCCAGCATCGAGCGCGTAGTTGGTGTTGATCAGGGCCAGGTCGACCTGGTCGAGCACGCGCGGCAGCATCGCCGAATCCAGTTCGCGGAACTTGAGCTGCTTGGGGTTGGCGATGATGTCGCGCTGGGTGGCCAAGGCGTTGGTCGGATCCTTCAGCGTGATCAGGCCGGCCTTGTGCAGCAGGATCAGTGCGCGGCTGTTGTTGCTCGGATCGTTGGGAATCACCACGTCGGCACCGACGGGCACTTCATCGAGCGACTTGAAGCGGCGCGAGTACGCACCGAACGGCTCGATATGCACGCCGACGACCTTGACCAGGTCGGTCTTGCGGTCGCGGTTGTAGGCGTCCAGGTAGGGTTCGGTCTGGAAGTAGTTGACGTCCACCTGCTTCTGCACCAGCTGGTCGTTGGGCTGCACGTAGTCATTGAACACGCGTACGTCCAGCTCGAGGCCTTCCTTCTGCAGGATCGGCTTGACCACCGCCAGGATCTCCGCATGCGGCACGGCCGTCGCGGCCACCACCAGCTTCTGGGAATCGGCGTTGGGCTTGCCGCAGGCGGCCAGGGCCAGCGCGGCGGCAAGCAGCGGGAGCAGCAGGGTCTTCTTCATGGGGGGCGGTATCCGGGGGCAACGATAGCGCCCAACCATACCGTACGCCCCGGCCTTGCGGTATCCGGGGCCATATGACCGGCGGGCATGAGCCATGCGGACGGGCGGGCGCCCGCCGCGCCGTTACTCGTAGTTGGTCAACGCCAGCGCGAGCAGCGCCTTGGCCTGCTCGCGCAGCATCACCGGCTCGATGATCTCCGCGTCCGAGCCGTAGTGCAGCACGTCCATCAGCAGCTCGCGCGAGACGCTGTAAGGCACCTTCAACTCGTAGCGGCCATCGGCCAGGAAGCGCCCCTGCTGCCTGGAATGCCAGTGTTCGTCGGCCACCCAGCGCGCGGCCTTGGCACTGAACACGATCGTGGCCCAGCCCTTGGGCGGGCCGGAGAAGATGCCGTAGCTGGCGCCCAGCTGTTCGTCCAGCTCGTTGTCATCGACGTCGCGGGCGACGGTGTCCACCACCCGCGCCTTGTAGATGCGGTCCACGGCGAAACTGCGCAGGCCCTCACGACCGTGGTCCCAGGCATCGAGGTACCAGTTGTCGCGGTAATGGGTCATGCGTTGCGGCGAGACCGTGCGCTTGGTCGCCTCATCGGTGGAACGCGCGCGGTATTCAAAGGCCAGCTGCTTGCGCTCCAGCACCGCCGAGGCGACCGCACGGAAGCTGGCTTCGTCGAACTTGCGGCCACGGTGCGGGATCACCCGAACCCGGTCGACCGGCCAGGTGGAGACCCCGGCCTGGGCCGCGAGCAGGCCTTCGATGCGCTGCTGCAGCGGCGCCAGCACCGAGGACAGCACGCCGCCACCGGTCCGCGCCAGCAGATGCTGGGAGGCCAGCAACGCATGCAGCTCTTCGGAACTGAGCCACAGCCCGGGCAGTTCGAAGCGGTCGCTCTCGTCGTCCTGGTAGCGGAAGCCGGCCTCGCCGTCGCCCTCCACCGGCGCCATCAGCGCATCGCGCAGGAACGCCAGGTCGCGGTAGACGGTGGCGCGGGAACACTCCAGTTTTTCCTGCAGGGTCGCCACCGTCACCGGATAGCGCGCGGACTTCAGCAGACGATGCAGGGCGTTGATGCGTTCATATCGGTCCATGACCCGATTATGTCCGAGTCGCCGTCGTTGTGGCGGCTCCGGCCGCATCTTGGGCTATCGTGAGGGCCCCAAACCCACCCGTTGCCGCCTGCCATGCGCCTGTTGCCCGCTGCCATCCTCCTGTCCGCGCTGTTGTCCGGCTGCGGGGGGAGCGCCGATCCGGCGGCCACGGCCCCGCCTGCGGCGCCGGGCACGCTGCCGGTGGCGGTCGATCCGGTGCAGGCGGTGCTGGGTGCCAGCCAGCGCTTCGGCCAGCTGCGCAGCTTCCACGCCACCCTGCGCATGCAGGGGCCGCGCACGGTGGAAACCACGATGGACTTCGTCGCCCCGGACCGCTACCGGTTGCAGACCGACGACGGCCCGCAGCTGATCATCGGCGACACCTTCTTCCTGCAGCGCGCCGGTGAAGTGCGCCAGGTGCCGGTGCCGCCGGGCCTGCTGGCGCAGTGGCGCAACCCGCTGCCGCCCGATCTTGCCCCGGCCCAGTTGCAGGTGGAGGATCTGGGCAGCGAGACCGTCGGCGGGCAGCCGGCGCACAAGTACCGCGTGCGTCACGTCAGCGCCGCGCCGGACGGGATGCTGTACTGGATCAACGCGCAGGGCCTGCCGGTGCAGATCGAGCGCGATGGCCAGACCCATGGCCAGACCTACCGGATCACGTTGCGCTACGCGCGTTTCAATGACCCGACGCTGCGCATCGCGCTACCCTGAACAGGCGATCTGCCCGAACCCCTGCTAAAGCGCGGGGCGATGGCGGAATTGCGCGCGGGATGCATCAAGTATCATTCCCCGCTGCCTGTCCCCCACCGTTCGATCCGGAGAACCGTTGATGTCCCTGCGCGTCTCGTTGCTTGTTCCCCTGCTGCTGTGTGCCCCTGTGGCCTTTGCACAGGACACCACCGACCCGGCGGCGATGACCTCGCCATGGAGCGGCAGCGGTGGTGAATTCGGCTTCGCCTCGGCGCGCGGCAACAGCAACACCGAAAGCGCGAACGGTCGCCTGCGCCTGCGCTATACCGACGACGACTGGGTGCACAGCCTGGACCTGTTCGGCCTGCGGTCGCGTTCGGAATACACCGAAACCAATGACGATGGCACCACCACCAAGCGCAGCAACACCACCGCCAACCGTTACACCGGCAGTGCCGGCAGCGCGCTGCAGCTGGGCGAGCACCGCCAGCTGACCGCCACGGTGCGTTACGAGCGCGACGATTTCGCCACCTACGACCGGCAGAGCTCCTTCGGTCTGGGTTACGGCACCCGGTTGGTGGAAGGCGACCGCTTCTACATGGATGCGCAGATCGGCCCCGGTGTGCGCCGCACGCACAACACCGAAGACGATGCCACCCGCACCGGCCTGATCGGTCGCGGCCTGTTCGACGTGAAGTACTCGCTGACCCCTAACACCGACCTGGTCAACACGCTGCTGGTGGAATCGGGCTCGTACAACACCTTCGGCCAGAATGATTTCGGCGTGTCGGTGAGCATGAACGAGCACCTGGCGCTGAAGGCCGGCTGGCAGGCGCGTTACAACAGCGACGTGGCCGAAGACAAGCGCAAGACCGACACGCTGACCACGATGAACGTGGTGTACAAGTTCAAATAAGGCCCGTGGGCGCAGCCGCGCCCACCGCCCCCGCGCGGTAGAGCCGACCGTTGGTCGGCTGAGCGGGCCCCTCACACCGCGAGCAGTTCGCCCGCGCCGCCGTCCAGCAGTCCCCGCGCCACCAACTGCCCCAATGCCTCCGGATCACTGCCCGGGCCACGTGCCTCAGCGCGCACGGTGCGTCCATCAGCGACGCCGCCGACCAGGCCCTGCAGGAACAGATCCTCGCCTTCCCACTGCGCAAAGCCGGCGACCGGCACATGGCAGCTGCCATGCAGCGCGCGGTTCATCGCCCGCTCGGCTTCCACGCAGGCGCGGGTACGCGCATCGTCCAGCGCGGCAAACAGCGCCATCACCTGGGCGTCCTCGCCATTGCATTCCACCGTCACCGCGCCCTGCGCCGGTGCCGGCAGCCACGCCGGTGCGGTGAGCCGGGCCACGATGCGATCGCCCAGGCCGAGCCGCTCGAGCCCGGCCACGGCCAATACGATCGCGTCGTAGCCGCCGTTGTCCAGCTTGGCCAGGCGCGTATTGACGTTGCCGCGCAGGTCCAGCAGTTCCAGGTCCGGGCGCAGCGCGCGCAGCTGGGCCTGGCGACGCAGCGACGAGGTGCCTACGCGCGCGCCGAGCGGCAGCGCGTCCAGCGAGGCGTACAGGTTGGAGATGAAGCCATCGGCCGAATCATGCCGGGGCAACATGGCCGGCAACGCGAACGGTGCGTCCAGCTCCATCGGCACGTCCTTGAGCGAATGCACCGCGCAGTCGGCTTCGCCGCGCAGCATCGCCAGCTCCAGCTCCTTCAGGAACAGGCCCTTGCCACCGATGGCGGCCAGCGAGCGGTCCAGCACTTCATCGCCGCGGGTGCTCATGGGCACCAGCACCACGTCCAGCCCCGGGTGCGCCTGGCGCAGGCGGTCGGCGACGTATTCGCTCTGCCACAAGGCAAGCGGGCTCTTTCGGGTGGCGATGCGCAGGGTTTTCATGGCCCCATTTTACAGGTGCTTGAGGTCCTGCTTGATGCTGGCCACGCAGCGGCGGCTCACCTCCAAGGGCGCCTTGCCATGGCGCAGCACGGCCTGGACCTGGCCTGCGCCATTTCGTCGCAGCTCGATCAGCTCGTGGCGGGCGACCAGGCAGTTGCGGTGGATGCGCACGAAGCGGTTGGCGAATTCCTCCTCCAGCGACTTCAGCGATTCCTCGATCAGGTCCTCGCCACGGGCGTGGTGCACCACCACGTACTTCTCTTCGGCCTGCAGGTAATGGATGTCTTCGATCGGGATCAGCCGCAGGCTGCCACGCAGGCGTGCGCACAGCAGCGTGCGCGCCTGCTGGCTGGGTGCACTCGGTTGCCCGCTGCGGCCGGCCAGGAAGGTGCGCGCACGTTCCAGCGCGGCGGCCAGGCGTTCGGGACGCACCGGCTTCATCAGGTAGTCGATTGCCGCCGCTTCGAATGCCGACAGCGCATGCGCATCGTAGGCGGTGCAGAACACCACCGCCGGGCGCGGGTCGAAGGTGGCCAGGTGGCGCGCGGCCTCCAGCCCGTCCAGGCCGGGCATGGCGATGTCCAGCAGCACCAGGTCCGGCTGCAGTTCGGCACAGGCATGCAGGGCCTGCTCGCCGTTTTCGGCCTCGGCCACCACCTCCACCCCGGGCTGTTCGGCCAGCAGGCTGCGCAGGCGCTCCCGGGCCAGCGGTTCGTCGTCGGCGATGACCACCTTCACGTCTGTTTCCTCAGGGCACCGGCACGGTGATGTCGCAGGCATAGTAGCCGTCGCTCCACGCTCCCGTCATCCGCGCGGCCGGGCCGAAGCGCCAGGCCAGGCGGTGGGCGATGCTGCGCTGCGCGTGGCCGGCGCCGTGCGCCAGCGGCAGCGCCCGTGCCTGCGGATCCGGCGCCGGGTTGCGCACGCGGATGTGCAGCTGGTTGCCCGTGCAGGACAGCGCGATGACGATGGCGCCTCCCCCGGGCAGGCGCGAAATGCCATGCAGCACGGCGTTTTCGACCAGCGGTTGCAGCACCAGCCGTGGCATCGGCAGCGACCACGGCAGCGGTTCGTCGCGTTGCCACTGCACCTGCAGGCGCTCGCCCAGCCGCAGCGATTCGATCGACAGGTAGCGCTCGGCCAGTTCGCACTCATCGCGCAGGGTGGAATCCCCCTCGCCGGCCCCGAGCGCGGCACGGAACAGGTCCGACAGGTCCAGTACCGCGCGTTCGGCAACCACCGGGTCGCGGCGGACCAGGCTGGCGATCAGGTTCATGCTGTTGAACAGGAAATGCGGGCGGATCCGCGCCTGCAGCGCATCGGCCTGGGCGCGTGCGTTGGCCACGGTCTGCGCGCTCCAGCGATCGCTGACGTAGAAGTAGCGCAGCGCCAGCGCAACGATCAACGCGGTCATGGTGGCGCTGCCGAGGGTGAAGCGCCAGAACCCGACCTCCTGCGCGAACCCCTGGGTATCGAGCACGCCGTACAGGCCATGCACGACGCCGGCGCAGAGCGCGGCGATCAAGGCGGTCATCGTCACCGCCAGCGCAGTGCCGACCGACTCCGGCAGGCGCGACAAGGCCGTGCGCGCCACGCACAGGCACACGGTCACCGCCAGCGCCAGCCACAGCGCGAAGCCACTGGCCGACAGGAAGTCGGACAGGCTCCAGTGGCGGCTGCCATCCGGCGCCAGTGCCACCACCACCACCACCAGTTCGGCCAGGCCGAGCATCGCCGCCAGCCGTGGCAGACGGCACAGTTCGGGCAACCAGGGCAGCTGGCGGGCGTCGTTCATGCTCAGGTGGTCTGGAACCGTGCGTCCAGCCAGTCGCCCAGCGCCTGCAACTCCTCGGCGCAGACCTGGTGGGCCATCGGGTAGGCGTGCCACTCCAGCGGGAAGCCGAGGTCCTTGAGGGTCTGCGCGGTATGCGCGGCGATTGCCTGCGGGATCACCGGATCCTGCGTGCCGTGGGCCATGAACACCGGCGGCCGGATACCGTCGGGCGCGCGCTGCGCAGCCGCGTTCTCGGGGTCAGGCAGGTAGGTGGACAGCGCGATCAGCCCGCCGATCGGACGCGTGCGGCGCAACAGCGCACTGAGGATCACCGCGCCGCCCTGCGAGAAGCCGGCCAGCAGGATCCGCTCGGCGGGAATGCCGCCGGCGATCTGCTGCTCGATCAATGCGTCCAGCGCCTGCACCGACGCATCCACGCCGGCGGCGTCGGCCCGCGAGCGGAAGTCCATGCTGACGATGTCGTACCAGGCCCGCATCGGCAGGCCGTTGTTGATGGTGATCGGCTGCACCGGCGCATGCGGGAACACGAAGCGGATAGCCGGCCAGTGCGGGCGCAGCAGTTCGGGCACGATCGGCGCGAAGTCGTTGCCATCGGCACCGAGGCCATGCAGCCACAGCACCGCCCATTGCGGGTCGGTGCCGGTTTCATTGATGACGCTGTCCAGCATGGGGCGACTCCAAGACATTGAAGCCGCATTATGCAGCGCCGCCGGGCCTGCCGGTCAGCCGGCCGTGGTGTGCTCGGCCGCAGCCCGGCGCAGTTGCGCCGCGCGCACCAGCACCTTGGGCGGCGCGGTTTCTTCGGGAATCTCCATCAGCCGCAGCCGGTGCATCAGCGTGCCGGCGCTGCGCGAGGAGGTCAGCGCCACCACCGGGATGGCCAGCACCATGCCGATCACCACCGGGGCCATCCACGCCGCCAGCGAGGGCGACACCGCATAGGCCAGCGCGCCCATGAACAGCCCGAACACGCTCAGCCCACCGTAGCCGCGGATCAGCGCCGGCCAGGAGATGCCGCCGTCGTCGCGCTGCTGCGCATCCCAGCCCGAATCCTTGCCGGCCAGCACTTCGGCCACGCCGCGCGACTGCACGTACATCACCACCGGCGCCATCAGCGCGGCGAGCACGGTTTCCAGCAGCATCGACAGGAACGCGCGGATGCCGCCGCCGCAGCCACGCCGATCGACCCGGTCCAGCAGCATGGCGAAGTACCCCAGCACCTTGGGGGTCAGCAGCACCACCATGGTCATGGCGAACATGCGGATCACCTTCTCTTCGTCCTGGTGGCGCCAGTACACGCCGGGCGAGAGATGCAGTACTTCGTTGAAGTCGATGCCGCCCTGGAACAGCGGAATGGCGATGCCCACCAGCATCAGCATCCCCCACATCGGCGCGGTGAAGTAATGGCCGATGCCGATCATCATGTGCATGCGGCTGACCCAGT
>NZ_DAMAGC010000115.1:0-13354 GCF_031995405.1 Stenotrophomonas sp. | reverse complement strand
CACGCTGCCCGGCTTCATGCCCTGCACCATCGCGGTGGTGACGATCTTCGGCGCAGGGCGCCCGGGCACCGCTGCGGTACAGATCACCACATCCACCAGGCGCAGGTGCTCGCCAAGGCGACGCTGCTGCTCGGCGCGTTCCTCCTCAGTCAGCGGCCGCGCATAACCGCCCTCACCGACCGCGCTCACGCCGAGGTCGAGGAATTTGCCGCCCAGCGATTCGATCTGCTCGCGGGTTTCCGGCCGCACATCGAAGCCCTCCACCTGGGCGCCCAGCCGACGCGCGGTGGCGATCGCCTGCAGCCCGGCCACGCCGGCGCCCACGACCAGCACCCGCGACGGACGGATGGTGCCGGCCGCGGTGGTCAGCATCGGGAAGAAGCGCGGTGCGCGCTGTGCGGCGATCAGTGTGGCCTTGTAACCGGCCATCCCGGCCTGCGAGCTGAGCACATCCATCGACTGGGCGCGGGTGGTGCGCGGCAGGCGCTCCAGCGGGAAAGCCTGCAGCCCACGCGACTGGATCAACCCGGCACGTTCGGCATCGGCCTGCGGGTGCAGCATGCCGACCAGGCTGGCGCCGGATTTGAGTTGGCCCAGCCGCGCGTTGTCCGGCGGCTGCACGCACAACACGATGTCGGCCAAGGCCAGGCGCGCGTCGTCGGCCAGCTGTGCGCCGACGTCCAGGTACGCCTGATCCGGAAAACCCGCGGCTTGTCCGGCAGCCGGCTCGAACCACACCGTCGCGCCCAGGGCGGCCAGCTTGCGCGCCGTTTCCGGCGTCATCGCCACGCGTCGCTCGCCCGGCGCGCGTTCCCGTACCACCAGCACATCGACAGCCATGCATGTCCCCGACGATCAGCAGAGTGTGGGGGGATCGTAACCCGATCGCGGGATGGACGCCTGCCGTCCGGGTCGCCGGCGAACCGCCGCCGGGCAGTGCCCGGCGCAATCCGCTCAATGCACCGTGGCGTTCTTGTTGTCCAGTCGATCGATCACGCCCTGCATGGCGCTGTCGAAGGCGCCATCGTCGATGTGCGCGCGCAGGCGGCCCAGTCGCACCATCACCGCCAGTTCTTCCGGCGAGGCGACGCAGAAGCGCACGCCACGACGATTGACGAACAGCAGCCGCGATGAAATCGGGCTCACCCAGGACAGCTTGCCGGCCTGCACCTTGCCGTCCTTGTCCACGAAGTCCAGCCACGTGCCGATCTCCAGGCCGCGGAAGCGGTCGGCATCGGCGTTGTCGAAATCGCTGACGTCCACCTTGCTGCCCAGTTCCACCGCAGCGGTTTCCTGCACCGGCGGGGTGGGCAAGGCCACCTGCGGCAGTTCGGGCAGCGCGCGCTCCAGCTCCGGGCGCGATTCGGCGATGCCCTGCAGGGTGTCGTGCAGCGCATCGATCGCGCCGGTGGCCGCGTCGGCATGTACGCCGACACTGGCGAACACCTTGCGCAGCGACGCGTGCCAGGCCTGCAGCCAGGGTTTGCCGACAATCTGCCGGCGCGCCTCGGCCACTTCTTCCAGCAAGCCGTCGGCCAGCGCCAGCGCTTCGCCGACCGATGCGCCGTCTTCGCCCTCGCGCAGCACGCTCAGGGTCAGGTGGTGCTGCCACGGCTGGCGCAGGAATTCGCCGATGGCCTGCGGCAGCGTCGCATCGGCGATGCGCCGGTCGAGCTCGGCAGCCGAGCGGCTGCGGGCCACCTCCAGCTTTTCCTGGCCGCGCTGGGTTTCGGCGGCGCGGCGCTCGGCGATCTCGATCCGGCGACGGTGCTGGGCCAGGAAATCGCGGAATTCTTCTTCCAGGGTCAGGAAGATCGCCAGGTTCTCGTTGAACTCGGCCACCAGCCGCTCGATGATCTCCTCGACCTTGCCCATCAGCACGCGCTCGGCCTGGCTTTCGCCGGTGTTGCCTTCGCAGGCCTCGGCCAGCGAGTTGAGCAGCTTGCGCGCCGGATGGGTCTTCTGCACGAACATGCGGCGGTCGAGCATGGCCACCTTGACGAACGGCACCACCAAGCGGCCGATCAGCTCGCGCGAGCGGCCCTCCAGGTCGCGCTCGTCCAGCATCACGTCGAACAGCATGCCGACCAGGTCGATCGCATCCTCGTCCTGCGGATCCAGGCGCGCCTGCGACGGATCCACGCCCAGGCGGGTGGCCCCGGACAGCACTTCGCTCTTCAGCCGCTGCGCCAGCGACTCACCATCTTCGCCGATCGCCGCGCGCAGGGTCGCGCTCGGGGTCGCCTGCAGCAGCGACAGCACCGACATCATTTCGCGCTGGCTGAGCGGACGCTGCTGGCCCACGGCAACGCTGGCCGCCGAGGTGGCGTCCTCGCGCACGTGGCGGGTCTGCTGCAGCAGTTCGTGCAGGGCTTCGAGCAGCATGCCCTGGTTGTTGCTCATGCCCTCGCCCGCAGCGCCCGGCGCAGGGCCGGCCTGCGAGGACTGCATGCGGCCACGGCTTTCGGCCCAGCGGTCGGCGAAGCGCTGCGCCCACGCAGGCGCCGCCGCATCGTCATTGCCATTGCCGGCCAGCGATTCGGCATCCAGCGCATCGACCAGTTCGTCCAGTTCATGGCGCGGCGCGGGCGCGCGCGCGGCAGGACGGCGCGGCGCCGACATCTGCGGCATCACCCCGGCGGCGGCGAGCTGCTCGTCCAGGGCTTCATAGCGCTTGCCGATCGTGGCGTGCAGGTCGCGCTCGCACAGCTTGATCAGCACCAACCGCACTTCCGGAGCCAGTTCACAGTCGGCGAAGGCCTCATGGATGGCCACGCCGATATGCTCGGGGCTGATCGGGTTGCTGTCGGGATTGATGTCCAGGCCCCCGGCGATCCAGCCCAGGCGGCGATCCAGCCGTCCCAGGACCGGCTTCCAGTCGCGCAGCAACACGGTGGCGAAGTTGCGCACCGCCAGCCGCGACTCCAGCACGTGTTCGGGCACCAGGCTCAGCCCGTCTTCGATCTGTCCGGCCAGGGTCGCCTCGGCCGACGCCGGCTGGCCGCGATCGAGCGCGTCCCACGCCTGGTCCAGGTGGCCACGGAACCCGCGCACGATGTCCTCCCGGCGGCGGCGCAGTTCGCGCATGCCGTCCAGGAATAGCAGCTGCGACGCGCCAGCGGTGCCGGCACGGTCGAACAACACGTCGTCGAAACGGGCCAGCACGGTCGCGAAGGACTCGGTCAGCGCGGGCAGTACTGCCTCGCGGGCCTGCTTCAACAGCGCCGGGTCACGACCCGGCTGCCCCAATGCATTGGGCGTGGCGATCATGCGAAAAGGCTCCCCACCCTCGCAGGCACAGAATGCAGCATGGAAACGATGGACACCGGTGCCCCCCAGGCACCTGCATCCGGATGGCAGGTCTGCCGACCGGTCAGGGACAATGAAACAGTCCGCACGTTGAACCTCATGACCGGGTGCCGGCAGGCCTTGTATCGTACGGCCAGCGTCGGCGGGAAGCGAGTACAGGCATGTGAAGGAGTGCCATTGATTAGGTGATGTTCATCACGCTTTGTCGCAAATCGATCGGAGAAGGCTGAAAGCCGCGTCACAAACTGCCGCGACTATACTGGGCGCACCGCCAATCTGATCGAGAAATCATGCCCGACTCCCCTGCGCTGCAAGCCCTGGACGCCCGCCGATCGGTACCCGCCCTGCAACTGGGCGCGCCCGGGCCGGATCCGGAGACGCTGCTGCGCATGCTGGCCTCGGCAGTGCGCGTGCCCGACCACGGCAAGATGGTGCCGTATCGTTTCCTGAAGATCGACGGCGACGCGCGTCACAGTCTGGGGGCGTTCCTGGCCGAGCGCAGCCGCGCCCGCGATCCGCAGGCGTCCGACGCCCAGGTCGAAAAAGACCGGATGCGCTTTTCGCATGCCCCGCTGATCATCACCGTGATCGCCCGGCCGCGGCCCAATCCCAAGGTGCCCGAGCAGGAGCAGCTGATGACCGTCGGTTGTGTGTGCTTCGCGCTGATGCAGGCCGCCCAGGCGCTGGGATTCGGCGCGCAGTGGCTGACCGCATGGATGGCCTTCGACCCGGCGGTGCAGGCCCACCTGGGCCTGGCCGAGGGCGAGCGCATCGCCGGCTTCATCCATATCGGCACCCCCAAACTGCTGCCGCCGGAGCGGGAACGCCCGGATCCGGCCACGCTCCTGCAGGACTGGGAGGGCTGAGGTGTCTGCGCCTTCCACCGTGGCCGTCGTTGCACGGCCACCGTTGTACCTGGTCGATGCCAGCCTCTACGTGTTCCGCGCCTGGCATTCGATGCCGGACGAGTTCCAGGACCAGCAGGGCTGGCCGACCAACGCGGTGCACGGTTTCGCGCGTTTCCTGCTGGATCTGCTCGAACGCGAGCGGCCGCAGCATATTGCCATCGCCTTCGACGAGGCACTCGACAGCTGCTTCCGCCACCGCCTGTACACCGCCTACAAGGCCAACCGTGACCCGGCGCCGGATGCCCTGCGCCGTCAGTTCGCGCACTGCAAGGCGCTGTGCGCCGCGCTCGGCCTGGCCGTGCTGGGCCACCACGAATACGAGGCCGACGACCTGATCGGCAGCGCGCTGCATGCGCGCCGCGACGCCGGCATGCGCGGGGTGATCATCTCCGCCGACAAGGACCTGTCGCAACTGCTGTTCGAACATGACGAACAGTGGGATTACGCACGCAACCAGCGCTGGGGCATGGCCGGGGTCAAGGCCCGCCACGGCGTGCACGCGCACCAGATCGCCGATTACCTGGCGCTGTGCGGCGATGCGGTGGACAACATCCCCGGCGTGACCGGCGTCGGCGCCAAGTCGGCCGCCGTACTGCTGGCCCATTTCGGCAGCATGGACACCCTGTACGAGCGGCTGGACGAAGTGCCGTTCCTGCGCCTGCGTGGCGCGGCGCAGATGGCCGTGCGCCTGCGCGAGCAGCGCGAGCACGCGCTGCTGTGGCGCCAGCTGACCACCATCGCGCTGGACGCCCCGCTCGACTGCGCCGACGCTGATTTCCGCCGCGGCAGCGCCGACCCGCAGATGCTGCAGGGCCTGTGCGATGCACTGCGGTTCGGCCCGCTGACCCGGCGCCGGTTGTTCAGCGCCGCCGGGCTACCCGATTCTCCTTCCGTTGCCAGCGAGTTCGCATGAGCCACAACACGCAAGAACCCAGGGTCGTCTACGAAGGCAAGTACCAGCGCATGGTCGTGCGCGGCACGTGGGAATACAGCGAGCGCACCCATGCCGGTGGCCTGGCTGCGATCATCATCGCCGTCACCCCGGAGGACAACGTGCTGTTCGTCGAGCAGTTCCGCGTCCCGCTGCAGGCCAACACCATCGAGATGCCGGCCGGGCTGGTCGGCGACATCGATGCCGCGGAATCGATCGAAGTCTCGGCGGTGCGCGAGCTGGAGGAAGAGACCGGCTGGACCGCCGCGCACGCCGAAGTGCTGATGATCGGCCCGACCTCCTCCGGCGCCAGCAGCGAGAAGATCGCCTTCGTGCGCGCCACCGGCCTGCGCAAGATCGGCGACGGCGGCGGCGATGCCAGCGAGGACATCACCGTGCACGAAGTGCCGCGCGCCCGCGCCGCCGCATGGCTGGTGGAGAAGATCGGTGAGGGCTACGAACTGGATGCCAAGCTGTGGGCCGGGCTGTGGATGATCGAACATCACCTGGACGGCACCCCGCGTGGCTGATGCATCTCCCCATCAGACGGTCCCGGACGCATTGCTGGGGCCATCGGATCCGCCACCGTTCACCGTGCATCAGCCGCAGGGACGCTCGCCGTTCGTGCTCATCGCCGACCACGCCGGGCAGCGGGTACCGGCCGCGCTGGCCGACCTCGGCCTGGCGCAGGCCGAGCGCGACCGGCACATCGGCTGGGACATCGGCATTGCCGGGGTCACCGTCGCGCTGGCGCGCCTGCTCGATGCATGGGCAATCACCCAGACCTACTCACGGCTGGTGATTGACTGCAACCGGCCGCTGGCATCGCCCACGCTGATGCCGGCGATCAGCGACTACACGGTCGTTCCCGGCAACCAGTCGCTGTCACCGCTGCAGCGGCAGCAGCGCATCGACGCGATCCACGCGCCCTACCATGCCCGCATCGATGCCGAGCTGGACGCCCGGCATGCGCAGGCCCGACCAACGCTGCTGCTGATGATGCACAGCTTCACCCCGGTGATGAACGACGCCGCGCGGCCCTGGCACGTCGGCGTGCTGTACCACCGCGACACGCGATGTGCGCACGCCCTGCTGCAGGCGCTGCGCGATGAAGGTGACCTGGTGGTCGGCGACAACCAGCCTTACGCAGTGAGCAGCACCAGCGACTACGCCGTACCGGTGCATGGCGAAGGCCGCGGGCTGGTGCACGTGGAGCTGGAGATCCGCCAGGACCTGATCGCAGACGCCGCCGGCCAGCACGCCTGGGCGCAACGGCTGGCGCGGATCTTCACCGCGCTGCAGCCGCAGCTGGAAGCATTCGCGCGCGGGTAACGCCGGGCGTGGGCCGGCACCGCCAGATCACGCCACCGCAGGTGCCGCCATCCACGGAAACGCGCGGAAACCGCGAATGTCCAGATCGATACCGACCGCCTGGAAGTCGGCGACAAGGGCGGCGGCACGGGTGCGTTGCAGATCGCGCCCCAGGTCCAGCGGCAGCGCACGGCACAGCGGCAGCGCCTGGCCCAACGGGACATCCAGCACGCCAGCGACAAGACGGGCAGCGTCCTTGATCGCCGATTCCGGGCACTGCAGCAGTACGACGTCGAACGCGGCGAAGATGCCACGCCCCACGCCCAGCGCACGCGCGGCCTGCTGCTCTTCCAACGGCGCCTCGTCCAACGCCTGGTCGATGCCCTCCACCTGCGCGAAGGCGTCGTACTCGCTGTAATACGCCAGCGCATGCGCATACGCGTCCAGCGTGGACAGCGGCCGCTGGCGCTTCTGCACCTCCAGCACATCGGCGAACGTGGCCGCTTCCAGATACGGGGTCAGGCCATGCGCGGCGACGAACGCCTGCACGGCGGGATCGTCATCGTCAGCGTCATGGGCGGGCAACCAGAACATCGCCTCCCGCTCGTCGCCGTCCGTTGCGTAGACCCAGCCATACCGGTCCCACACCTCACGATCGTTGCTGCAGGCCGCGATGGCCTCAAGGGCCTGGCACAAGGTAAGCAGTTCAGCCATCGAAGTCAGTGCCGCACCGGAAACCCCCATGGTAGAGCCGACCGTTGGTCGGCTGCACGCGGTCCTTCGGCGCGATCCACGCCGTGCACGATCCCCCTATCCCTCGCCCGCGCACACCGCCGCCTGCGCGACCGCATCGTCCTGCGGCCGCAACCACAGCGCCACGCCCACGCCGAGCAGCGCAAACAGCGCCGCGCCGTACTGCGCGTTGACCAGCCCCTGCAGCGCTTCGACGCTGGTGCCCGCCGCGTGCTCGCCGCGTCCGGCATTGGCCAGCATCACCAGCACCGCCAGTCCCAGTGCACCGCCGATCTGCTGCGCGGTGGCGGCCATGCCCGACGCCACGCCCTGCTGCGCCGCCGGCACGCCCTGCCCGGCCACGATCCACATCGCCGTCCAGGTCATGCCCTGGCCGATGCTCAGCACCACGATGCCAGGCAGCAGGGCCCAATACGTGGCGCCAAACGGCATGGCCACCGCCACCGCGGCGATGCCGATGGCACCGGCGGCCATGCCCAGCGCCAGCACCTGCCGCGGCGAGCGCCGCAGGAGCATGCGTTCGGTGATCTTGATACCGAAGGTGCACACCAGCGTCGGCGGCAGGAACGCCAGCCCGGCCTGCAGCGCGCTCCAGCCGTAGCCATCCTGGAAGTACAGCGCCAGGAAGTAGTACTGCACGCCGAAGCTGCTCATGAACACCATCGTCAGCAGCATCGCCGCACGCAGGCTGCGCAGGCGCAGCAGCGCGAACTGCATCAGGGGGTCGCGGCTGCGCTGCTCGATCTGCACGAACGCGGCCAGCAGTCCCGCCGACAGCACCAGACAGGCCAGCGTGCGCGGCGCCAGCCAGCCCCATTCCGGCCCCTGCACCAGCGTGGTCACCAGCAGGCTGCCGCCGAGGGTGACGGTCAGGCAGCCGGCCAGGTCGAACGATCGGCCCGCCTGCCGCGCCGGATCGCGCGGCAGCCACCAGCCGCCCAGCACCGCGCAGGCACCGGCAAACGGCACGATCACCAGCAGCACCGAAGACCAGCCGAAACTCTGGGTGAGCACGCCGCCCAGCAGCGTGCCCAGCGCCAGCCCGCCGGCACTGGCCATCGACCAGATCGCCAGCGCGCGGTTGCGTGGGGTGCCTTCGGCGTAGAGCGTGTTGATCAACGACAGCGTGGCCGGGAACAGCAGCGCCGCGCCGACGCCCTGCACCGCGCGCGCGGCGATCAACAGCCAGGCGCTGTTGCTGACCCCCCCGACCAGCGAGGCCAGCGCGAACAACGCCATGCCCAGTCGATACACCCGTCGGCGCCCGAGCAGATCGGCCGCGCGACCGCCCAGCAGCAGGCAGCCGCCGAAGGCCACCGTGTAGCCACTGACGATCCATTGCAGCTGCTGCGCGTTGATCTGCAGCTGCACGCCCATCTCATGCAGGGCGACGAAAATGATGGTGGCGTCCAGCGCGATGATCAGCTGGGCCATGGCCAGCAGGGTCAGTGCCAGGCGGGGTGGGAACGCGTGCGGGGAGGGGGTCATGCTGGTCGGTGCGAGGGGGAGGCGGGCAGTCTCATTGATGACGTCAAACAAATAAACCCGGATAATTCGATTTCTGTCATGCATTTTCGCATCAATCGGACACCGCCATGGATCTCAACGCCGTGCGCATGCTGGTGCAGGTCGCCGAGGCCCGCAGTTTCACCGTGGCCGCCGGCCAGTTGGGCATCAGCCAATCCGGGCTGTCGCGCGCGGTCGGCCGCCTGGAAGCCGAACTCGGCGTGCGCCTGCTCCATCGCACTACCCGCAACGTCAGCCTGACCCCGGACGGGCGCCAGTTCGTCGACCACTGCACGCCGCTGCTGTGCGGACTGGAAGACGCCGAACGCCGCCTGGCCGATCGTCCCTGCACGCCCTCGGGCGTATTGAAGCTGACCGCGCCGTCCATGTTCGGGCGCAAGGTGCTGGTGCCGCTGGCGGGGCAGCTGATGGCCGCGCATCCGCAGCTGCAGTTCGAGCTGGTGCTCAACGACCGGCTGGTCGACCTGGTCGAGGAAGGTTTCGATGCGGCGCTGCGCACCGGGCCGATCAGCGATGTGCGCATGGTGGCGCGACCGTTGCGGCCGTTGCACTGGGTCACGGTGGCCTCGCCGGACTACATCGCCCGGCACGGCGCGCCGACCACGGTCGATGCACTGCACGAGCACGTGTGCCTGGCGGTGCGCAACCTGCGCAGCGGGCGGCTGGTGGACTGGCAGTTCCGCGAAGGGGATGGGCTGCGCGAATTCACGCCCCCGGCGCGGATGGTGTTCGACAGCGGCGACCCCTTGGTGGAAGGCGCGTTGGCCGGTGTCGGCATCGTGCAGGTGATGGATTTCGCGGTGGCCGACGCGCTCGGCGACGGCCGCCTGCAGCGCGTGCTGCAGCCGTTCGAAGGCCGCAGCCGCGCGTTGTCGCTGGTGTACCCGCCGTCGCGGCAGGCCTCGCCGAAGTTGAAGGTGCTCGCCGAAGCGTTGCTGGCAGGCCACTGGTAGCCAGCCACCCAGCCCCGGCAGTGCCGGCCGCTGGCCGGCTCCACGCAATTTCTGGCATGCACCCAAGGGGCACCGCTGTGCCCGATCGGCGCGCAGGCGGCCAGCGGCCGGCAACAAAGCAGCCGGCCAACGGCCGGCATTACCCGTGGGTTGATTACCCGGCGAAGCGATCCGTCGCGCGCACCAGTGCGTCCACGTTTTCCGCCTCGAACGCGGAGTGGCCCGACGCCGGACTGATCTCCAGTGTCGACTTCGGCCACGCCTTGTGCAGTTCCCACGCGCTCTGCAGCGGGCACACCACGTCATAGCGGCCGTGCACGATCACCCCGGGAATGTCGGCGATGCGGTGCGCGTCGCGCAGCAGCTGTTCTTCCACCTCGAAGAAACCGCCGTTGACGAAGTAATGGTTCTCGATGCGCGCGAACGCGAGTGCGAACTGCGGGTCCTGGTGGCTGTTGACGAAATCGTCGTCCACATGCAGGAAGCTGGTCGCGCCTTCCCACACGCTCCAGGCTTTGGCCGCGTCCAGCCGGGTCGCTTCGTCATCGCTGGTCAGGCGGCGGTGGAAGGCCGAGATCAGGTCGTGGCGCTCCACCGCCGGGATCGGCTTGAGATAGTGCTCCCATGCATCGGGGAACAGCCGGTTGGCGCCTTCTTGGTAGAACCACTCCAGCTCCCAGCGACGCAGCATGAAGATGCCGCGCAGCACCAGCTCGGTCACGCGCCCGGGGTGGGTCTGCGCATAGGCCAACGCCAGGGTCGAGCCCCAGCTGCCGCCGAACACCTGCCAGCGCTCCACCTTGAGGTGTTCGCGCAGCGTTTCGATATCGGCCACCAGGTCCCAGGTGGTGTTGTCGACCAGGTCGGCATGCGGGGTGGAACGTCCGGCGCCACGCTGGTCGAACAGGATGATCCGGTACTTGGCCGGGTCATGGAACTGGCGCATCTTGTCGCTGCAACCACCACCCGGGCCGCCGTGCAGCATCACCACCGGCTTGCCATCGGGATTGCCGCACTGCTCGAAGTACAGCGTGTGGCGGTCATCGACCTTCAGGGTGCCGACGTCGTAGGGGGTGATGGCGGGATACAGCGTACGCATGACAGGAACTCCATGTGGAATGACAGTCGCCGCGTCACCGGTGCGCCAAGCGCACGGCCGGTCCTGCGGCAGCCACCACCGGTCGACATCGCATCACACTGCACGGCCGTCCGGTGGACAGGTCATTCTAGCCTCGGGCCACGCCGGGGCCGCGCTGCACTACGCGGGCAGACAGCCCAGGCTCACCCGGTCGCGCTGTTCCAGGTCACGCTCGGTGGCAACCGACTGGAACCCGGCCTGCAGCAGCAGCGCGCGGATCGCCGGACCCTGGTCCCAGCCGTGTTCGACCAGCAGCCAACCACCCGGCCGCAGGTGCGCCGTGGCGCCGTCGACGATCAACCGGATGTCGTCCAGCCCGTCGGGGCCGGCGGCCAGCGCAGTGGCCGGCTCGAAACGCAGGTCGCCCTGCTGCAGGTGTGGATCGTCGCTGGCGATGTAAGGCGGGTTGCTGGCGATCAGGTCCAGGCGCATGCCCGCCAGCGGAGCGAACCACGAGCCCTCGCGGAAACGGACGTTACCTACCGCATTGCGCACCGCATTCGCGCGGGCCACGGCCAACGCCGCCGCACTGGAATCGGTGGCGATCACCTGCGCCAGCGGCCGCTCGCTGGCCAACGCCAGCGCGATGGCGCCACTGCCGGTGCCCAGGTCGGCCACGGCCAGCGGCACGTCCAACGGCAGCCGGGCCAGCGCCAGCTCGACCAGCAGCTCGGTTTCCGGGCGCGGGATCAGCGTGGCCGGGGTCACTGCAAGGTCGAGCGTCCAGAAGCCGCGACTGCCGACCAGGTAAGCCACCGGCTCGCCCGCCACCCGACGCGCCAGCAGCGCCGCGAAGGCGTCCGCATCGGCCTCGGCCACCGCATCGGTGGCATGGGCGAACAACCAACTGCGCTCACGCCGCAGCACATGCAGGAGCAGCAGCTCGGCCTCATGCCGCCCTTCCACCCCCGGCAGGGCGGCGGCGGCATCGGCGAGCAACTGGCGAACGTCACGCGGGGCGGCGGTCATGGCAGGGCGATCAGCAAACAGGGCGCGAAGTGTAGTCCACCCCACCCGGTCGGATCCGGCCATGCGGTGGCTGCGACGCACCGTGGGGTCGAATCCATTGATTGAATGGATGCCGATACCAATATTGATGAGGCGTACTGATGGCGAACCTGCGCCGCGAGACCGATCGCGACGCCAACAGCCGCGGTTTCGTTCAGCCAGACGCCGATGTGGATAAACAACGGCTATGGCGGCAATCGACGGCTGATTCCCCAAAACACCTGCGCCGCAAGGGATCTGCCCCGCCGACCGCGCTGCGTTCATCCCCGGATCATCGATTTTTGATAGCCTGGGACTATCGTATAGATGCAATCAATGGATTGTCCTTATGGGAGTGAAGCCGCTAACCTGTGTTGGTCGCTTCACCCACCCCCTTCACCAAGAGGAACAACGATGTCGCTCATCAATACCAAGATCCTGCCGTTTGAAGCCAACGCCTACCAGAACGGCGAATTCATCAAGGTTTCCGACAGCACCCTGAAGGGCCAGTGGTCGGTCCTGATCTTCATGCCGGCCGCGTTCACCTTCAACTGCCCGACCGAGATCGAAGACGCTGCCGACCATTACGCCGAGTTCCAGAAGGCCGGTGCCGAGGTCTACATCGTCACCACCGACACACACTTCTCGCACAAGGTGTGGCACGAAACCTCGCCGGCCGTCGGCAAGGCCCAGTTCCCGCTGGTCGGCGACCCGACCCACCAGCTGACCAACGCCTTCGGCGTGCACATTCCGGAAGAAGGCCTGGCCCTGCGCGGCACCTTCATCATCAACCCGGAAGGCGTGATCAAGACCCTGGAGATCCACTCCAACGAGATCGCCCGTGACGTGTCCGAAACCCTGCGCAAGCTGAAGGCTGCCCAGTTCACCGCCGCCAACCCGAACCAGGTGTGCCCGGCCAAGTGGAAGGAAGGCGAGAAGACCCTGACCCCGTCGCTCGACCTGGTCGGCAAGATCTAAGCCGCTTCTCATCCCCATTCCCGTTTCGACGGGAGTGGGGGTGAACCCAAGCCGGTGCCACCGCGCCCGCTTCGGTTCACCCCCATGTCGCGCAGATGCACCCGCGGGGTTCGTCGACGCTGTTCCCTTGCCTGAATCAAGGAGTTTTTCGATGTTGGATGCCAACCTCCAGTCCCAGCTGAAGACCTATCTGGAACGTGTCACCCGTCCGATCCAGATCACGGCGCACGTGGATGACGGCGCCAAGTCGCAGGAGATGCTCGAGCTGCTGAACACGCTGACCACGCTGTCGGCGCAGATCACCCTGGACGTGCGTCGCGACAGCAGCGAGCGCACGCCCTCCTTCGCGCTGACCACGCCCGGCCAGGACATCCACCTGGTGTTTGCGGGCCTGCCGATGGGCCATGAGTTCACCTCGCTGGTGCTGGCCCTGCTGCAGGTCGGCGGCCACCCGTCCAAGGCCACGGCCGAGCTGATCGAGCAGGTGCGCAACCTGGAAGGCGAGTACCGCTTCGAAACCTACTTCTCGCTGTCCTGCCAGAACTGCCCGGACGTGGTC
>NZ_DAMAGC010000114.1:8985-13553 GCF_031995405.1 Stenotrophomonas sp. | reverse complement strand
ATCAGGTCACGGCGATCAAGGATGGCCGGCAGGCTCTGGGCCTGCACGGGCGTCATGCGGGTATAGCCCAGCGCGTCGATGCCCGCCGCCAGCGAGGCCGACAGGGGCAGTTCGGAAAATTCGTTCATGGCGCATTCTACCCGCTGCGCCGGTCGCCGGGCGGGCGGCGGGCATGCTCAGGCCGGATCCAGCGCCCGCAGTCTCTCGAGCAGGTCGCCTTCGGCCTCATCCACGGCCCGCAGCGCGCCAGCAGCAGCCGATACGGAATGCGCAGGCAGCGGCGATCAACAGGTGGGACACGCTCACGGCTCATCCGAGCAGCGCATGCACGCCCAGGTTGATGCCCAGCCCGCCGGCCAGCAGCCAGCCGAACAACAGCAGGGCCAGCAGCAGCGGCTTCATCCCGGCCTGGCGCAGCGCCGAGACGTGGGTGGTCAGGCCCAGCGCGGCCATCGCCATCGCCAGCAGCACGGTGTCCAGATCGATGGCTGCGGCGACCACGGCCGACGGCAGCACCTCCAGCGAATTGACCCCGGCCACCGCCACGAAACCGAACGCGAACCACGGCACCACGATCTTCGCGCGTGCAGCGCCCGGCCCGGTCGCACGTCCGCGTGCCAGCAGCAACGACAGCGCGACCAGGAAGGGCGCCAGCATCATCACCCGCACCATCTTGGCGATCACCGCGGTATCGGCGGCGCCTTCGCTGACCGCACGCCCGGCCGCGACCACCTGCGCTACTTCATGCACGGTTGAACCGGTGAACACGCCGTAGGCCGCGTCTCCGATCGGCAGCCAGCCATGGGCCAGGTTGAGCCGGTACAGCAGCGGGTACAGGAACATTCCCAGCGTGCCGAACACCACCACCGTCGATACCGCCACGGTCACCTGTTCGGCGCGGCCGCGCACCACCGGCTCGGCGGCCATCACCGCGGCCGCGCCGCAGATCGAGCTGCCGGCGCCGATCAACAGCGCGCTTTCGCGATCCATCCCGAAGCAGCGGGTGCCGGCCCACCAGGCCAGCGCGAAGGTGCTGCCCAGCACCAGCGCATCGATCACCACACCGGCCACGCCGACCTGGCCGATGTCCTGGAACGTCAGCCGCAGGCCGTACAGCACGATGCCGGCGCGCAGCAGCCATTGCTTGGAAACGCCGACCCCGGGCGCGGCCTGCGCGGCAAGGCGCGGGTAGACGCTGTTGCCCAGCGCGATGCCGATCACGATGGCCAGGGTCAACGCACTGATGCCGTGCGCCTGCAGCCAGGGCACCGTTGCCAGGCCCATCGCGCCCGCCGCGACCGCCGCGGTCAACAGCAGGCCCGGCACGCCACCGCGCCAGCGCTGGGCCAGGGACGGCGAGGGCAGGGTGGGGGTGAAGATGTTCACGGCAACGCTCCGGCTGATCAGGTGTCCAGCGTGCGCGTCGGCAATAAACCTGTAAAACGCATTATTCATCTGATTTCAACCGGTTTCATGCGTTAATTGCGGGCATGCACCTCACCTTGCGCCAGTGGCAGGTTTTCGTCGCCGTCGCCGACGCCGGCACCACCGCGGCGGCGGGCGCGCAGCTGGCGCTGTCGCAGTCGGCCACCAGCGCCGCGCTCAACGAGCTGGAAACCCAGCTGCCCGCGCCGCTGTTCGACCGGATCGGTCGGCGCCTGGTGCTCAACGCGCACGGTCGCGCGCTGCTGGACCCGGCGCGGGCACTGCTGGTGGCCGCCGCCGACCTGGAAACGGTGGCCGGGGTCGGGCAGGACCACAGGCTCGACCAGGTGCCGTTGCAGCTGCGGATCGGCGCCAGCACCACCATCGGCAATTACCTGCTGCCGGCGCGTGTGGCCGTGCTGCTCGCCGACAACCCGCTGGCGCAGGTGGACCTGCGCATCGGCAACAGCGCCGACGTGGTGGCCGCGGTGCAACGGCTGGAGGTCGACCTGGGCCTGATCGAGGGCCCGTGCCACGAAAGCGGCCTGCAGGTGCTGCCATGGCGGCGCGATGCGCTGGTGATCGTCGCTGCCGCCGGCGCGCCGCCGGGGCCGACGCCGGACCTGGCCGGGCTGGCCAACGCGCGCTGGCTGCTGCGCGAACCCGGCTCGGGCACCCGCGAGGCGGTCGAGCAGGCGTTGCTGCCGCATCTGCACCACTTCGGCCGGTCGATGCAGCTGGGCAGCACCGAGGCGATCAAACAGGCGGCAGCGGCCGGGCTGGGCGTGGCCTGCCTGTCCGGCCATGCCGTGGCCGATCTGGTGGCGCTGGGCACGCTGCGCATCCTGGATACCCCGCTGCCGCCCCTGTCGCGACAGCTGTGGGTGGTCCGGCACCCGGGCAAGCAGGTGCCGCCGGCACTGGCCGCGCTGCTGGACCTGCCGCCGGACGCTTTCGCGCACGGGTGAGCGACGCCACGCACCGCCAGCCCGTACAATGGTCGGATGCCTCTGATTACTCTGCAAAACGTCGACTTCAGCGTCGGCGGCCCCTTGTTGCTGGAAAAAGCCGAACTGTCGATCGAGCCGGGCGAGCGTATTGCCCTGATCGGTCGCAACGGCGCCGGCAAATCGACCCTGCTCAAACTGCTGTCCGGCGATCACAAGCCTGATGACGGCGAAGTCCGCGTGCAGCAGGGGGTGCGCATCACCCGCCTGGAACAGGAGGTGCCGCACGGTGCCGCCGGCAGCGTCTTCGACGTGGTCGCCGACGGCCTGGGCGAGCTGGGCCAGTGGCTGGCCGAGTTCCATCACCTGAGCATGGCCGACGATTTCGACGGCGATGCGCTGTCGGCCGTGCAGGCCAAGATCGACGCCGCCAACGGCTGGGGCCTGGACCAGCGCGTCAGCGAAACCCTGACCAAACTCGACCTGGACGGTGACGCCGAATTCGCGCGCCTGTCCGGCGGCATGAAGCGCCGCGTGCTGCTCGGCCGCGCGCTGGTGTCCTCGCCGGATCTGCTGCTGCTGGACGAACCGACCAACCACCTGGACATCGAAGCCATCGACTGGCTCGAAATGTTCCTCAAGAACTGGAACGGCAGCGTGGTGTTCGTCACCCATGACCGTCGCTTCCTGCGCGCGCTGGCGACCCGCATCGTCGAGATCGACCGTGGCCAGGTCACCAGCTGGCCGGGCGACTGGGCCAACTACGAACGCCGCCGCGAAGAGCGCATGAACGCGCAGGCGCAGGAAAACGCACGCTTCGACAAACTGCTGGCGCAGGAAGAAATCTGGATCCGCCAGGGCATCAAGGCCCGGCGTACCCGCGACGAAGGCCGCGTGCGCCGCCTCAAGGCGATGCGCAACGACCGCTCGCAGCGCCGCGAACTCGGCGGCAACGTGCGCATGGAAGCGGCGCAGGCGGAGAACTCCGGCAAGAAGGTCATCGACGTCAAGGACATCTCCTTCGCCTTTGGCGAGCGGGTGATGGTCAAGGATTTCAGCACCGTCATCCTGCGCGGCGACCGCATCGGCCTGATCGGGCCCAACGGCAGCGGCAAGACCACGCTGCTCAAGCTGCTGCTGGGCGACCTGCAGCCGCAGAGCGGCGAAGTGCGCGCCGGCACCAACCTGCAGATCGCCTACTTCGACCAGTACCGTGCGGTGCTGCGCGAAGACTGGACCGCGATCGAGAACGTGGCCGAAGGCCGCGATTTCATCGAGTTCAACGGCAAGCGCAAGCATGTGCATGCCTACCTGCAGGACTTCCTGTTCTCGCCGGAGCGTGCCCGCGCGCCGATCACCCGCCTGTCCGGTGGCGAGCGCAACCGCCTGCTGCTGGCCAAGCTGTTCGCACAGCCGTCCAACCTGCTGGTGATGGATGAACCGACCAACGACCTGGACGTGGAAACCCTCGAACTGCTGGAAGAGCTGCTGAGCGACTACACCGGCACGTTGCTGCTGGTCAGCCATGACCGTGACTTCCTCGACAACGTGGTGACCTCCACCATGGTGATGGAAGGTGATGGCGTGGTCGGCGAATACGTCGGCGGTTACACCGACTGGCAGCGCCACGCCGCACGCGTGGCCGCCGCCGCCGCGTCGGCACCGGTGCCGGCGGCCAGGCCTGCAGCAGCGGCGGCAACCGCGGTCGCTCCGGTCGAGCCCAAGCGCAAGCTCAGCTACAAGGACGCGCGCGAGCTGGAGCAGTTGCCGCTGAAGATCGAAACGCTGGAGAAGGACGTGGAGGGCCTCACCGCCGCGATGAACGACCCGGCGTTCTACCAGCGCAGCGCTGCCGACATGGCCGCGCACACCCAGCAGCTGGGCAAGGTGCAGGCCGAACTGGATGCTGCCTACGCACGCTGGGAAGAACTGGACGCCTGATCCAATGATCGGCGTAGAGCCGACCGTTGGTCGGCTCTACCGTTCAGGGCTTCATGCCGCCCGAACCAAGGGCAGCCGACCAGCGGTCGGCTCTACCGCGGTCATTTCACCCCGTGCAGGTCCCGCAACTGGCTCGGCCGCGAACCGAAATACGCGGCCAGGTCGGCAATATCCTGATCGCTCAGGTCGGTGGCCTGCGGGGTCATCAACGCATGCTGGCGGTCGCCGGCGCGATAGGCCTGCAACGCATGCGCC
>NZ_DAMAGC010000114.1:0-8975 GCF_031995405.1 Stenotrophomonas sp. | reverse complement strand
ATGCGCCAGGTAATCACCGTACTGCCCCCCCAGTTTCGGGTAGGTCGGGTCGATCGGCTTGTTGCCGTCGGCGCCGTGGCAGTCGATGCAGCTCTGGCCGGTGGCCTTGCCCTTGACCTGGGCACGGGCTTCACCGGCGGCAAGGCGTCCGGCCGGGAGGCCGGCGGAAGAGCCGGACCCATGCTCGCCACTGGCGTGGCCCGGGTCGGCGGCGGAGTCTGCGCTGTTTTCCACCTGTGACTGCGAACATGCAGTCATCAGCAGGGCAACGGACAGGGCGATGGCGTGACGCTTGAAGGGCGTGGCTTTCGACATGAGCGCGCTTATTTGACGGTGGACAGGTAAACAGCGAGATCGGCGATCTCCTGTTCGCTGAAACTCATGGACTGCGCCTGCATCGTGGGATGCCGGCGCTTGCCCTGGCGGTATTCGCTCAGCGCCTGGCTGAGGTACTGCTGGGTCTGCCCGCCAATCTTGGGCACCCGGTAACTGGGGTAGGCGTTCTTGTAGCCGGTGATGCCGTGGCACCCCTGGCAGGTGTACGCCAGCACGCGGCCATTGTCGAAGCTCCCGGTGAGGGCGACGGGGGCAGGTGCGGCAGGGGCTGAGGCAGGAGCAGGAGCGGGTGCGGGTACGGCAGGTGCTGCGGGTACTGCTGGAGCAGTGGCGGCCTGTGCGGCGGCCCCGAGGGGCAGGAGGACGGCCAGAAGACAAGCGGCGAGCGGCTGCGGGCGCATGATGTCCTTTCCGGTGTACGGGTCTGGTCGTTCCGGCGTGGGGTACGGAACTGGCCCGAGTATAGCCTGCGATTTCATCTAGCTGAAACCGGCTGCCGACCGGTGCTGCCGCAGGTCACCATGACCTTTGGGATATGGTGTTGTCGTGACGTGGTGCATTAGTTTGCTACCACACCTGCCCACGCATCCCTCAGGGACACGACGATGTCGCGAAAATCTTTCCTGCACGGCCGCACCGGAACCTGCGCCGCTGCTCTGCTCATCACCACTTCGCTGCTGCTGAGCGGCTGCGGGGCCGGCACCGGTACCGCCGATGCGCAGGCCGCCGAAAAGGACGCCAAGGCCGAAAAGGTCGACGCGGTCCCGGTCGAAGCGGTCGCCGCCAGCCGCCGCGCGGTGGCAGCCAGCTACACCGGCACCGCCGCGCTGGAAGCGCGCGCCGAGTCGCAGGTGGTGGCCAAGACCTCCGGCGTGGCATTGGCAGTGCTGGTCGAAGAGGGCCAGGCAGTGCGCGCCGGGCAGCCGCTGGTACGGTTGGATCCGGACCGTGCGCGGCTGGCCGTGGCCCAGAGCGAAGCGGTGATGCGGAAGCTGGAAAACAACTACCAGCGTGCGCAGAAGCTGATCGGCCAGCAGATGGTCAGCGCCGCCGACGTCGACCAGATCAAGTACGACCTGGAGAACGCCCGCGCGCAGTACCGGCTGGCCACGCTGGAACTGTCCTACACCACGGTGGTGGCGCCGATCTCCGGCGTGATCGCCTCGCGCTCGATCAAGACCGGCAACTTCGTCCAGATCAACACGCCGATCTTCCGCATCATCGACAACTCGCGCCTGGAAGCCACGCTCAACGTGCCCGAGCGCGAACTGGCCACCCTGCGCGCCGGCCAGCCGGTGACGCTGCTGGCCGATGCGCTGCCGGGCAAATCGTTCCCGGGCGTGGTCGACCGTATCGCGCCGGTGATCGATGCCGGCAGCGGCACCTTCCGCGTGGTCAGCGGTTTCGGCGAAGACGCCGAAGGCCTGCAGCCGGGCATGTTCGGCCGCATCCGCATCGATTACGACCAGCGTGCCGATGCGCTGGTGGTGCCGCGCCTGGCGCTGCTCGACGACGGCGAACCGGCGGTGTTCCGCGTGCGCGCGGGCAAGGTCGCACGGGTGCCGGTCAAGCTCGGTTATGCCGAAGGTCCGTGGGTCGAAATCCGCGATGGCCTGGCCGAAGGCGACCAGGTGGTCACCGCCGGCAAGGTGGCGCTGCGTGACGGCACCGCGGTGCAGGTGATCGGTGCCAAGCCGACTGCCACCGCCGCTGCCGTGCCGGCCAAGAAGGCGGAGAGCCGCCAATGACATCGGCCGGCAACGACCACGGCAACGACCCGCACGCTGGCGAGCGTCCGGGCGCGCACGGTGGTGGACTGGTGGAATTTGCCACCCGCCGCCGCGTCACCATCGCCATGTGCACGGTGACGCTGATGCTGTTCGGCTTCATCGCCCTGGGCAACCTCAAGGTCAACCTGCTGCCCGACCTGAGCTATCCCACCCTGACCGTGCGCACCGAGTACACCGGTGCGGCGCCGACTGAAATCGAAACCCTGATCAGCGAGCCGGTCGAAGAGGCCGTGGGCGTGGTCAAGAACCTGCGCAAGCTCAAGTCGGTGTCGCGCACCGGGCAGAGCGATGTGGTGCTGGAGTTCGCCTGGGGCACCAACATGGACCAGGCCAGCCTGGAGGTGCGCGACAAGATGGAAGCACTGAACCTGCCACTGGAGGCCAAGGCCCCGGTGCTGCTGCGCTTCAATCCGTCCACCGCGCCGATCATGCGCCTGGTGATCTCGGCAAAGAAGGAGGCCGCCACCGATGCCGACGCGGTGCGCCAGCTGACCGAGCTGCGCCGCTATGCCGACGAGGACCTGAAGAAGAAGCTGGAGCCGGTCACCGGCGTGGCGGCGGTCAAGGTCGGCGGTGGCCTGGAAGACGAGATCCAGGTCGACATCGACCAGCAGAAGCTGGCCCAGCTCAACCTGCCGATCGACACCGTCATCAAGCGGCTCAAGGAAGAGAACATCAATATTTCCGGTGGACGCCTGGAGGAAGGCTCGCAGCGTTTCCTGGTGCGTACCGTCAACCAGTTCGCCGACCTGGACGACATCCGCAACCTGCTGGTGACCACCCAGGGCAGCAACGGCAGCGCCGCCGACGCGGCCATGCAGCAGATGTTCGCGATCGCCGCATCCACCGGTTCGGACGCAGCCGTCGCCGCCGCCTCGGCCGCGCAGAGTGCGTCCAGCAGCAGTTCCTCCACCGTCGCCAACGGCATGCCGGTGCGGTTGAAGGATGTCGCCAGCGTGCGCCAGGGCTACAAGGAGCGCGAAGCGATCATCCGCCTCGGCGGCAAGGAAGCGGTTGAACTGGCCATCTACAAGGAAGGCGATGCCAACACCGTCGCCACCGCCGCCGCGCTGCGCACCAAGCTGGAACAGATCAAGGGGCAGATTCCCGGCGACGCCGAACTGACCACCATCGAAGACCAGTCGCGCTTCATCGAACACGCCATCAGCGACGTCAAGAAGGACGCGGTGATCGGCGGCCTGCTGGCCATCCTGATCATCTTCCTGTTCCTGCGCGATGGCTGGAGCACGTTCGTGATCAGCCTGTCGCTGCCGGTGTCGATCATCACCACGTTCTTCTTCATGGGCCAGATGGGATTGAGCCTCAACGTGATGTCGCTGGGCGGCCTGGCACTGGCCACCGGCCTGGTCGTAGACGACTCGATCGTGGTGCTGGAGAGCATCGCCAAGGCGCGCGAGCGTGGCCTGGGCATCCTGCAGGCGGCGATCGCCGGCACCCGGGAAGTGAGCATGGCCGTGGTCGCCTCCACGCTGACCACCATCGCGGTGTTCCTGCCGCTGGTGTTCGTCGATGGCATCGCCGGCCAGCTGTTCCGCGACCAGGCGCTGACCGTGGCGATCGCCATCGCGATCTCGCTGCTGGTGTCCATGACCCTGATCCCGATGCTGAGCTCGCTCAAGGGCCGCCCGCCGCTGGCGTTCCCGGAAGAACCGGCGCACGCCACCTGGCAGCCCGAACAGCGCTGGCTCAAGCCGGTGGCAGGTGGCCGCCGCGGCATCGGCGCGCTGGTGCGCTGGACCTGCTTCGGCGTGGCCTGGGCGGTGATCCGCGTCTCGCGCGGGGTGGCCGCGGTGGTCGGCCCGGTGATGCGCAAGGCAAGCGATGTGGCGATGAAGCCCTACGCCGGCGCCGAGCGCGGTTACCTCAAGCTGCTGCCGGGCGCCTTGCACCATCCGGGCAAGGTGCTGGGGCTGGCCGGCCTGGCCTTCGTGGCCACCCTGGCGCTGGTGCCGATGCTGGGCGCCGACCTAATCCCGCAGCTGGCCCAGGACCGTTTCGAGATGACCGCCAAGCTGCCGGCCGGCACGCCGTTGAAGCAGACCGATGCACTGGTCCGCGAACTGCAGCTGGCCCACGCCAAGGACGGCCAGATCGCCTCGTTGTACGGCGTCAGCGGCAGCGGTACGCGGCTGGATGCCAGCCCCACCGAAAGCGGCGAGAACATCGGCAAGCTGACCGTGGTGATGGCCGGTGGCGGTGACGCGCGTACGGAAGCGGCGATCACCGAGCGCCTGCGTGATTCGATGCAGCAGCACCCGGGCGTGCAGGTCGACTTCGCGCGGCCGGCATTGTTCAGCTTCTCCACGCCGCTGGAAGTGGAACTGCGCGGCCAGGACATGGCCACGCTGGAACACGCCGGCCAGGCGCTGGCGGCGATGCTGCGCAACAACCCGCACTACGCCGACGTCAAATCCACGGTGGAAGAAGGGTTCCCGGAAATCCAGATCCGCTTCGACCAGGAACGTGCCGGCGCACTTGGCCTGACCACCCGGCAGATCGCCGATGTGGTGGTCAAGAAGGTGCGTGGCGACGTGGCCACCCGCTACAGCTTCCGCGACCGCAAGATCGACGTGCTGGTGCGCGCCCAGGAAGGCGACCGTGCCAGCGTGGACAGCATCCGCCGGTTGATCGTCAATCCGGGCAGCAGCCGTCCGGTGACCCTGGATGCGGTGGCCGAGGTGGTCGCCACCAACGGCCCGAGCGAGATCCATCGCGCCGACCAGACCCGCGTGGCGGTGGTCTCGGCCAACCTGCGCGACATCGATCTGGGCGGTGCGGTGCGCGAGGTACAGGACATGGTCGCCCGACAGCCGCTGGGTGCGGGCGTGGGCATGCACATCGGCGGGCAGGGTGAGGAGCTGGCCGAATCGGCGCGCTCGCTGATCTTCGCCTTCGGCCTGGCGATCTTCCTGGTCTACCTGGTGATGGCCTCGCAGTTCGAGTCGCTGCTGCACCCGTTCGTCATCCTGTTCACCATCCCGCTGGCGCTGGTCGGGGCGATCCTGGCGCTGATGCTCACCGGCAAGCCGATTTCGGTGGTGGTGTTCATCGGCCTGATCCTGCTGGTCGGCCTGGTGACCAAGAACGCCATCATCCTGATCGACAAGGTCAACCAGCTGCGCGAATCCGGCGTGCCCAAGCAGCAGGCGCTGGTGGAAGGCGCGCGCTCGCGCCTGCGGCCGATCATCATGACCACCCTGTGCACGCTGTTCGGCTTCCTGCCGTTGGCGGTGGCGATGGGCGAGGGCGCCGAAGTGCGCGCGCCGATGGCGATCACCGTCATCGGTGGCCTGTTGGTGTCCACCCTGCTTACCCTGATCGTCATCCCGGTGGTGTACGACCTGCTGGACCGTCGCGGCGATGCGTATTACCGCGAACGTGGGCGCAAGCATGCCGGTGTCGTCGAGACCCCCGGTACCGGCACCGCACAGGAGCCGGCATGAGCATCGCCGAGTTCTCCATCCGCCGTCCCATCACCACCATCATGTGTTTCGTGTCGCTGGCGGTGGTGGGGCTGATCGCCTCGTTGCGGTTGCCGCTGGAGGCGCTGCCGGACATCTCGGCCCCGTTCCTGTTCGTGCAGGTGCCCTACACCGGCTCCACCCCGGAGGAAGTGGAGCGCAACATCATCCGCCCCACCGAAGAAGCGCTGGCCACCATGACCGGGATCAAGCGCATGCGCTCCTCGGCCACCTCCGAAGGGGCCAGCATCTTCATCGAGTTCACCGACTGGGACCGCGACATCGCCATCGCCGCCTCGGACGCGCGTGAGCGCATCGACGCGATCCGCACCGACCTGCCCGATGACCTGCAGCGCTACAGCGTGTTCAAGTGGTCCAGCAGCGACGACCCGGTGCTCAAGGTGCGCCTGGCCAGCAGCAGCGACCTCACCGGCGCGTACGACATGCTCGACCGCGAGTTCAAGCGGCGCATCGAACGCATTCCCGGCGTGGCCCGGGTCAACATCTCCGGCGCGCCACCCAACGAGGTGGAGATCGCGATCAGCCCGGACCGCCTGACCGCGCACAACCTGAGCATCAATGACCTCAGCGACCGTCTGCGCACACTCAACTTCTCGATCTCGGCCGGGCAGATCGACGACAACGGCCAGCGCGTGCGCATCCAGCCGGTCGGGGAGATCACCGACCTGCAGGAGCTGCGCGACCTGGTGATCGACACCAAGGGCCTGCGCCTGGGCGACATCGCCGACATCCGGCTCAAACCCACGCGGATGAACTACGGCCGCCGTCTGGATGGCAATCCTGCCGTCGGCCTGGACATCTTCAAGGAGCGCAGCGCCAACCTGGTGGAAGTCTCGCGCGCGGCGCTGGCCGAAGTGGAGGCGATCCGCAAGCAGCCGTCGATGCGCGATGTGCAGATCAAGGTCATCGACAACCAGGGCAAGATGGTCACCTCCTCGCTGCTCGAGCTGGCCGAGGCCGGCGCCGTCGGCCTGCTGTTGTCGATCACGGTGCTGTTCTTCTTCCTGCGCCATTGGCCGTCCACGCTGATGGTGACCCTGGCGATCCCGATCTGTTTCGTGATCACCCTGGGTTTCATGTACTTCGCCGGGGTCACCCTCAACATCCTGACCATGATGGGCCTGCTGCTGGCCGTCGGCATGCTGGTGGACAATGCGGTGGTGGTGGTGGAGAGCATCTACCAGGAACGCGAACGCATGCCCGACCAGCCGCGGCTGGCCTCGATCATCGGCACCCGCAACGTGGCCATCGCGCTCAGCGCCGGCACCCTGTGCCACTGCATCGTGTTCGTGCCGAACCTGTTCGGCGAGACCAACAACATCAGCATCTTCATGTCGCAGATCGCGATCACCATCTCGGTCTCGCTGCTGGCCTCGTGGCTGGTGGCGGTCAGCCTGATCCCGATGCTGTCCGCGCGCATGCAGACCCCCAAGCTGGTGCATGCCGAATCCGGGGTCATCGCGCGCCTGCAGCGCCGCTACGCCAAGGTCCTGCGCTGGACGCTGGAACACCGGGGCTGGAGCGTGTTCGGCATCCTCATGGTGGTGGCCATCAGCCTGGTGCCGATGAAGCTGACCAAGATCGACATGTTCGGGGGCGAGGGTGGCCATGAGGTGTTCATCGGCTACAACTGGAAGGGCGCCTACACCTACAGCCAGATGTCCGAGGAAGTCGCCCGGGTCGAGCACTACCTCGATGGCCAGCGCGAGACGCTGCACATCACCCAGATCTATTCCTGGTACAGCGAACAGGAAGGCAGCAGCACCGTCGTGACCTTCGATGCAGCGCATGCCGACAACATGCCTGCGGTGCAGGAAGCGCTGCGCAAGGGGCTGCCGCGTTCGGCGCGTGCCGATTACATCGTCGGCAACCAGGGCGGCGACGGTGGCGGCAGCGGCAATCAATCCGTGCAGGTGCAGCTGGTAGGCGACTCGACCAAGATGCTGCAGGAGATCGGCGAGGAAGTGGTGCCGCTGCTGGCCCAGCGCAAGGAACTGCGCGATGTGCGCATCGACAACGGCGAGAAGGGCAGCGAGCTGGCCATCCACGTCGACCGCGAGCGCGCGGCGGCGTTTGGCTTCAATGCCGAGCAGGTCGCCAGCTTCGTCGGCCTGGCGCTGCGCGGTGCGCCGATGCGCGAGTTCCGCCGGGGCGACAGCGAGGTGCCGGTGTGGGTGCGTTTTGCCGGCGCCGAACAGAGCAGCCCGGAAGACCTGGCCAGCTTCACCGTGCGTACCGGCGACGGGCGATCGGTGCCGTTGCTGAGCCTGGTCGATGTGTCGATCAAGCCGTCGGCCACGCAGATCGGCCGCACCAACCGGCAGACCACGTTGACCATCAAGGCCAACCTGGCCGAGAAGATCACCGCCCCGGAAGCGCGCAAGGCGATGGAAGAGACGCTGACGCCGATGAGCTTCCCGGCCGGTTACACCTTCACCTTCGATGGCGGCGACTACGGCAACGACAACGAGGCCATGCAGCAGATGCTGTTCAACCTGATCATCGCGCTGGTGATGATCTATGTGGTGATGGCGGCGGTGTTTGAATCGCTGCTGTTCCCGGCGGCGATCATGAGCGGGGTGCTGTTCTCGATCTTCGGGGTGTTCTGGCTGTTCTGGCTGACCGGGACCTCGTTCGGGATCATGTCCTTCATCGGCATCCTGGTGTTGATGGGCGTGGTGGTGAACAACGGCATCGTGATGATCGAGCACATCAACAACCTGCGTCGGCGCGGAATGGGCCGCACCCAGGCGCTGGTGGAGGGCTCGCGCGAGCGCTTGCGCCCGATCATGATGACCATGGGCACCGCGATCCTGGCGATGATCCCGATCTCGCTCACCGACACCCAGCTGCTCGGCAACGGTCCGCCGTACTACCCGATGGCGCGTGCGATTGCCGGCGGCCTGGCGTTCTCGACGGTGGTCAGCCTGCTGTTCCTGCCGACCATCTACGCGATGCTGGATGACATGAGCATCGCCGTGGGTCGGATCATCCGCCGCGCACGCGGTCTGCCCGCCAAGGGCGAAGCGGCAACGGCCGCCTGAACGGCTTGGTGGCCGCCAGCAAAAAAGCCCCGCGTTCGGTAGTGCCGGCCGCTGGCCGGCTCCACGCGGATCCGGATTCCCGGTAGTGCCGGCCGCTGGCCGGCTCCACGCGGATCCGGATTCCCGGTAGCGCCGGCCGTTGGCCGGGGTGGGCAGTGCCAGGCGGTGTCTCCGTACGGGTCTGTCGCGCGCGTGTGGGCCCCGTAGCAGCCGGTAGGCCCCTGGCGCAAATGTCCCCCGGCCGCAGGCGGCCTCCTCCTTTATTTTGCCCAGGAGCCTACCGGCCGCTACGGGGCTCGGCT
>NZ_DAMAGC010000113.1:0-13674 GCF_031995405.1 Stenotrophomonas sp. | reverse complement strand
ATGGCGGCCGTGGTGGTGTTGGGCGTGCTGGTGATCTTCCGACGCCACCGCTGGACGAGAGGGATCGGGTTGTTGCTCGGTATCCCCGTATCGCTGCTCGGCGTGTATCTCGCCTACGTGGACACCTGGCGCTTCTGGCCCGATCGGAACGGCAGCGATGACGGCACGCAGATGTTGATCGTCGTCGGCTGGACGTTGCTGTGGGCGTGCGTGCTGTGGTTTACCTGGCTGTTCTGGCGCGCAGGCAAGGCGGCCTCACCTGCAACGGATGCCCAGCCCGGGCGGTATCCGTGATACTCCACCGGAGGGCGCGTCATACCGGCGCGCACGCAACACAACGATGAGGCCGCAATGACCGATCCCTACAACAGCAGTCCGCGCGGCAGTGCGGCTACCCGCCTCGACGATTCGATGGTGACCACCGCCATGGAGCTGCCCGGCTATCGCATCGTGCGCAGCCTGGGCGTGGTACGTGGCATCACCGTGCGTTCGCGGTCGATCGTGGGCAATTTCCTCGGCGGGCTGCAGACGATCTTCGGCGGCAATATCACCATCTATACCGAGCTGTGCGAGCAGGCCCGCGAGGAAACCTATCGGGACATGGCCAAGCATGCGCGCCTGCTGGGTGCCAACGCGATCATCGCCATGCGGTATGACGCCACCGATGTGATGACCGGACTGACGGAAGTGCTGTGCTATGGCACGGCCGTGGTGGTTGAACCCACGCGCATGTAAGGCTTGATACGCGCCGCGTATCGCAGCCCCCCTGTACTTGGTATTGGCGTCCGGGGCAGTCCAGCGCGATGCTGGGCGCATGTACGGAGATGACGCGCTTTCTTTCGCTGGCCAGGTCGGCCTGGTCACCGGCGCTGCCGGGGGCCTCGGCTTGGCTTACAGCCGTTTGCTCGCACGCCGCGGGGCGCTGGTGGTGATGCACGATGTGGGGGCCGGCAGTGACGGCACCGGGTCTGACCCGCAGCGGATTGTACGGGCGGTGGCCGAGCTGTGCGGGCAGGGCTTGGCGGTGCATGCGGCGCACGGCGCGCTCGACAATCGCGCGGACTGCCGGGCCCTGGTGGCCGATATGCTGCAGCGCTTCGGTCGTCTGGATTTCATCATCCATAACGCCGGGTGGGTGGAGTACCAGCCGATCGATGCGCTGGAAGAGGACCGCTTCGACGCGATGATGGCGATTGCCGCGAAGGCACCGCTGTGGCTGGCGCAGGCTGCGTGGGCGTCGATGCGGGACGCGGGCTACGGACGCATCGTGCTGACTACTTCTGATCGCGCGCTGTATCCGCAGTACGTGCAGGACGGGCTGGCGGCCTACGCGGCGGCGAAGATGGCCGCGGTGGGCATCGTCAACGTGTTGGCCGCGGAGGGCGCGCCGCACGGGATCGTGGTCAACGCGGTATCGCCGGTGGCCAAGACGCGCATGTGGGGCGTGCAGAGGGAGCCGGATGAGCTGCATCCCGATGCCGTTGCACCGGGTGTTGCGTTTTTGGCGTCGGCGGCATGCGGCGAGGGTGGCTGGATACTGCGCGCGAGCAATGGTCAGTTCCATGCCACGCGCAGCGTGGAGGCCGAGGGTGTGGTGTATCCGCGCGACCTGCGTGCGGTGCGGGCCGAGAGCATTGAGGGTGTCGCCGCGCAGTGGACGGCGATCGCGCGGCCGGCTGTTTGACGACGGTGGCGTGGGCTTCGCACTGCGGTTGTGCGTGCGTGCCGGCCCGCCGGCACCTGCGTTGCAGCAATTTCTGCAGGTAGTGGATCTTGCATCGGTCTGCTCTAGCAGGGCGCACCCAGCACCCGGTCCAGCGCCGCCATGGCCTCGTTGGCCACCTCGGCGGGATCGCGCGCTTTCATCGCATCGTTGAACACTTCCAGGCCAATCGGCCCGGTGTACCCCATGCGGGCAAGCTGCTGCACCAGCGCCGCGACTGGCCAGATGCCGCTGCCGGGCAGGCAGCGTGCGTGTCGGGCCTGCTGCTTTACCGCACCGGGCTGCGGTTGCGCAGTGACATCCGACAACTGCACCAGCGCGATCCTGTCTGCCGGAATGCCTTGCAGATCGTCGACGCCACGACCGGCGGCGAACAGATGGAAGGCGTCGACCACCAGATCCAGGTTGTCGGCGTCCACGGCCTGGATCTGTTGCCACGCCGAGGGCACGGTGGAGTGCAGGTGGCTCCACGCCATGGCCTCGTAGGCGATGCGCAGACCGCGCTCGGACGCCTGTCGGCAGAGCCAGCGTAGATCGGCAGTGACAGTGTGCGTCTGGCAGTCCGGCGCGGTGCAGGCGGGCACCAGCATGGTGCGGGCACCGACCGCGACGGCCATGTCCAGAAGCAACCGCGCTTCATGACGCTTGGCCGCGCGCGTGGCCGCCGGAGCGCCGTCGAAATCCAGCAGCACCTGCACGTCGGTCAGGTGCAAGCCGGTGCGTGCGAGTGCGTCACGGACGGCGTCCACCGAGGCGGCCTCGACGTCCTCGCGCCACAGTTCGACCTGCGCAAAACCGGCCGCCGCGGCAGCATGCAGTTTCAGCTCGGTGCTGCCGCCGAGCAGCACGGTATTGAGGAAGCGCGGGCCGGGCAGGAGCGTCATGGGTGAACGGATGGAAGGCGGAGAGCCACCCGATGCTAGCGGTGCCGCCATGCACTACGCGTGCAGACGCGCGCTCAGCGCGTGCGCTTCACCCATGCACGTACCACCAGCGCGATCAGCACGGCAAATACCAGCCAGGAGACCATGTCGAACACGCCGTCGCCGACCAGCGCGCTGACCAGCCCGAGCACGCTGGCTGCGGCGATCCAGGCCGGGGCAATGAAGGGGCTGCGCGGTGCGGGAGGCTGCCGGCTCATGCCGGTGCTCCGGTCCGTGCGGCCCGCTCCAGTTCGCTCACCCGCGCCTCGGTGCTGCCGCGCTTGACCCACAGGTACAGGCCGGTAACCAGCACGGCGATGGTGAGCAGATCCAGCAGCGCCCACAGGATCTTCAACGGCAGCTTGCCGTAATCGCCAAAGTGCAGCGGCTGGCTGAGCAGCAGCACGCTCATGTAGACCGGCAGCCGGGGTTGCGCGGTGAGCGCGCCGGTCTGTGCATCGACAAGTACCGGCCGATACAGGCGCTCGGTGAGGGCGGTGTTGCCCTGCATGAACACGCCATAGTGGTGATCGCCGCTGTAGCCGGTGCCGGGAAAGCTGACGAAGGCCGGGCGCATGCCCGGTTCGGCGGCGCGCGCGGTATCCACCGCCGCCTGCAGCGAGGCCAGCGTGGCCGGACGCGGCTGCCCGGCATAGCGCGCGGCGAACGCGCCCAGCTGTTCGCCCTGCCACGCCTGCTCGAGCGGTTTGGCGATGGTGTTGATGGCGCCGGTGATGCCCACCACCAGCGCCCAGCCGAGGGTGACGATGCCCAGCACGTTGTGCAGGTCCAGCCACGCCAGCCGGCGGCTGCGCCCGGTGCGCAGCGTGCCGAACGGCTGCTTGCGCATGAAGGGGCCGTACAGCACCAGCCCGGAGATGATCGCCACGGCGAACAGCAACCCCATCGCGCCCATGAACAGCATGCCGGGCAGCCCGAGGAACAGGTCGGTGTGCAGGCGATACAGGAAGTACATCACCCCTTCGTTGAACTGCGCGGCCGGCAGTACCTCGCCGGTGATCGAATGCAGCAACGCGGTGTGCATCTGCGGTGGCGGGGTATCCACGCGTGCACCGGTGTTGACGTAGACGGTGGGGGCGTCCGGATCCCAGCCGACGAACAGCGGTACATCGCCGGGATAGCGCGCCAGCGCGGTGCGAACCTGTGCATCCAGATCGCGCGGCACCGCATCGGCCGCTGCGCTGGCCACGTCCGGTTCGCCGAGGTGGGCGATTTCCTCGCCGAACACCAGCGGCAGGCCGGTGAGGCACAGCAGCAACAGGAACACGGTACAGACCAGGCTGGTCCACTTGTGCACGAGGAACCAGGCGTTGAGGGTGGATCGTTGCATTCGGCTGGCGCGGGGCTGGCGAGGATGCCGGGATGGTACGTGATGCGGCAGCGGCGGTCAGCGGCGGTGACGGCGCTGCGGTGGCGGCGGCGCAGCCGCGGCGGTAAACAGCTGCTCGGCCATGAAATCGATGAATACCCGCAACCGTGCACTGGGTTGGCGGGTGCCCGGCCACAGCAGCGAGAACTGACCCGCCTGGCGTGGGTGGTCGGGCAGCAGCTCCTGCAGGCGGCCATCGGCCAGTGCCTCGGCGGCGAGGAAGTCGGGCATCCACGCCACGCCCATGCCGCCGATCGCCGCGGCCAGCAGCGCCTCCATGTTGTTGCAGGTCATTACCGTGTCCAACGCCGCGCCGGCGTCGCCGTCATGGCCGGGCAGTGACCAGGCCTGCAGCTTGCCGGTGGTGGGGAACCGGAAGCGCACCGCAGGGTGGGTGGCCAGTTGCGCCAGTGTGTCCGGTCGACCGTGGGCATGCAGATGTACGGGCGCCGCGCACAGCACGAAGTGGAACGGGCCGAGCCGGCGTGCCATCAGGCTGGAGTCGGCGAGTTCGCCGCTGCGGATCACCACGTCCAGCCCTTCGCTCACCACATCGACCAGCCGGTCGTTGAAATCCAGCTCCAGCTGCACGCCAGGGTAGCGTTGCCGGAACAGCGGCAGCAGGGGCAGCAGGAAACGGTAGCCGATGGTCGGCAGGCCCACCCGCAGCAGGCCGCTGGGCGACTGTTGGCGCTGGCTGAGGTCGGCACGCGCTTCGGACAGCTCGTCCAGCGCGCGCTTGCAGCGCTGCAGCAGCACCTCGCCTTCTTCGGTGAGGCGCACGCGCCGGGTGGTGCGCTGGAACAGGCGCACGCCCAGGTCCTGTTCGAGCCGGGCCACGCGCTTGCCGACGGTGGAGGGCGACAGGCCCAGGCTGCGGGCGGCGCCCACGAAGCTGGCGGCCTCGGCGGTGCGGACGAAGGCGAGCAGGGCGGTGATCGAGTCCATGTCGGGATCATTACGGAAGAAGTGTCCGTAATCAAACGGCTTTGGCGCCATTTATCCAGGATAGATGCCCCTTTATCGTCAATGCCCGACTTCGCTGGAAGCTCCCATGTCCCTGGTTTCCCTTGAGCCGTCCCGGCGCGATCCGCGCTGGGGCGTGCTGGCCGTATGCCTGGCGGCGCTGGCCCTGCCGCTCTCGTTTTCCGCCGGTGCGGTGGCAGTGCCGGCATTGGGCGACCGCTTCCAGGGGTCGCCCGCCGCACTGGCGTGGGTGACCAACGCGTTTCTGCTCACCTTTGGCAGCCTGCTGCTCGCCGCCGGCGGCCTGGCGGACCGGCTCGGGCGTCGTCGCCTGTTTCTGTGCGGCAGCGGCGGGTTCGTGCTGGCCACGCTGGCGGTGTGCCTGGCACCGGACCTGCCCTGGCTGGATCTTGCGCGTGGCGCGCAGGGCGTGGCCGCCGCCGCCGCGTTGGCGGCGGGCGGCGCGGCGTTGGCGCAACGCTTCGACGGGCATGCGCGTACCCGGGTGTTTGCGCTGATGGGCACGATGTTTGGGGTCGGCCTGGCATTGGGGCCGCTGCTGGCCGGGATGCTGCTGCAGGCGTTGGGCTGGCGCAGCGTGTTCGCCTCGGGCGGGTTGCTTGCCTTGGCGGCGTGGGCGCTGGCCTGGCGGCACCTGGATGAGAGCCGGGGCGAGCACGTGCGCCTGGATGTGGCCGGCATGATCAGTTTCAGCCTGATGCTGGCGGCGTTGACCGTGGCCTTGCTGTTGCTGGGCGAACACGGGCTGCGCTCGCCAGCCGTGGTCGGCGCGTTGCTGGCCACGGCGGTGTTGCTGGTCCTGTTCGTGCGCATCGAGCGCGGCCAGCGGCAACCACTGCTGGACCTGTCGCTGTTCGCGCAACGCGGTTTCCTCGGCGTGCAGTTGCTGCCGGTGGCGACCTGCTTCGGTTACGTGGTGCTGCTGGTGGTCCTGCCGCTGCACCTGTTGGGCGTGCAGGCGCAGTCGCCACTGCAGGTGGGCCTGCAGATGCTGGCATTGTCCGCGCCGATGCTGGTGTTGCCCATGCTCGCCGCCGGCTGGGCGCGACGCTTCGGTGCGGCACGGCTGTGCACGCTGGGTTTGGCGGTGTGTGCGGTGGGCCTGTATCTGTTGTCGCGACGCGCCCTGCATGTGGCGCCGACGCAGTGGTGGCCGGCACTGCTGCTGATCGGTGCCGGCACTGCGCTGCCCTGGGGCTTGATGGACGGGTTGTCGGTGAGTGTGGTGCCGGTGCAACGTGCCGGCATGGCCGCCGGCATTTTCGGCACGGTGCGGGTGGCCGGCGAGGGGATCGCGCTGGCGGCCGTGCTGGCCGTGCTGGCCGCGCTGGTGACGCAGCGTCTGGCGCTCGGCACTGGTGTGTCGGCGGCGACGCTGGGCAAGGCCGGTGCCTATCTGGCAACGGGGTCGCTGGCGCAGGCGTCGGCCCTGCTGCCCGGGCTTCCCGCCGACGTGTTGCAGCAGGCCAGCCGCGACGCACTGGTCTGGCTGTTGCGCGGGCTGGCCGCGCTCACCGCCGGCAGTGCGTTGCTGGTCTACGCGTTGTTGGGGCGGGAACGGATGCCTGCGGCGGTCAGAACCGATGGCTGACGTTCAAACCAGCGCATCGGCCGCGCAACGCATGCTCAGCCACGCGCCGCCATCGGGCGCCTCGCCGGTGCGCACGCGGAAGCCGTGCAGGCCGGCGATGGCGGCCACGATCGACAGGCCCAACCCGAAGCCGTCACCGGGACCGGTCTCGTCGGTGCCACGGAAGAAACGCTGGTAGACCAGGGCGCGGTTCTGCGGCGCAATGCCGGGGCCGTTGTCGATGACATCGATGCGGGTGGCGCCTGCGTCATCCACCGCGCGCAGCAGGACGCGGCCGTGTTCGGGGGTGAAGCGCAGCGCATTGGACAGCAGGTTGGCCAGGGCCTCGAACAGCAGTTCGCGGTCGCCGCTGACCGGCGGCAAGGTCGCTCCGATCTCCAGTTCCAGCACCTGCTGTTTTTCTTCGGCCAGCGGCAGGTAGAACTGATGCAGTTCCTGCAACAGCTCGGCCACATCCACCTCGACGAACGCCGAGCGGCGCTGGTGGCTTTCCAGTTCGGACACGCGCAGCAGGGCGGTGAAGCGCGCCATCAGCAGATCGGCCTCGACCAGCGCCTTGTCGATCTGGTCGGCGTGCGGATCGCTTTCGCCCAGTTCGACGCGGGTGCGGTACAGATGTGCGCGCAGCCGGGTGAGCGGTGTGCGCAGGTCGTGGGCGATGCTGTCGCATACGCCTTTGACCTCGGTCATCAACTGCTCGATGCGCTCGAGCATGGCGTTGACGATGCTCGACAGCCGGTCGATCTCATCCGGGCGGCCGGACACCGGCAGCCGCTGGCCGAGGTCGCCGGCAATGATCCGTTTGGTCGCCGCCTCGATCTGCTGGATGCGTTTCAGCGGCCGGCGCCGCAGCAGGTGCCAGCCGGCCAGGCCGGGAATCACGGTCAGCCACACGCCCCACAGCAGCGCGTCGAGGATGATGCTGTTGATCGCGCTGAGCTTGCCGCTCTGGCGAACGAACACCAGCAGCCGGCCATCGTGGGTTTCCACCCCGAGTGCGCGGCCGGGCTCTTCGCGCGGGCCCGTGCGGAGCGTCCAGGCGTCCACCGGATGCGAGCGGCCATCGATGCGCAGTTCTTCGGGGATGGCCAGCAACGGGCCGGCCAGATGCTGCCCACCGGTGCTGAAGATGCCGTACGCGTAGGCACCGTGGATGTCGTAGCGCAGGCTGTCGCGCAGGGCATCATCGAGGGCTTGTCCTTCGAATTTCTCGAACAGGTGCGCGCGCTGCAGCAGGCCCGATTCGGACAGATCATTGAGGTAGTCCGACACCCGCCAGTACATCACCCCGAGCAGCACGCTGGACCAGGCCACGAACAACACGCAGTACAGCCCGAGCAGCCGGCTGCTGGACGAGCGCCACTGGTCAGACATGCGCGTCGAGGACATAGCCGGTGCCGCGCAGGGTGCGGATCGGTTGCGGCCGGCCGGGCTGGTCGATGCGCTTGCGCAGCCGCCCGATGTGCACGTCGATCAGGTTGGTGCCGGGGTCGAAGTGGTAGCCCCACACTTCCTGGAACAGCATGCTGCGGGTGACCACCTGGCCGGCGTTGCGGACCAGGAATTCCAGCAGCTTGAATTCGGTCGGCAGCAGCGTGATTTCCTCATCGCTGCGGCGCACCGAGCGGGTCATCAGGTCCAGCTCCAGGTCGCCGGCACGCAGTACGCTCTCGACCACCCCGGCCTGGCCATGGCGGCGGATCAGTACTTCCACGCGGGCGGACATTTCATCGGAGGCGAACGGCTTGGTCAGGTAGTCATCGCCACCGGCGCGCAGGCCGCGCACGCGTTCGTCCACGTCCGACAGCGCGCTGATCATCAGCACCGGCGTGGTGATGCCCTCGCGACGCAGTGACGTGACCAGGGTGAGGCCGTCGATACCGGGCAGCATGCGGTCCAGGGTGATCACCGCATATTCGCCCACGCGCGCCAGCGCCAGCCCGGTGCCGCCGTCGGCGGCCAGGTCCACTTCGAAGCCGTGGCTGCGCAGTTCGGTGGCGATTTCCTCCGCCGTGACGAGGTCGTCCTCGATGGTGAGTACGCGCGGCATGGGCCACTTTGGCTGCTGGGACCCGTGCATCCTCGCAACCGGGGGCAGCGAGGGCAAATGAAAAATGTTTCATGCGTTTTTCGCGGGATCACACGCTGCGGTCTTCTATATTCGGCGCCGTGGAAGGGTGCCACGGCCATGGTCGGGTGCCGCCACGCGGGACGTCTGCCGACGCTGGCGACGCCCCCGGGCCGCCGGCCCTGGCGCCGTGCGATGCCCGCGCTTCCCCCCGTCTGGAACCCCGTAGCCGATGATCGACACGCTTTCCTCCGCCCGGGCCCGTGCCTGGCTGCTGCGCCGAACCTGCCGCGCGTCCCTGCTGGCCATCGCCGCGGCCGCCCTGCTGGCCGCCTGCCACAACGATGCGCCCAAGGCGGAGGCGGCGCCGCCGGAGGTGAGCGTGCTGGCCCTGCAGACCCAGGCGCTGGCGCTGGACCAGGAACTGCCCGGGCGCACCGTGGCCTCGCAGGAGTCGGAGGTGCGTCCGCAGGTGGACGGGGTGCTGGTGGCGCGCCTGTTCGAGCAGGGCCAGATGGTCCGGGCCGGGCAGCCGCTGTTCCAGATCGAGCCGGCGTTGTACCAGGCCGCGCTGAACGAGGCGCAGGCCAACCTGAAGACCGCGCAGGCTGCGGCGGTGACCGCACGCCTGCGTGCGCAGCGGCAACAGTCGCTGGGCAAGGACCAGCTGGTGGCGCGCCAGGACGTGGACGATGCGGTCGCCAGCGGCCAGCAGGCCGAGGCGGCGGTGCAGGCCGCGCAGGCGGTGCGCGACACCGCACGCACCCACCTGGACTTCGCACGGGTGACCGCGCCGATCGCCGGGCGCATCGGGCGCGCGCTGTTCACGCCCGGCGCGCTGGTGACCGCGGGCCAGGCCGAACCGCTGGCGCGGATCCAGCAGGTGGACCCGATGAACGTGGACATCACCCAGTCCAGCAACGAATACCTGGCCCTGCGTCGTGCGATCGCCGACGGCGGCGTGCAGGCCAGCACCGCGCCGGTGCGGCTGCGACTGTCCGACGGCACCGACTACCCGCTGCCGGGCACGCTGGAATTTGCCGATATCGACGTGCAGCAGGACACCGGCAGCATCACCCTGCGAGCGCAGTTCCCCAATCCGCAGGGGCAGTTGCTGCCGGGCATGTACGTGCGCGCCCAGGTCGGACAGGGCACGCGCCAGCAGGCGTTGCTGGTGCCGCAGTCCGCGGTGGACCGCAGCCCCAAGGGAGATGCCCAGGTGTGGGTGGTGGACAAGGACGGCAAGGCGCGGCAGCGCGTGTTCCGCACCGCACGCGCGGTCGGCGACCAGTGGCTGGTGCTGGACGGCATCAGCGCCGGCGAGCAGGTGGTGGTGGCCGGTGCGCAGGGCCTGTCCGACGGCATGGCGGTACGGGTGAAGCCCGCCGCCGCCGCAGCCGGCAAGGACTGAGCGCATGCTGCCGCGTTTCTTCATCCACCGCCCGGTGTTCGCGTGGGTCCTGGCGATCTGCATCATGGCGCTCGGCGCGATCGCGGTGACCCAGCTGCCGATCGAGCAGTACCCCGACATCGCCCCGCCGCAGGTCAACATCACCGCCAATTACACCGGCGCCTCGGCGCAGACGGTGGAAGACAGCGTCACCCAGGTGATCGAACAGCAGATCAAGGGCATCGACCACCTGCTGTATTTCTCCTCCACCAGCTCATCGTCGGGCCAGTCACGGATCACCGTCACCTTCGACCAGAGCGCCAACCCGGACATCGCCCAGGTCCAGGTGCAGAACAGCGTCAACCAGGCGATCAACCGCCTGCCGCAGGAAGTGCAGCAGCAAGGCGTCACCGTGGCCAAGTCGCAGGGCGATTCGCTGATGGTGGTGGCCATGTACGACACCAGCCGGCGCATGGAACGGGTGGATGTCTCCGACTTCCTGGTCAGCAACGTGCAGGACCCGATCAGCCGCATTCCCGGCGTCGGCGAGATCAACGTGTTCGGCGCGCAATACGCGATGCGCGTGTGGCTGGACCCGCACAAGCTGCGTGCCTTCGACCTGATGCCGTCGGATGTGCGCAGCGCGATCGAAGCGCAGAACACCCAGGTCACCGCCGGTGAGCTGGGCGCGCTGCCGGCCTCGGCCACGCAGAGCCTCAACGCCACGGTCACCGCGCAGTCGCGCCTGCAGACCCCCGAGCAGTTCCGCGCGATCATCCTGCGCACGCTGCCCAGCGGCGCTGCCGTGCACCTGGGCGATGTGGCGCGGGTGGAAATCGGTGCGGAAAACTACCAGACCAGCAGCTTTCTCAACGGCTACCCGGCAGCCGGTTTCTCGGTGACGCTGGCCTCCGGTGCGAATGCGCTGCAGACCGCCGATGCGGTGCGTGCGGCGATGGAGCGGCTGCGCCCGGGCTTCCCGCCGGGCGTGGAGATCGCCTATCCGCGTGACAGCACGCCGTTCGTGCGGGTGTCCATCGAGGGCGTGGTGCACACCCTGGTCGAGGCGATCGTGCTGGTGGTGATCGTCATGTTCCTGTTCCTGCAGAACGTGCGCGCCACGCTGATTCCGGCCATCACCGTGCCGGTGGTTTTGCTGGGCACCTTCGGCGTGCTGGCGGTGGCCGGTTTCACCATCAACACGCTGACATTGTTTGCGATGGTGCTGGCCATCGGCCTGCTGGTGGACGATGCCATCGTGGTGGTGGAAAACGTGGAGCGCATCATCCACGAAGAGCACCTGCCACCGCGCGAGGCCACCGAAAAATCGATGGGCGAGATCAGCGGCGCGCTGATCGGCATCACCGTGGTGCTGGGCGCGGTGTTCCTGCCGATGGCGCTGTTCGGCGGTTCCACCGGCATCATCTACCGGCAGTTCTCCATCACCATCGCCTCGGCCATGGCGCTGTCGGCGCTGGTCGCCCTGACCTTGACCCCGGCGCTGTGCGCGACCCTGCTCAAGCCTTCCTCCGCGCAGAAATCGCCGGGGCGTTTCTTTGCCTGGTTCAACCGGGGCGTGGAGCGCAGCCAGGAGGGCTATCGCGCGCGGCTCGGCGGCGTGGTCGCCCGGCCGAGGCGCTGGATGGCGCTCTACCTGCTGCTGATCGTCGGCATGGTGGCGCTGTATGCGCGCATGCCGACCGGCTTCCTGCCGGTGGAAGACCAGGGCCAGGTGATGTTCCAGTTCTCCACCCCGGAAGGCACGCCGATGGCGCGCACCGAAGCACTGGGCGCCCGGATCAGCCAGTACTTCATGGAGAACGAAAAGCAGAACCTGGACGTGGTGTTCGTGGTGGTCGGGCGCAACAACGCCGGCACCGGGCAGAACGCCGGGCAGGGCTTCCTGGCGCTCAAGCCCTGGGGCGAGCGCGACGGCGACAACACCGCAGCGGCGATCATCGCCCGCGCCAACAAGCACTTCCGTGGACTGGCCGATGCCAAGGTCAACGTGCTGGCACCGCCGGCGGTGCGCGGGCTGGGCCAGACCAGCGGTTTCGAACTGTGGCTGCAGGACAACAGCGCGGCCGGGCGCAGTGCGTTGCAGGCGGCGCAGCAGCGGCTGGTGCAGACCGCCAACCAGGACGACGGGCTCAGCTCGGTGCGTCTGAACGGACTCGGCGACAAGGCCGAGCTGCACCTGGACATCGACCATGCCCAGGCCAGCGCGCTGGGGCTGGCACAGGGCGACATCAACGCCACGCTCGCAGCCGCCTGGGGTGGCACCTACGTCAACGACTTCCTCGACCGCGGACGGGTCAAGCGGGTGTACGTGCAGGGCGACCAGCCGTATCGCAGCGTGCCCGACGACATCGGCCAGTGGTATGTGCGCGGCAGCAACGGGCAGATGGCCTCCTTCGCCAGTTTCGCCAGCAGTCACTGGTCGCGCGGGCCGCAGCTGCAGCAGCGCTTCAACGGGTTGCCGGCGATGGAGATCCAGGGCAGTGCGGCCGAAGGACGCAGTTCCGGTGAGGCGATGCAGCGCATGCAGGCGTTGGTGGCCGAGGCCCCCGGGTTCGCGCTGCAGTGGAGTGGCCTGTCCTACCAGGAGCAGTTGTCCAGCAACCAGACGCTGTGGCTGTACGCGGCGTCCATCGCCTTCATCTTTCTGTGCCTGGCCGCGCTCTACGAGAGCTGGACAGTGCCGGTAGCGGTGCTGCTGGTGATTCCCCTGGGCGTGATCGGAACCGTGGCGGCCACTACGCTGGCCGGCTTCGTCAACGACATCTACTTCCAGGTAGGCCTGCTCACCACGATCGGGCTGTCGGCCAAGAACGCCATCCTGATCGTGGAGTTCGCCGAAGCGCGCTTCCGCGCCGGCAGCTCGGCTGTGGACGCAGCGCTGCAGGGCGCGCGGCTGCGGCTGCGGCCGATCGTGATGACCTCGCTGGCATTCATCGCCGGCGTCATCCCCCTGGCGCTGGCGACGGGCGCCGGGGCGGTGAGCCGCCGCGAGATCGGCATGAGCGTGATCGGCGGCATGCTCTCGGGCACGCTGCTGGCGATCGTGCTGGTGCCGCTGTTCTTCGTACTGGTGCGTGGGCTGGGCAGGGCGCGGCCGGCGGAATGACCCCCACGGGCCGTCACACGCTTGTCGTGCCGGCCTCACCTGGCCTATGCCGGCGCGTCGGTAACGTAACCCGTCCCCGTCCCCCACGGAGACCTGCCATGTGGTTGCTCGACCGACTCTGGCCTGCACGCCCGGCCACGCAGACACCGCCCCCGCCCGCACCGGCGGACGCCTCGCAGCGCCGCTCGGTGTTCAAGCGTCCGCTGCGCGTGGGACGCACCCGGATGGCCGCACCCTGGCAGAAGGTGGCACCGCCGCCGCGACGGCGCAGCCACTAGCCGGGTATGCGGTCGGCGGGGTGGTTGACCCCGTCGTTGACCGGCACCTCGCCCAGCGCGTACGGGTTGATCCCCTCCAGACAGCCGAGGTTGTAGCCGTACTCGTCCGGCGAGGAGCGGCGTTGATGGTGGGTATAGATCCCGCAGACGCTGCAGAACCAGTGCCGGGCCACGTGCGTGTTGAACTGGTACAGACG
>NZ_DAMAGC010000112.1:12768-13752 GCF_031995405.1 Stenotrophomonas sp. | reverse complement strand
CGGCCTGGCCTTCGACGGCGACGGCGATCGCCTGGGCGTGGTCACCCGCGAGGGGAGGATCATCTACGCCGACCGGCTGTTGATGCTGTTCGCCGCCGATGTGCTGATGCGCAACCCGGGCGCGCTGGTGATCTACGACGTGAAGTGCAGCGGCAAGCTGTCCGATTACGTGCTGCGCAATGGCGGCAGCCCGCTGATGTGGAAGACCGGGCACTCGCTGATGAAGGCGAAGATGCGCGAAACCGATGCCGAGCTGGCAGGCGAGATGAGCGGGCACTTCTTCTTCAAGGAACGCTGGTTCGGGTTCGACGATGGCCTGTATGCGGCCGCGCGCCTGCTGGAAATCCTGGCCCAGCGCGAGGAGACGCCGTCGGAGGTCTTCGAGGAACTGCCCGACGCGGTGTCCACCCCGGAGCTGAAGGTGCCAGTGGAATCGGGCACCCCACATGCGCTGGTGTCGCTGTTCGTGTCGGCCGCGCAGGTGGAGGACTCGCCGTTCGCCGGCGCGCGCCTGTCCACCATCGACGGCCTGCGTGCCGATTTCCCCGATGGCTGGGGCCTGCTGCGCGCGTCCAATACCACCCCGGTGCTGGTGCTGCGGTTCGAGGCCGACGACGAAGCGGCGCTGGAGCGCATCAAGACCCTGTTCCGCGAACAGCTGCAGCCGCTGCTGCCGGGTGTGGCGCTGGGGTTCTGAGGGAAAGGCAGCCGAGCATGGCTCGGCTCTACCAATGCGCGCGCGCCACGATCAACCATCGTGCCCCATCAAGGTGCGCAAATCCCAAGGTAGAGCCGAGCCATGCTCGGCTACGCTCCCGCTCGAGACTACGACCGTTGCCGCGGCGCGCGGGCAAACGCCACGCCCCGGTAGAGCCGAGCCACGCTCGGCTGCCTTCCCGCTCGAGATTACGACCGTTGCCGCGGCGCGCGGGCAAATGCCGCGCACCGGTAGAGCCGAGCCACGCTCGGCTACGCTCCCTCTCG
>NZ_DAMAGC010000112.1:0-12668 GCF_031995405.1 Stenotrophomonas sp. | reverse complement strand
AGACTACGACCGTTGCCAGCGGCGCACGGGCAAATGCCACGCACCGGTAGAGCCGTGCCACGCTCGGCTGCGCTCCCTCTCGAGACTACGACCGTTGCCAGCGGCGCACGGGCAAATGCCACGCACCGGTAGAGCCGAGCCATGCTCGGCTGCCTTCCCGCCTCACCCCTTGAACCGCAAGCCCACCCCAGGCTCGGTGAACAGGTACCGCGAATCCAGCGCCGAATCGCCCAGCTTGTGGCGCAGCTTCCCCACCAGGATGCGCAGGTAATGCGTGTCGTGCTGGTGCGTCGGCCCCCAGATTTCCTGCAGGATCTGCGGCTGGGTCACCACCCGCCCGGCATTGCGCAGCAGCAGCGACAACAGCGCGTATTCCTTGCGGGTCAGCGCCACCGGCGCGCCGTCCAGGTGCACTTCGCGCCGTACCAGGTCGATATGCAGGTGCCCATCGTCGAACTGCGGCAGCACGCCCTCGGTGGATACCGTGCGCGAGCGCAGCAGCGCCCGCACGCGCGCCATCAGCTCCTGCGTGCCGAACGGCTTGGTCACGTAGTCGTTGGCGCCGTTGTCCAGCGCCCGTACTTTTTCGGTTTCGCTGGCGCGCACGGTGAGCATGATCACCGGCACCTGGCTCCACTGGCGCAACTCGGCCAGCACCTCGTGCCCCTCCATGTCCGGCAGCCCGATATCCAGGATCACCAGGTCCGCACTCTCGCTCACCAGCGCTTCCAACCCGGCCTGGCCGGTGGCGGCCTGCAACACGCGGTAGCCCTGCGCGCGCAGGCTGATGTCGAGGAAGCGGCGGATCTGCGCTTCGTCATCGATCACCAGCACGCGGGCCGGGGGCACGCCTTGGGTCGGGTCAGGATTCGTCGTTGTCATCGGCAGGGTGGGGTTGCAGCAGGGGCAGCGTGATGCGGATCAGGGTACCGCGTCCGTCGCGCCCCGGCAGCGCCTGCACGCTGCCGCCATGCGCGCCGATCATGCCCTGGCAGATGGTCAGGCCCAGGCCGGTGCCGTGCCGGCCACGATCGCCGCGCTCCACGCTGTAGAACATGTCGAAAATGCGCGCGCGCTCGTCATCCGGGATGCCCGGGCCGGCGTCTAGCACGTCGATGCGCAGCTCGCCTTCCACCAGCCGCGCCTGCACTTCCACCGCCGCGCCGGGCGGGGAGAACTTCGCTGCGTTCTCCATCACGTTGAACACCGCCTGCTCCACCAGCGCCGGATGCACCCAGATCGGGGCCAGCGTGGCCGGGATATCGAGTTTGAGCTGAACCTCCGGCTGGTAGCGCTGCAGCCGTCGCGCGGCCGAGCCCACCAGCTCGTCCACGCCGATCCAGTCGCGGTTGATCTGCAGGCCTTCGTGGCCGAGCCGGGTCATGTCCAGAAGATTCTGGATGTAGCGGTCCAGCCGCTCGCCTTCCACCAGGATGGTGTCCAGCAGGGCGCGGCGGTCCTGCGCATCCATCGCATCGGCATAGCTGCTCAGGCTGTCGGCCGAGCCGATCATCGCCGCCAGCGGCGAGCGCAGGTCGTGCGACACCGAGGACAGCAGCGCAGAACGCAGCCGCTCGGTCTCGTTGCTCACGTGCGCCTTTTCCAGGTCGGCCACCAGCTGCGTGCGCAGCGCGGCCTGGGCGATGTCATCCACCATCGCTTCGGCCAGCTGCCGCTGTTCGGGGGTGAGGCGCGGTGCATTGCGGGCAAAGCGCATGCCGGCCACGCCGATGGCGCGGTCGTCGCCATCCAGCAGCGGCAGGAACCACCATTCCGCGCCGGCCAGCGTGTCGGTGAAGCGGCCGCTGGGCTGGCCGTGGCGCCGCGCCCAGTCGGCGGCGGCCAGGTCGGTGTCGCCCGGCGCGGCGCTGCCGCTGGTGCTGGTGTCCTGGCCGATGCGCAGCCAGGCCGGTGCGTCCATCGCCTGTTCCAGCGCCTCGCGCCCGGCCTGCGCTACTTCTTCATTGCTGGCCGCGCGGGTCAGCTGCCGGCCCAGCGCCTGGCGCGCATTGGCGTGGCGGTTGGACGCGCGCAACGCCACCACCTGCATGCGCAGCCGCGAGGCCAGCCGGCCGGCCACCAGTGCGGCAGCCAGGAACAGGAACACGGTGATCACGCCCTGGCGCGCGCTGATCGCGAAGGTGAAACGCGGGGCGATGAAGAAGAAGTTGTAGGCCAGGAAACACAGCGCGGCGGCGACGACCGCAGCACTGGTGCGGCTGCGCGCGGCCACCATCACCACTGCCACGATGAACACCATCGACAGGTCGTACAGCCCCACCCAGCGCTCGGCGACCAGCGCCACCAGGCAGGCCAGCGCGGTGGCGCCCACCGCCAGCAACGTGTCCTTGCCGGTGCTGCGGGTGGGAATCGTCAGCCCGGCCCGGCGCGCGCGCGCGCGCGCCTGCGGGGTGCCGATGATGGTGATCTCGTAATGCGCACCGCGCTGGATCAGCTGCTGGGTGAGGGTGCGGTTGAGCATCCGCGCGAACGGGCGCTCGCGGGTGCGGCCCAGTACCAGCGTGGACACGCTGTTGTGCGCGGCATGGTCCAGCAGCGCATCGGCGATGCTGGAGCCGTGCAGCAGCTCGGCTTCGCCACCGAGGCGGCGGGCGAGGGCGAAGGCGGCATCGATCTCGCGCCGGGTGTCTTCGTCGTTGCGTCGGCCCTGCACGGTCACGACCGTCCACGGCGCATCGCGGCGCTCGGCGATGCGCCGTCCCACGCGCACCAGGTACTCGCTCTGGCCACCGCCATCGATGGCCACCAGCACGCGCCGGCGCAGCGGCAGGTTGGCCTCGCCACGCGCAGCGCGGGTTTCGCGCAGGCTGCTGTCCACGCGGTCGGCCGCTTCCTGCATGGCCAGTTCGCGCAACGCGGTCAGATTGGCCGGTGAGAAGAAGGCCTGCAGGGCTTGCGCGGCCTGCTCGGGCACATACACCTTGCCCTGCTGCAGGCGCTCGATCAGTTCGCGCGGGGGAAGGTCCACGAGCACGATGTCATGCAGGCGGTCGAGCACCGCATCGGGCACGGTCTCGGTGACGCGCACGCCGGTGATGCGCATCACCACATCGTTGAGGCTTTCCAGGTGCTGGATGTTGACCGTGGTCCAGACATCGATGCCAGCTTCCAGCAGTTCTTCCACATCCTGCCAGCGGCGCTCGTGGCGGCTGCCGGGCACGTTGCGGTGCGCCAGTTCGTCCACCAGCACCAGCGCCGGGTGGCGGGCCAGCACCGCGTCCAGGTCCATCTCGCCCAGTACGTGCTGCTGGTAGTCGCGCTGCACCAGCGGCACCTGCGGCAGGCCCTCCAGCAAGGCGGCGGTCTCGGCGCGGCCGTGTGTCTCCACCAACCCCACCACCACATCCACGCCGCGGCGCAGTTGTTCGTGCGCGCGGCTGAGCATGCTGAAAGTCTTGCCCACGCCCGGGGCGGCACCGAGGAACACGGTGAGCTTGCCGCCCGCTTCGCGTTGCAGGCGTTCAACCAGGGCATCGGCCTGGCGGGTACGTGGGTCGCTCATGGGTGGCGATTGTGCACCGGCCGATGCGATCCCCGCATCACGGGGTGGCCTTGAGGTCATCCAGCGCCAGGTTGAGCGTCATCACGTTGACCCGCGGCTGGCCGAACACGTGCCACTGTGGGCCGAGCGTGTTGGCCTTCACCAGCGCCGCCACGCGCTCGGCCGGCAACCCGCGGCTGCGTGCCACGCGGGCGATCTGCAGGTCCGCGGCCGCTGGCGACAGCTCCGGGTCCATGCCCGCACCCGACTGGGTCACCAGGTCGCTGGGCACCTGCGCGGGGGCCACGCCTTCGCGCACGGCCACTGCGGCGATGCTGGCCTGTACGCGTTCCTGCAGCGCCGGGTTGGTCCGGGCCAGGTTGCTGCCGGCGGCCGCCATCGGGTCGTAGTTGGCTGCCGACGGACGTGCCTGGAAGTAGCCATCGCCAGTGAACGGCTGCGCGATCAGCTGTGAGCCGCGCACCTGGCCATCGCGGATGAGCAGGCTGCCATCGGCCTGCGCCGGGAACAGCAGCCGGCTGGCACCGGTGGCGGCCACGGCATAGGCCAGGCCGAGCAGCAGCAGGCTGACCAGGCCGAGCATCAGCGCCGGACGCCATGCGCCGTGCTGCTGCAGGGTGGCCGTCCGCGCGGCAGGGGCGCGCGCGGCGCGGGGCAGGGAGGTTGCAAGTGAGCGGTTCATGCGCCGAATACCGAGACAAGGAAGAGGTCGATCAACTTGATGGCCGCAAACGGCAGCAGCACGCCGCCCAGGCCGTACACCAGCATGTTCCGGCGCAGCAGCGCGGTGGCCGTGGCCGGGCGGAAACGCACCCCGCGCAGCGCCAGCGGAATCAACGCCGGAATCACCAGCGCGTTGAAGATCAGCGCCGCCAGCACCGCGTTGCGCGGGCTGGACAGGTGCATCACGTTCAACGCCGCCATTGCCGGCAGGGTGGAGGCGAACAGCGCCGGCAGGATCGCGAAGTACTTGGACACGTCGTTGGCCAGCGAGAACGTAGTCAGCGCGCCGCGCGTGATCAGCTGCTGCTTGCCCACTTCCACCACCGCCAGCAGCTTGGCCGGATCCGAATCCAGATCGACCATGTTGCCGGCTTCCTTGGCCGCCTGCGTACCGGAGTTCATCGCCAGGCCGATGTCGGCCTGGGCCAGCGCCGGGGCGTCGTTGGTGCCATCGCCCACCATCGCCACCAGCCGCCCGCCGGCCTGCTCGGCACGGATGCGCGCGAGCTTGTCTTCGGGGCGTGCCTCGGCGATGTAGTCGTCCACGCCGGCTTCTGCGGCGATGGCGGCGGCCGTGAGCGGGTTGTCGCCGGTGATCATCACCGTGCGGATGCCCATCGCACGCAGCTGTGCGAACTTCTCGCGCATGCCGTGTTTGACCACGTCCGACAGCTCGATCACGCCCAGCACGTGGCGGCCTTCGCACACCACCAGCGGGGTGGCACCGTTGCGCGCCACCTGTTCGACGCGGCCCGGCAGTTCGGCCGGCACCGTGCCGCCCAGCTCACGCACATGGGCGCTGATCGAATCGGCCGCGCCCTTGCGGATGCGGCGGCCACCGTCCAGGTCCACGCCGGACATGCGGGTCTGCGCGGAGAAGGCCAGGTAATCGGCGCGCTCCGGCTCGGCCGTGGTGCAGCCCTGCTCGCGCGCCAGGCGCACGATCGACTTGCCTTCCGGGGTCGGGTCGGCCAGCGAGGACAGCAGCGCCGCTTCGCGCAGCTGCGGCGCGTCGATCCCGGCCAGGGCATGGAAGTGCGTGGCCTGACGATCGCCGTAGGTGATGGTGCCGGTCTTGTCCAGCAGCAGCACGTCCACGTCACCGGCCACTTCCACCGCCTTGCCCGACTTGGCCAGCACGTTGGCGGCCAGTGCCCGGTTCATGCCGGCGATGCCGATGGCCGGCAGCAGCCCGCCGATGGTGGTCGGAATCAGGCACACCAGCAGCGCGATCAGCAACAACGGGTCCACCCGCACGCCAACGAACGCACCGATCGCCGGCAGCGTGGCCACCACGACCAGGAAGGTCAGCGTCATCGCAGCCAGCAGCAGGGTCAGCGCGATTTCGTTGGGCGTCTTCTGGCGGTTGGCGCCTTCCACCAGCGCGATCATCCGGTCCAGGAAGCTGTGCCCCGGCTCGGCCGTGATCTTGACGATGACCTGGTCCGACAGCACCTTGGTGCCCCCGATCACGCCACTACGGTCGGTACCCGCTTCGCGCAGCACCGGCGCCGATTCACCGGTCACCGCCGCTTCGTTGATGGTGGCCAGGCCCTGCACGATTTCGCCATCGGCGGGAATCAACTCGCCGGCGCTGACGATCACATGGTCGCCCGGGCGCAGCTCGGCGGCCGGCACCTGGGTCTCGCTGGCACCGGCATGCGCAGTGGCCAGCCGACGCGCGCTCAGGTCCTGGCGGGCCCGCCGCAACGAGGCCGCCTGGCCACGCCCGCGGGCCTCGGCCACCGCTTCGGCGAAATTGCCGAACAGCACGGTGGCCAGCAGGATCGCGGTGACCGCCAGGCCGAAGCCCAGCGGCGCCTGGCCGGTCACGGTCACCAGCAGGCTCACCACGGTGCCGGCCATCACCACGGCCATCACCGGGCTGTGCAGCAGGTGGCGCGGCGACAGCTTGATCACCGCATCGCGCAGGGCGCGGCGCCAGCCGGCAGCATCGAGCAGGCGCTGGCGACGGTGGGAAGAAACGTTCAAGGGATAGGTACTCATGGGAGATGTACTCACGACATCAGGTCTCAGTGCAGCGTCAGCGACAGGTGGTCGGCGATCGGGCCCAGCACCAGCGCCGGCATGAACTGCAGCACGGTGAGGACGACGATCAGCGCGATCAGAGTGAGCGCGAAGGTGGGGGTTTCGATCTGCAGCGTGCCGGCCGATTCCGGAGCCCGCCGCTTGGCGGCCAGTTGCGCGGCCACGACCAGCGGGATGATCAGCACCGGGTAGCGGCCCAGCAGCAGCACCAGGGTGCAGCTCAGGTTCCACCACGCAGTGGCATCGCCCAGGCCCTCAAAGCCCGAGCCGTTGTTGGCGAACGCCGACACGTACTCGTAGAACACCTGGCTGATGCCATGGAAACCGGGATTGGACGTGCCGGTGATCGCCGGGATGGCCAAGGTCACCGCGGTGAAGCCCAGGATGGTGATCGGCTGCAGCAGCACCAGCAGCGCCAGCAGTCGAACCTGCGGGGTTTCCAGCTTGCGCCCGAGCAGTTCCGGGGTGCGCCCGGTCATCAACCCGGCAAGGAACACGCCCAGCATCAGGTACACGATGAACTGCTGCAGGCCGCAACCGATGCCGCCCCAGATCGCGTTGACCAGCATGTTGATCATCGGCACCGCACCGGCCAGCGGGCTGAGCGAGTCATGCATGCCGTTGACCGAGCCGTTGGACACCTGGGTGGTGATCGCCGCCCACAGGCCGGTGCCGTCGGCGCCGATGCGCACTTCCTTGCCTTCCATCAGCAGGGGGCTGGCCGCCGTGGCCGAATGGCCTTCCAGCCATACCGTGGCCGCCACCGACACGCTGGACATCGCCAGCATGCAGCCGAACACCAGCCCGGCCAGGCGCCTGCGCCCGGTGAACGCACCCAGCATGAAGATCACCGCGATCGGGATCAGCAGGATGCCGATCAGTTCCAGCGCGTTGGACAACGGGGTGGGGTTTTCCAGCGGCATCGAACTGTTGGGGCCATACCAGCCACCGCCATTGGTGCCCAGCTGCTTGGCCGCCACCATCGCCGCGACCGGCCCCAGCGGCAGTTTCTGCGCCTCCATGCCGGCGGCTGCATCGATCGGCGTCGCCTGCGGGCCGGCGGCCAGCGTCGAGGGCACGCCCTGGCTGGTCAGCAGCACCGCCCACAACAGGCACAGCGGCAGCATGAAGCGCACGCACGAACGCACCACATCGGCGTAGTAGTTGCCCACGTCCACGCGACGGTCCGCGCTCAGCCGCGCGGCCTGTTCGGCGTCCACGTCGTCCGGACGCGCACCGAACAGCGCACGCAGCGTGGCCACGACCAGCGCCAGGCCCATCATCGGCGTCACCACCTGCAGGCCGGTGATCGCGGTCATCTGCGAGAAGTAGGACAGCTGCGCCTGGCCGGAATAGTGCTGCTGGTTGGTGTTGGTCAGGAACGACACCATCGTGTGCAGCGCCGTGTCCCAGCGCATGTTGGGGATCTGGTCGGGATTGAACGGCAGCCAGGCCTGGGTCATGAAGACCGCCTGCACCAGCACCGCGATCACCACGTTGCTGAGCAGGAAGGCCATCACATAGCCACGCCACGACATGCCGCGCGCCGGGTTCACGCCCAGCAGCCGGTACAGCGGCTTTTCAATCAGCCCGAACAGCGCATCGCCACGCATCGGCGCGCCGCGCATCACCCGGGCCAGGTACAGCCCAAGCGGAAAGGCCAGCACGATGCTGGCCAGCAGGATCAACAGGATCTCGGTCATGGTCGGCTCCGGTCAGAACGCTTCGGGCCGAAGCACGACGTACAGCAGATAGGCGGCGGCGACGAGCACCAGCACGCCGCACACCAGGGAAAGCCAGGCAGGCATGGTCGTGGCCTCAAACGCAGGAAAGAAGGGCGGCGGTGCAGGGCGCACCGGCGGCAGGAAACACGGGCAGATACAGGCTCATGGGACGTCCAGGTGGAACCACTCCACGTCAGGCGCCCATCGTGGTCCTCACCGGCATAAAGGAGCCACGCCAAGGACCGCGCCCCAGCGTAAAAAGTGCATAAACAATCGTAGAGCCGACCATTGGTGGGCTGCTCCTGGCTGCCCCCGGCCATCCTGCACCCGGCCGGCCGGCCGGCCGGCCGGTCGTGCGGGCCGCTGGCCGGATCCTCATGAGCCTGGCCGGAGGTGCGATGAGCCCGGCGCTGGGCACGCCCCCCAGGCGACACCCACAAAAAAGGCGGCCAACCGGCCGCCTCTCTCTTCCACAGTGTCCGCCAGCTCACGCCCGCGGATCGGTCCCCACGCCCTTCAACAACCGATAACGCTGCAGCGTCTCCTCGATCTCCACGTCCAGGGCCTTGCGCTGCGCTTCGAAGGAGGCCTGCATGCGCCGCTGTGCCACCAGTTCGGCATGGCGCTGCTGGATGCTCTGGGCCTGCTTCTCGGCCACCGGCTTGCCACCCAGCTCGCGATCGCCGGCGGTGCCCAGCAGGCTCACCAGCGCATCGCGCAGGCTGGCCACGTTGTAGCGCGCAGTCTGCACGTTGTTGTCGATGATGCCGGTGCGTTCGGTGAACACCCGGCGCAGGTCATCTTCGTTCTCGTAAGTGGACAGCATCGCCTGCTCGGTACGCTTGCGGGTTTCCTCCGCGGCCAGGTCGAGCTGGCGCTGCGCGGCAACCACGGCCGCATCTGCCCGCTCTTCCTCGGTCAACGTGCGTTCGACCTCACCACGACGTACCCCGCTGGCCGCGCTGAATTCCTCACGCGCGCTGTTCACCGCGTCCTGCGGCAGCGTATCGCTGCAGATCCGCTCGGTGCCCTTGTTCCAGCAGTACAGCTTCTTCTGCGTGGCACCGCCCTTGGGCTGCGCCTGCGCCGACAGCGACGGCGTGGCCAGCAGCAGGCCGATCAGAATGGTCGTGGCAATCCGTGTGGACATGGTTGGCGAGCCCCCTGCTCTCAACGCGTAGGACGGCTGCCGTAGCGGGACCGATAGTCCTCCAGCGGCTGCCGGTACCCGACAAGTTCCGGATTTCCGGAGGCAAAATCAAGCAGGTCGGCCAGGGTGGCCACGGCCACCACCGGAATCCCGGCTTCTTCGGCCACCGACTGGGCCGCCGAGCGGCGGTCGGTTTCCGAGGCGATCTCCTGGCGGTCCAGCGCCACCACGATCCCGGCCGGGGTGCCGCCGGCGTCCTTGATGATGGTCAGCGCCTCGCGGATGGCGGTACCGGCGGTGATCACGTCATCGACGATCAGCACGCGCTTGCCATTCATGTCCGCGCCAATCAGGTTGCCGCCTTCGCCATGGGCCTTGGCTTCCTTGCGGTTGAACGTCAGCGGCAGGTCACGCCCGCGCTGGGCGAACTCGCAGGCGGTCGCGGTGGCCAGCGGGATGCCCTTGTAGGCCGGGCCGAATACGACGTCGAACTTCAGCCCGGTGGCCTCCACCGCATCGGCGTAGCAGGCCGCCAGCTGGACCATGCGCGCGCCCGAATCGAAGCGGCCGGCATTGAAGAAATAGGGGCTCAGGCGGCCCGACTTGAGGGTGAACTGGCCAAAACGCAGGGCGTCGGCGGTCAGGGCCAGTTGCAGGAAACGGTGGCGATGGTCGCTCATCAGGACTCTATTCAATTCATTTGGACCGCAAATCCTAATGCATGGGCGCTTTTTTCGCCCTCAAACCGCCTTCTGCGGCGCCGCGCGCCTGCTCCCGGTCCCTCCCGACGCTCGGCACTGGCGGCGCATTCCGGCGAGCCGGGGCGGGGTCTTCCCGGTATGCTTTCCCGGTTACCGTTCCAGACCCGGGTCAGCATGCGCATCATCAGTTTCAACGCCAACGGCATTCGTTCCGCCGCCACCAAGGGCTTCCTCGACTGGTTCCGCGCCCAGGACGCCGACGTGCTCTGCATCCAGGAGACCAAGGCCCAGGAAGACCAGCTGACCGACCCGATGTTCCGTCCGGACGGCCACCACTGCTTCTACCGCGACGCCATCACCAAGAAGGGCTACAGCGGCGTGGCCATCTACAGCAAGCGCGAGCCCGACCAGGTCATCACCTCGCTGGGCTGGGCCCCGTTCGACGATGAAGGCCGCTACATCGAGGCCCGCTACGGCAACCTCAGCGTGGTCTCCTTCTATATCCCGTCGGGGAGTTCGGGCGACCTGCGCCAGGGCTTCAAGTACGAGGTCATGGAGTGGCTGCGCCCGATCCTGGCCGAGTGGCTGGCCAGCGGCCGCGACTACGTGCTGTGCGGCGACTGGAACATCGTTCGCTCGGCGCTGGACATCAAGAACTGGAAGTCCAACCAGAAGAACTCCGGCTGCCTGCCGCCCGAGCGCGACTGGCTCAACGGCCAGTGCGCCGACGCCGGCCAGGCGCTGGACATCGCCGCCGGGCAGGGCTGGACCGACGCCTACCGCCTGCTGCATCCCGAAGGCCAGGATTACACCTGGTGGAGCAACCGCGGCGCGGCCCGGGCCAACAACGTCGGCTGGCGCATCGACTACCAGTTCGTCAGCCCGGGCCTGCGCGATCGCCTGCGCAGCTGCGCGGTCTACCGCGATGAGCGCTTCTCCGACCATGCCCCGTTCACGGTGGACTACGCCCCATGACCGACGCGGTCGCGCCGGTGTCCTACAAGGGCTGGGCCGGCATCAAGCGGGCCTTCGGCACACCGTCGGCGCTGACCATGGCTTTCCTCGGCTTTGGCAGCGGCCTGCCGTTCCTGCTGATCGCCTCGCAGACCCTGTCCACCCGGCTGCGGGATGTCGGCCTGGACCTGAAGAGCATCGGCCTGATCAGCCTGGCCAGCTTCTTCTACCTGATGAAGTTCGTCTGGGCGCCGCTGATCGACCGCTACGCCTTCCCGCTGGTCGGCTTCCTCGGCCGCCGCCGCTCATGGCTGCTGGCCTCGCAGATCGGCGTCACCGGCGGCCTCTTCGCGTTGGCCTTCGTGCGGCCCGAGCTGGGCATCACGCCGCTGGTGCTGTGGGTGCTGGTGGCTTCCTTCGCCGGCGCCACCCAGGATTCGGTCGTGGATGCCTACCGCATCGAGATCGCCCCGGAGAGCGCGCAAGCCGCGCTGGCGGCCACCTACACGCTGGGCTACCGCATCGGCCTGATCCTGGCCGGCGCCGGCGCGCTCTACCTGGCGCAGTTCGAAGGCTGGATCGTTGCCTACCTGGCCATGGCCTCGTTGATGTTGCTGCCCATCATCACCACGCTGGTCTGCCGCGAGCCGGTGCAGCCGGAGGTGCGCATCCAGCGCCGCATCGATGTCTTCGGTGCGTTCTGGCAGCCGATCAGCAGCTTCTTCACCACCAATGGCGTGGCATTGGCGTTGGGCCTGCTGGCCTTCGTGGGGCTGTTCAAGTTCCCCGACCAGGTGATCGGGGTAATGGCCGGTCCGTTCTACCTGGATTCGGGCTTCACCAAAGCCGATATCGCCACGGTGTCCAAGCTGTTCGGCGTATGGATGGGCATCAGCGGTGCCTTCCTCGGCGGCATCGCGATCGCCGCATTCGGCTTCCGCCGCATGCTGCTGGTCGCGGCCCTCGGCGTGGCGCTGTCCAACCTGGCGTTCCTGCTGATGGCGCACAACCCCGGCCAGCTCTGGGCGTTCTACGCGGCGCTCAGCGCGGACAACCTGTTCCAGGGCTTCGCCGGCACCGTGCTGGTGGCCTTCATGTCATCGCTGACCGACCGCAACTTCACGGCCACCCAGTACGCGTTGCTGGTGTCGCTGGCCAATCTGCCGGGCAAGTTCGTCGGAGGCGCCTCCGGCTACATCGTCGAGGCCACGTCCTACAGCACGTTCTTCATCCTCAGCGCCACCACCGTCGTCCCGACCCTGCTGCTGCTGGTCTGGCTGTGGCCGCGCATCCGCGATCGCAGCACCGCCTGATTCCCTGGCCGGTGCCGCGCCCGGTTGCCCGCCGCCGCGCGCTGGGCCATGATCAACCCCGTTGTGCCGTGGGGGCGGTGCTTGCCAACGGGGAGAACAATGGTCGATCTGCTGCTGCGGGATCTGGACCCGCTGTTGAACGAACGCATCCGGCGCGTCGCTGTCGCACGCGGCTGGACCCGTGAACACACCTGCGTGGTGCTGCTCGAACAGGGCCTGTTCGCGAGCGAACTGGAAGTGCGGAGCGGCTTCCAGAACCCCGAAGTAGACGCCCTGGCCGACGCCATCGCCGCCTTGCAGGCATTGCCGGACGCCCAAGGGCTGTAGCGCACGACAGGCAACCCATCCCCGATCCCGATCCCGATCCCGATCCCGTTCCCGTTCCCGATCCCGTTCCCGTTCCCGATCCCGTTCCCGATCCCGTTCCCGTTCCCGATCCCGGCCCCGGCCCCGAACCCGAACCCGAACCCGAACCCGAACCCGAACCCGAACCCGAACCCGAACCCGTTCCCGTTCCCGTTCCCGTTCCCG
>NZ_DAMAGC010000111.1:0-13815 GCF_031995405.1 Stenotrophomonas sp. | reverse complement strand
GGGCGGCGGCTGGGACAGCCCGTCGGTGATCAAGGCCGGCAACCGCGTCGGCCCGTCCGCACCGGCCCCGTCCAACGACCCCACCCTGCTGCCGGCGATGGCCTCGCAGATGCGCATGCCGGTATCGGTGCGCAACCAGGAACAGCTGCAGCGCGCCGAGCGCCAGCTCAACACCATCGCCGACAAACTCACCGCCACCCTGGCACCGCTGATCGATCGCGGCATGATCACCGTGCGCCGCACCGAGCTGTGGATCGAGGTCGAGATCAACAGCGACATCCTGTTCCCCACCGGCTCGGCCACGCTGGACGTGCATGCGCGCGACACGCTGTCCAAGCTGGCCCAGGTGCTGCGCGATGCGCCCAACGGCGTGCGCGTGGAAGGCCATACCGACAATATTCCGATCGCCACCTCGCTGTTCCCCTCCAACTGGGAACTGTCGGCCGGGCGCGCGGCCAGCGTGGTGCATCTGTTCGCCGACCAGGGCCTGCAGCCGGCACGCCTGGCGATGGTCGGCTACGGCCAGTTCCGTCCGCGCGAAGACAACGCCAGCGCCGAAGGGCGCAACCGCAACCGGCGCGTCATGGTCATCATCCTGGCCGATACCGCCCAGGGCGTGGACCCGCTCGGCCCGCAGTTGACCGCCGAGTCCGCACCGGCGCCGAAGCCCGCCGCGCCCTCCCTTACCCCCCTCGCCCCGGTGCAGTTGCCACCGGTGCCGGCCGGCAGCCGCGTTGGCGCCGCCGTTCCCCCTGCAATGAAGGAGTGAACCGAATGCGCATCTGGGCAATCGCCAATCAGAAGGGCGGCGTGGGCAAGACCACCACCTCCCTGGCCCTCGGCCGTGGCCTGGCCACGCTGGGCCACCGGGTGCTGCTGATCGACCTCGATCCGCATTCCTCGCTCACCCGCGCCTTCGGCGTGCCACTGGATCCACCGCCGCAGGGGGTGCTGGAACGGTTCGGCGCACCGCCGGCCGAGCTGTCCACGCTCAGCCACCACAGCGACATCCCCGGCCTGGACTACGTCTGCGCGCAAGCCGCGCTGGCGACGCTGGAACGTCGCAGCGCCAACCAGCCCGGACTGGGCCTGGCGCTGCAGAACGCGCTGGGCCGCCACCAGGGTCAGCACGACTACATCCTGCTCGACTGCGCGCCCACCCTGGGCCTGCTGATGATCAACGCGCTGGCCGCGGCCGACCGCCTGATCATCCCCACCCAGGCCGAACCGCTGGCCCTGCATGGGCTGGATGGCATGGTCCGCACCGGTGAAATGGTGGAACGGTCGCGTCGCCGCACGCTGCCGATGTCGATCCTGCCGACGTTGTTCGACCGCCGCACCCGCGCCGGCAACGAAACGGTCAAGCAGATGCAGGACAAGCACGGCCACCGCGTCTGGGAAGACGCGATCCCGGTCGACACCCGCATCTGCAACGCCGCCAGCCTGACCGTGCCGCCGCAGTCCGAGGACTATCCCGGTCGCGGCCTGGCCGCCTACCGGCGCGCCCTGGAATGGATCCTGGCCGACGACGCGCTGCAGATGGAGCGCGCGGCATGAACACCGCCGGCGTGCTCGACGACTACCTGGAGCAGCTGCTCGGCGACGCCGTGCCGGCGGCACCGGCAGCGGCTGACGTGTCCGCCGCCCCGGCGGCCGCCGTGGTCGCGCAGGACGGCGCTGAAGCGGCGGGCGTCGCCCTGGCGATCAGCGCCGAGTTCGCCCGTTCGACCGCGCCCGAGGCCGACACCGACGCCGCGCGCGACGCGGCTGTCGACCCCGCGCTCGGCGAACCGGCCGAGAGCCACGCGACCGCTCACGAAACCCCCACCTCGCCCGGCAGCCCGGCCAACCTCGCCCTGCTCGACGAACTGATGAACGACCCCGCGCTCGGTCCCCCGATCGATAACCTCGCGACCGCTCACGAAACCCCCACCTCGCCCGGCAGCCCGGCCAACCTCGCCCTGCTCGACGAACTGATGAACGACCCCGCGCTCGGCCCGCCGGTCGAGAGCATCGCGACCGCTCACGAAACCCCCACCTCGCCCGGCAGCCCGGCCAACCTCGCGCTGCTCGACGAACTGATGAACGACCCCGCGCTCGGCCCAACCGTCGAGAGCCTCGCGACCGCTCACGAAACCCCCACCCCGCCCGGTAGAGCCGAGCCACGCTCGGCTGCTCTTGCCGCCGCCGACGCAGGCCGACCCAGCTGGGACGACCTGCCCGACGAGGTGCTGCACGACAGCGCGCCCGCCGTCGCCGCAGCCCCAATACCGGCGCACGCACCGATCGTCCCCGCCCCCGCCCCGCTGCCTGCCGCCCGTCCCATGCCCACGACGATGCCCATGTCCGCCCCGAGTGCGCGTGCCGCGGCGCCCGCCCCGGCGCACACCCGCCCGGGCAGCTGGCAGGAACTGCAGGCCCAGGCCCGCAACCCCGCCTCCAGCCCACGCGAGAACCGCCGCGCCAGCGAACGCACCTCGCGCTGGCTGCGCCTGCGCTGTGGCGCCCAAGCCTATGCGCTGGAACTGCTCAAGGTGCAGGAAGTGGTCCTGCCGGTGCCGCTGCTGCCGCTGCGCGGCACCGCTGCGGCCATGCTCGGCATCATGAACCTGCGCGGCCAGGTGGTGCCGGTGATGGACCTGGGCATCCACCTGGGCGCGGGCCCGGCCCAGGACGACGCCAATACCCGCATCGTCGTGCTCGAAGAGGATGGCGAGACCATGGGCCTGCGTGTCTCGGCCGTGGAGGATGTCGCCAACCTCACCGATTCGCAGATCGAACCGCCGGACACCGCGCGCATCTGCCAGATCTCCAACGACCTGTTCCGCGGCGTGGCCCGGGTGACCGCGCAGCCGATGATTCTGCTGGATGCGACGCAGCTGTTGAATTGACCGCATTCTGTCGGACAGCCACCCATGGGGTGGCTCTACCTCGGCACACCTCCCCCGGTAGAGCCACGCCATGCGTGGCTGCGCTCCAACCGGCGCCAGCACCGCCCGGATGCGCCCGGACGGGTTCGTCCCGCTGCCGCGCCAGCCACCCGTGGGGTGGCTCTACCCGGTCATTGCCTCCCCCCCTTGAAGATCCCTTGGCCGGTCCCCCTAAAGCTTCCCCGTTCTGGGCCGTTATAAACCTCGGAACCGTTTGTCCGGAGCAACGATGAGCACTGTGGCCCTGGGTGGTGATCTCGGTATCGAGACCAGCACCGAGCTGAAAACCCGCCTGGCCCCTTTGGTGGACCAGGCCGGCGCACTGACGCTGGATGCCAGCGAAGTGAGCCGGATCCATACCGCAGCAATGCAGGTCCTGTGCGCATTCGTCGACGCCCGCCGCAAGGCAGGCCACCCGACCGGATTCGACGGTTGCACTGCAACCTTCCGTGACGCCGCGCGACTGCTCGGCGTCACCCAGGCCCTTGGCCTGGACGCAACCCATGACAACCTGAAATCTGTGGAGAACGCTGCATGAGCGCACGTATCTTGGTGGTGGACGATTCGGCGTCGATGCGCCAGATGGTCTCTTTCGCCCTCACCTCGGCCGGTTTTTCCGTCGAAGAAGCCGAGGACGGTGCCGTCGCGCTGGGCCGTGCGAAGGGCCAGCGCTTCAACGCGGTGGTGACCGACGTCAACATGCCCAACATGGACGGCATCTCGCTGATCCGCGAACTGCGCCAGCTGCCGGACTACAAGTTCATCCCGATGCTGATGCTGACCACCGAATCGGCCGCCGACAAGAAGTCCGAAGGCAAGGCCGCCGGTGCCACCGGCTGGCTGGTCAAGCCGTTCAATCCCGAACAGCTCGTGGCCACCGTGCAGAAAGTGCTGGGCTGAGCCCGGCAACGCGTCCCGCCCCACCCTTCCCTTCCCCGCAACCGGACCCCACGCATCATGAGCATGGATCTGCAACGTTTCCACGCCACGTTCTTTGAAGAAAGCCGCGAGGGGCTGGATGCGATGGAGGCTGGCCTGCTGGCGCTCGAATCGGGCCAGCAGGACCCGGAAATCATCAATTCGGTGTTCCGCGCCGCGCACTCGATCAAGGGCGGCGCCGGCACCTTCGGCTTCGACGCGATCGCCGCGCTCACCCACGTGCTGGAAACGCTGCTGGACGAACTGCGCGCCGGCAAGCGCGCGCTCGAGGCCACGGCGGTCGATGCGATGCTGTCCTCGGTGGACGTGCTGCGCGCCCTGCTGCGCGAAGCCGAACACGGCCAGCCGGCCGACCCGCAGGCGGTGGCGGCGATCAAGGCACGCCTGGAAGCGGTGCTGTCCGGCCAGGCCGCCGCCAGCGCCCCGGTCGCTGCGGCCAAGGTCGATGACACGCCCGAAGCGTGGCAGATCGGCTTCGTGCCGTCGCCGTCGCTGTTCATGAGCGGCAACGACCCACTGCGCATCATCCGCGAACTTGAACACCTGGGCTCGCTGCAGGTCGCCGCGCGCATGGAGCGCCTGCCTGGCTTCGACCAGCTCGATCCGCTCGAAGCCCACCTGGCGTGGGACCTTGGCCTGGTCGGCAAGGTACCGCGCAGCAAGATCGAAGACACCTTCGCCTGGGTCGTGGACGACTGCGAACTGGACATCCGTCCGGCCGCACCGCCGAGCCTGGCCACCAGCGCACCGGCTGCCCCGGCAGCGGCGGCGCATGCTGCTTCTGCGGCCTCACCTGCCGCCGGCGCGCCGGCCGCCGCCGCGCACGAAGCGGAAACCTCGATCCGCGTCGCCGTGGAAAAGGTCGACGCATTGATCAACCTGGTCGGCGAACTGGTCATCACCCAGGCCATGCTCAAGCAGGTATCGCATGCGCTGGACCCGGTGCACGCCGAACAGCTGTTCGCCGGCCTGGACCTGCTCGAACGCAACACCCGCGACCTGCAGGAAGCGGTGATCGGCGTGCGCATGCTGCCGGTGGATGCGGTGTTCCGCCGCTTCCCGCGCCTGGTCCGCGATCTCTCCTCGCGGCTGGGCAAGCAGGTGCGCCTGCGCACCATCGGCGAAGGCACCGAGCTGGACAAGGGCCTGATCGAGAAGATCGCCGATCCGCTGGTCCATCTGGTGCGCAACTCGATCGACCACGGCCTGGAAATGCCCGATGTCCGTCGTGATGCGGGCAAGGATGAAACCGGCACGATCACCCTGGCGGCCTCGCACCAGGGCGGTCACATCGTGATCGAAGTCAGCGACGACGGCCGCGGCCTGAACCGCGACAAGATCCTGTCCAAGGCGCTCGAGCGCGGCCTGAGCGTGCCCGACAACCCCACCGACGCGCAGGTCTGGGACCTGATCTTCCAGCCGGGCTTCTCCACCGCCGATGCGGTCACCGATCTGTCCGGCCGTGGCGTCGGCATGGACGTGGTCCGCCGCAACATCCAGGCGCTGGGCGGCGAAGTGCAGCTGGAAAGCAAGGCCGGCAATGGCACCCGCGTGCTGATCCGCCTGCCGCTGACCCTGGCCATCCTCGACGGCATGACCGTGGCGGTGGCCGGTGAAACGGTCATCCTGCCGCTGGCCTACGTGCTCGAAGCGCTGCAGCCGCAGCCCGAGGACGTGCGCACCATGGCCGGCGAAGGCCGCGTGCTGCGCGTGCGTGGCGAGTACCTGCCGATCCTCTCGCTGAGCGAGTACTACGGCTTCGGCGCCCGCACCAAGGATGACTCGCTGGTGGTGGTGGTCGAAGGCGATGGCCAGAAGATCGCGCTGGAGGTGGACGAACTGGTCGGCCAGCAGCAGGTCGTGGTGAAGAACATCGAAAACAACTACCGCCGCATCAGCGGCGTATCCGGCGCCACCATCCTCGGCGATGGCCGGGTGTCACTGATCGTGGATATCGGTGGCCTGGTGCGGTCGCTGCGGGTGCCGCAGGCCGCGTAATATTTCGCAATCGCGAAATATCCCCACGGTTTGCGTTGCAAACCGCGGGCCCCGCCTCACCAGCACCCAACACCCCCCGCCTGAAGGCGCGCCCCTCGGTCCGCCCTCGCATGCGCGATGGCTCCCCACGTTCTGCTTTGCAGAACGCGGGCCCCGTCTTATCACCCGCCAACACCCCCCGCCTGTCGGCGCGCCCCCGCTACTAGCGGGGGCTCCTCGTCTTCAGGTTACGCGCTTTCAGCTGGCCGGCTCCTCGCCCTGTTTCTGCGCCGATACGCCGGGTAGGTCTGGCGTTGCGTGCTGCCGGCCAGCGGCCGGCACTACCCGGGGGTGCGATCTGCGGCGCGGGGGTCGCGTGCGATCTGCGGCGCGGGCGTCGCGTGCGGCCTGCGGCACGGGCGTGGCATGCGATCACCGGCGTCGGCGGGGCGTGCGATCCGCGGCGTCGGGCGTCACGCATCTGGTTGTGCCTGGGCATGCGATCCGCGGCGCGTGGTTCGTCCGTGTGCTCCACGCCTTTTGAAACTGTGACATCGAACTTGGCGGATACGCGGGCGTACTGACCCGCCTTTTGCGCGACGCAGGTGAAAGCCTTGCCATTGCTTGCTTATGCAACCAATGCGGCGCGGCCTGCGCTGTGTCGTTTTCAAAAAAAATGTGACATCGAGCACTCAAGTTACGGCGACGCAACGCCGCTATCCCGAGAGAGCGATGACGCCACCGTCACGCGGTCCCGCCCCACCCCGCACTCGCAACGCCTTTCGCCCAGCACCCCACGGCTGTGCGCCACCGTCCTGCCCGGAGTTCACACCATGAAGTGGTTCCACAATCTGCCCATCGCCCGCAAGCTGGCGGTGGGGTTCACGCTCACCACCCTGATGACCGTCGTCCTGGGCGTGTTCGCCCTGGTCCGTTTGAACGACGCCAACACGCAGCTGGGCGAGATGTCCAGCAACGACATCCCGTCCATCCAGCACCTGGGCGAAGTGCGTTCGCAGCTGGGTGAGTTCCGCACCTTCGAACTGGCGCAGCTGAGCATGCTCGACCAGCCGGACAAGGTTGCCGACTACGAAAAGCGCATGGATGCCACCGCCAAAACGGTTCGCGAAGAACTGGCCGCCTACGCCGCACTGCCGGCCGGCGACAAGGAAAAGGCGCTGTACCAGAAGGTCGCCGCCGACGTGGACACCTACTTCAAGGCCAACACCGCACTGCGTGCCGCCGTCGCCGCCGGTGACGGCGTGCTGGGTCGGCAGGTCTCCGACGACCAGTCGCGCCCGGCCCGTCGCCAGCTGTTCGACGACCTCAAGGTCCTGGGCGCCTTCAGCAACTCGCTGATGGCTGCCAAGCTGGACAAGGCCAACGCCACCCACCGCACCAGCATGACCGCGATCATCGCCTGCATGGTGCTGCTGTCGCTGGTCGCCGCCGCGCTGGCGTTGGTGATCTCGCGCGTGATCACCCGTCCGTTGTCGCAGGCGGTGCATGCGATCAAGTCCGTCGCCCGTGGCGACCTCAGCGTCAGCACCCGCGCCACCAGCACCGATGAAGTCGGGCAGATGCTGGTGGCCACCGGCGAGATGACCAGCATGCTGCGCCGCTACTCGGACGAAACCCGTCAGATGTCGGCCATGCACGCCGGCCCGGACATTTCCCACCGCATGCCGGTCGACTTCCCCGGCGTCTACGGCGAACTGGCCGTGGGCACCAACACGGTGGTGTTCGACCATCTGGACGCGATCAAGGACGCCATCGCCGTGCTCAACCAGTACGCGGCCGGCGACCTGTCGCAGAACGCGCGTCGCCTGCCGGGCAGCCGCGCGATCCTGCACGAATCGATGGACGCGGCCAAGGCCAGCCTGCTGGCGATCAACACCCAGATCCAGTCCCTGGCCCAGGCCGCCGCCGCCGGCGATTTCAGCCAGCGTGGCGATGCGCTGCGCTTCGATCACGATTTCCGGGTGATGATCGAACACCTCAACACCATGATGGAAGTGGCCGACGGCAACCTGTCCCAGCTCTCGCACCTGCTCCAGGCCATTGCCAACGGCGACCTCACCGCACGCATGCAGGGCCAGTTCCACGGCGTGTTCGCCAGCATGCGCGACGATGCGAACTCCACCGTCGCCCAGTTGACCCAGATCGTCGGGCGCATCCAGCAGGCGTCTTCCAGCATCAGCACCGCTGCCGGCGAGATCGCCTCGGGCAACAACGACCTGTCGCGCCGCACCGAGCAGCAGGCCGCCAACCTGGAAGAGACCGCCGCCTCGATGGAGGAACTCACCTCCACCGTACGCCAGAACGCCGAGCATGCCCGCCAGGCCAACCAGCTGGCGATCGGCGCGCACGGCGTGGCCTCGCAGGGCGGCGAGGTGGTGGGCCGCGTGGTCAGCACCATGCATGAAATCGATGCGTCCTCGCGTCGCATCGCCGACATCATCACCGTCATCGACGGCATCGCCTTCCAGACCAACATCCTGGCCTTGAACGCCGCGGTGGAAGCCGCCCGTGCCGGCGAGCAGGGCCGTGGCTTTGCCGTCGTGGCCTCCGAAGTGCGCACCCTGGCGCAGCGCTCGGCCAGCGCCGCCAAGGAGATCAAGGGCCTGATCGACGAATCGGTCGGCAAGGTCGCCGAAGGCTCGGCGCTGGTCAACCAGGCCGGCGAAACCATGGGCGAGATCGTGGCCTCGGTGCAGCGGGTGACCGACATCATGGCCGAAATCTCCGCCGCCTCGCAGGAGCAGTCGGCCGGCATCGAACAGGTCAACCAGACCATCACCCAGATGGACGAGACCACCCAGCAGAACGCGGCCCTGGTGGAAGAAGCCACCGCCGCCGCCCGCTCGATGGAAGAACAGGCCGGCCACCTGACCGATGCGGTGTCGCTGTTCAAGCTGGATGGGCAGGCCGCGCCGTCGGTCAGCGTGGCAGTGGCTGTCGCCCGCACCCCGGCCGCGGCGGCACCGCGCGCCCGTCCGGCGGCCGCCCCGGTGCGTCGCACGGCGGTGCGGGAGCCGGTGCTGGCCAACGAAGGCGACTGGCAGGAATTCTGATGCCCTGCCCTCGGTTTGAGTGATGCCCACGACACCCCGCTCCGGCGGGGTGTCGTTGTTTTGCCCGCCGGGATACCGCGTCACAGCGCGTCTCGCACCGTCCTAGCCGGGCGGCGCGGCCGGGCAGCTCACAATTCCCCCTACATAAACGTGAACTACTGCCGATAAACGGACAGAGCCCCGGCAATCTTCGCCCACGGCGCCCGCCCAACACAGCAAGAGTCCATGTCCGAAGGCAGCCTTGACGCACACGACGGAACCCATGCCGCCCACGATGACGGCACGGACGATCGTTACCTGGTCCGCAATCCCCGGCAGATCCGCCAGTTGTTGCAGGCGCTGATCGACCAGCGCTCGCTGATCAACGCGCACCTGGGTGGCCGCGACCAGTCATTCCCCACGGCGATCCTTGAGCTGGACGAGGACGAGGATTCCCTGCTGCTGGACGGCAGCCCCTCCGAGCCGGCCAACCGGGCAGCCGAAGAGGCCGGGCATCTGCTGTGTTTCGCACAGCTGGACCGGGTGATGGTGCGGTTCCGGCTGGACCATCTGGAACGGACCGGGGGCAGCGGCCACGTGGCCTTCCGGGTGGCCTTCCCCAGCGAGCTGGTGCATCTGCAGCGGCGTGAGCTGTACCGGCTGGAGACCCCGATCACCGATTCGCCGCAGCTGCGTTTTCCGGTCAACGAGGATCGCAGCGAGGCGCTGAACCTGCGGGTGGTGGATATCAGCGGCGGCGGTCTGGCAGTGACGGTGCCGCCGGACTGCAACGTGTTTTCGATGCAGAAGCGCTACCAGGCGCGGCTGGACATGCCCGACAGCGGTCCGCTGGAGGTGTCGTTGATCGTCTGCAACCAGCTGGCGGTGAAGCTGCCCAACGGGGTGGAGATGAAGCGCGTCGGGATGCGGTTCGACAACCTGCCACGCGGTGGGGACAGCGCCATCCAGCGCTACATTTTCCGCATCGACCGTCAGCGCAGCGCGCGCAAGAACGGGGAGAGTTAGACGGGCTGCTTTTCCCGGGTGCAGGTGCCGAGCAACGCTCGGCACTCCCCCTCCCCGCCAGGGGCGGCTCCATCCAACCGATCACGGAATCCGTGGGGCGGGCGGTGCCAGGCCCTGCCGTGACCGTCATGCGCCATGGATGGCGCATGTCGAGCCTACAGGGACGTACTTGCGGCGGGTCACGGCAGGGCCTGGCACCGCCCGCCGCGCCTCGGCAGTGCACGGCTGACCGCCCTTTCCACGCCCCCTAAAGTCGCCCCCATCCAGGCCGATATCCAGCGTGACGCCCGGTTTTTCTACCGCCACGCCCGACCCAGGATTCCCTCGATGAACGACAGCAACCCCAATGCCGCCAGCAGCGGTGGCGAGTATCTCAGCTTCACCCTCGGCGCCGAGCACTACGGCGTGGATATCCTCAAGGTGCAGGAAATCCGCGGCTACGACTCGGTTACCCGTGTTCCCGACGCGCCGGATTACATCAAGGGCGTCATCAATCTGCGCGGCACCATCGTGCCGGTCATCGACCTGCGCCTGAAACTGCGCCTGGAGAAGGCCACCTACGACGCCTTCACCGTCATGATCGTGCTCAACGTCGAAGACCGCGTCGTCGGCATCGTCGTGGACAGCGTCTCGGACGTCATCCCGCTCAGCGCCGACCAGATCCGCCCGACCCCCGAGTTCGGTGCCGCCGTCGATACCCGCTTCATTTCCGGCATCGGCACCCAGGACGATCGCATGCTGATCCTGCTGGATATCGAAACCCTGCTCGACAGCGCCGACATGGGCCAGCCCAGCCACGTCGAAGACGCTGCGGCCTGATCGTGCCCGTTTCCCCCACCGCCGCGTCGACGCGGGGTGAAAAAAGTTCTTCAGTTCCGTCCAGGACGGCCGATAGCTGCTTCAGGACCCGGCTGTGTGGGGCTGCCCAAGGCCGGGCCAATTCGTCCATTTTCCCCGGAGATTTTTCCCGATGAAGTCCCTGCTTGCGCTGTTCTCGGTTGCCGTTCTCGCCACCTCCGCCTCGTCCGCTTTCGCCCAGTCGGCTGAAATGATTCCGCCGGAGATGGCACCGCGCTCGGTCGGCAAGGACGGCATGGTCTGCGGCAAGGTCGAAAAGGCCCGCTACGCCGAAGGTTCCGAAGGCCAGCCGACCTTCCTGTACATGGGCGGCGCCTTCCCGCGCCACACCTTCTCGGCCCGCATTGCCGGCGCCAACCGCGGCAAGTTCAGCTTCCCGCTGGAAAGCCTGGAAGGCAAGACCGTCTGCGTGATCGGCAAGATCGCCCGTGACGCATCGCGCGCTGAAATCGAAGTCAGCTCGCCGGCCGGCCTCAAGCTGGCCAACATCAAGTAATCCGCTGTACGCCATGCCACGCCGGCACCGGCCGGCGTGGTCGCTGCAACCGGGCACGATGCCCGGACGCGTTTGCCCTTGGAGATCGCACCGCCCATGCCCTGGATCAACAACCTCAAACTGATGCCGAAGTTGATGCTGACTTTCGGCGTCCTCCTGCTGGTGATGCTGCTGCAGGGCATCGTGGCCTATCGTGGCTTGTACTCACTCAACAACGTCACCACCGAACTGGCCGGCCACCGGATGGAAAGCATCCGCACCGCCGGTGAAATCCGCGGCATGGTCGGTGAGTACCGCAACTATGCATACCAGGGCCTGATCCGCGCCAGCGACGACGTCAAGACCGAAGCCAAGAAGCGCTCGGCGGACCTGCGCGGCCAGATCGACCTGGCCATCAAGAAATACCCCGAACTGATCGACAATCCCCAGCAGAAGAAGCTGTTTGACACCTTCGCCAAGGATTGGAAGGCCTCGCTGGCCTCCTACGACGCGGTCACCGAAATGCTGGAGCTGGACCTGCCGGACGACGCCATCGACACCTTCGTCGGCGAGACCCGCGCCAAGCACCTGAAGGCCTCCTCGGCGCTCGAAGCGCTGATCGCCGAAGACAACCGGCTGGCCCGCGCCTCGCGCGAGGAAGCCGAATCCACCTACGCCGCCTCGGCCACCCTGACCGTCATCGCCCTGCTCGGCGGTGCCGCCCTGGGCCTGGTGCTGGTATGGCTGTTCGCCCGTTCGCTGGTGGGCAGCATGCGCGGCGCCGTATCGGTGGCCAACGATGTCGCCAGCGGCAAGCTCGATGGCCACATCGATGTCAGCCGCAAGGATGAAGTCGGTGACCTGATGCAGGCCATGCAGCGCATGCAGCGCGACCTGCGCGAGCGCACCGAAACCGACCAGGCCATCGCCCGCGAGAACCTGCGCATCCGCACCGCGCTGGATTACAGCTCTACCGGCGTCTACCTGACCGACAACCAGCTCAACATCGTCTACGCCAACCGCGCCCTGGAGCAGAGCCTGTCCCAGTACCAGGACGAGCTGCGCAAGCACCTGCCCGATTTCGACGCGGGCACCTCGCTGGTCGGCCGTCCGCTGACCGTGCTGGAACACCGCGGCGAGATGGATGCCGGCCTGCTGGCCAACCTCAAGCAGCATGGCGTGGCCCGTCGCGCCATGCAGTTCGGCGACGCCCAGTTCGCACAGGTGGTCTCGACCATCCGCAACGAAGAAGGCGAGAGCGTCGGCCACGTCGTGGAATGGCGTGACCGCACCCCCGAGGCGCTGGTGGAGGCCGAAGTGGCACGGGTCATCGCCCAGGCCGCTGCCGGCGACCTGTCCGGCCGCATCATCGCCGAGGGCAAGCAAGGCTTCTTCCTGCAGCTGGCGCAGCAGATCAACGGCCTGCTGGACGCCAATGCGGCCAGCATCGAACAGATCTCCGGCCTGCTCACCGCGCTGTCGCAGGGCGACCTGACCGTGCGCATGCACGGCGATTTCCAGGGCGTGTTCGCCACCATGCGCGACGATGCCAACGCCACCGCCGAACAGCTCAGCGGCATCGTCACCCGCATCAAGCATTCCAGCCAGGCCATCAGCTCGGCTGCCAGCGAGATCGCCACCGGCAACAGCGACCTGTCGCGCCGTACCGAGCAGCAGGCCGCCAACCTGGAAGAAACCGCCGCCTCGATGGAGGAACTCACCTCCACCGTGCGCCAGAACGCCGAGCATGCCCGCCAGGCCAACCAGCTGGCCATTGGCGCGCACACCGTTGCCAGCCAGGGCGGTGAAGTGGTCGGCCAGGTGGTCACCACCATGAGCGCGATCCAGACCTCGTCCAAGAAGATCGCCGAGATCATCTCGGTCATCGACGGCATCGCCTTCCAGACCAACATCCTGGCGCTCAACGCCGCGGTGGAAGCGGCGCGCGCCGGTGAACAGGGCCGAGGCTTTGCCGTGGTCGCCTCCGAAGTGCGCACCCTGGCACAGCGTTCGGCCGCGGCAGCCAAGGAGATCAAGGGCCTCATCGACGACTCGGTCGGCAAGGTCAACGACGGTTCGGCGCTGGTGCACAAGGCCGGCGCGACCATGGGCGAGATCGTCGCCTCGGTGCAGCGCGTGACCGACATCATGGCCGAGATCTCCGCCGCCTCGCAGGAACAGTCCGCAGGCATCGAACAGGTCAACCAGACCGTGGTGCAGATGGACGAAACCACCCAGCAGAACGCCGCGCTGGTGGAAGAAGCCACCGCCGCCGCCCGCTCGATGGAAGAACAGGCCGGCCACCTCAGCGATGCGGTGTCGATCTTCACCCTCGACGAGCAGGACGTGGCGGCACCGGTGGCGTTCGCTGCCCCGGCCCCGCGCGCGCCCGTGCGCCAGGTCGCCGCCGCACCGGCACCGGCCCGCCGCGCCGCCGCGCGCCCGGTGGCCACCGAACTGGCCGACGGTGACTGGCAGGAGTTCTAAGGTCGCCTGCGGCTGGTAAACCTGCACTGCAGAAGGCCCCGATACCCATCGGGGCCTTTTTATTGGCCAA
>NZ_DAMAGC010000110.1:1113-14463 GCF_031995405.1 Stenotrophomonas sp. | reverse complement strand
ACCAGGGCCAGCACGCAGGCCAGGTCTTCCACGATCAGCCAGCCGATCGCGATCTTGCCGCGCTGGGTTTCCAGCAGTCGCCGTTCTTCCATCGCGCGCAGCAGCACCACGGTACTGGCGGTGGCCAGCGCGAAACCGAACACGATGCCGTGGATCACCGGCCAGCCCATCAGCGCCGCCAGCCCCCAGCCGAGCAGGGTGGCGACCAGGATCTGACCGATCGCGCCAGGAATGGCGATGGCCTTGACCGCCATCAGGTCCTTCAGCGAGAAATGCAGGCCCACGCCGAACATCAGCAGCATCACCCCGATCTCGGCCAGCTGGTTGGCCAGCGCCTGGTCGGCGACGAAGCCGGGAGTGAAGGGTCCAACGCAGATGCCCGCAACCAGGTAACCGACCAGCGGAGACAAACGCAGCTTGTTGGCCAGCGCGCCGAAGATGAAGGCGAGCCCCAGGCCAACGGCAACGATGTTGATCAGGTCGGTGTCATGGTGCATCGGGGCTCGCAGAAAGGGGGGATACCCCGATTTTCACCGATGCGGTGGTATCGAGCAAACATCGGCGGCCGCAATGCTGCTACGTCCCCGTGGTCAGGTGATGTGCTGCCCGGGACAGGCGCGCACGACAGCCAGGAGTGCGCGAAATCGGCACTGCCGGCCGTTGGCCGGCAGCACGCGACGCAACGCAACGGTAGTGCCGGCCATTGGCCGGCAACTACGCGATGCCCGGGTTCCCGGGGTGCCGGCCAACGGCCGGCACTACCGGACTACCACTTGTACGTGATCCGCCCGTACACGTAGGCACCGTTGAAGCCATACGGCGAGTAGTTGCTGTACGGCAGCATGCCCCAGGTGGAATTCTGCAGGTCCACGGTGCGGTCGGGGTACTCGTCCAGCAGGTTGTCCGCGCCCAGGGTGAGCGCCCAGTTCTCGCTCGGCTTGTAGCTGACCGACGCATCCAGCACCCACGAGGCATCGTAGGTCTGGTCGCGCAACGCAGTAGCCGAGTTGCGCACGGTGAAGCTGCCGTAGCGGGTGGCCGCCAGGTTCAGGTCCCAGTGGTCGCTGCGCCAGGTGCCGCTGAGGATGGTCTTGTCGCGCGGGTAGCTGTCTTCGATGCGGCCGATCTCATCGCGGCCGATCAGCGACTGGGTGATGCCCAGCGTGCCGAACACCGGCGGGGAGGCGATGAACTTCTTCACCTCGGTCTCGTTGTAGCTGTAAGCGGCGGTCAACTCCAGCGTGCTGGCGCTGAAGGGGATGCTGTAGCTGGACACCGCGTCCACGCCGCGGGTGCGGGTATCCACGCCGTTGGTGAAGTAGGAGAAAGCGGTAACGCCCGGCAGCCCCAATCCGCTCAGCAGCGAGTTGGCCGCTGCATTGGTGGTGATGTTGGTGGACAGCACGATGCGGTCATCGATGTCGATCTGGTACGCATCCACCGTCAGGTACAGGCGCTCGATCGGCTGCAGCACCAGGCCCAGGCTGTAGGAGGTGGAGCTTTCAGCCTTCAGCGGGCTGGCACCCAGCGCCTGCGCGGCCTGGCTGGTGGTGGGGAACGTGCCACGTTCGACGAAGGCGCCGTTGACGATCGTGCTGGTCACCGCCTGGTAGCTCTGCTGGGCCAGTGACGGCGCACGGAAGCCGGAGGAAGCGGTGGCGCGCAGGGCGACCTTGTCGGTGAACGCGTAGCGCGCCGACAGCTTGCCCGAGAACTTGTCGCCGAAATCCGAATAGTCTTCATAGCGGCCGGTCACGCCGGCGGAGAACTTGTCGGTGAGGTCCGCTTCCAGCCCGCCGTACACCGCGTAGTTGTGGCGATCATTGGACACCGCGTTGACCGGCGTGAACCCGCCGAAGCCCTGCGCACCGCTGCCGAAATACGAATTGGCCTCGCCCGCGGACTGTTCCCACTTCTCGCGGCGGTACTCACCACCGAAGGACAGCGTCACCGGGTAGGCCAGGCCCCAATCCAGCGACTTGGTCAGGTCGGCGTTGAAGATGTCCTGGGTGTACTTGAGCGCACCGTCGTAGAACGAACGCGGGCTGGTCAGGCCGAGGCTGTAGTTGATGCTGTTGCGGGTGTGGAAGTCGATCGTGTTCTCGCCGTGGTTGGCGCTCACATCCCAGGTCCAGCCGTTGTCGGTGTCGCCCTTGACCCCCGCCACCAGCGAGCGGTCCTTGGAGTACTGGTTGATCTGCGGCACGAAGCCGTCCGGGTAGGTCTGCGCCAGCAGCGCGCCCTGGCCACTGTTGGTGCGCGAGCGGTAGAACGCGAACGAGGTGATGTCGCGGTTGCTCGCCATCGCCGTTGCGTACGCCGACACATGGTCGGTGAACTGGAAGCTGGCGTTGACCGAGGCGGCGGTCGCATCGACCTCGGGATCGCCGACGATGAAGGTCTTCTGGCCGATGTTCGGGAAGTTGCCGGTATTGGGCGTGGTACCCAGGTACGGACCGGCGCGGTTGCTTTCATCCTGCTGCAGGATCTGCCCGGCCACGTGCACGCTGCCGCGGCCGTCGGCGAAACCGATCCCGGTATCGCCGGAGATCTGGTACTTGTTGCCATCGCCCGCCGAGTACTGGCCGGCATCCACTGCCAGGCTGCCGCCGGAGGAGGAGCCCTTCAACACGATGTTGACCACGCCGGCGATGGCGTCCGACCCGTATTGCGCCGAGGCGCCGTCGCGCAGCACTTCCACGCGCTCGATGGCCGCGATCGGAATCGCATTGATATCCACCGCCGAGGAGCCGCGGCCGATGCTGCCGTTGACGTTGATCTGCGCCGAGGTATGTCGGCGCTTGCCGTTGACCAGCACCAGCACCTGGTCCGGCGACAGCCCGCGCAGCTGCGCCGGGCGGATGCCACTGGTGCCGTCGGTCAGCGCCGGGCGCGGGAAGTTCAGCGAGGGCAGGGCGCGGGCCAGCGCGGTGGCCAGCTCGGTGGTGCCGGTGGACTGCAGCGCTTCGGGGGTGATGATGTCGATCGGGGACTGCGACTCGGCCACGGTGCGGTCGGCGACCCGGGTACCGGTGACGATGATGGTGTCCAGCGTGTTGGCAGCGGCGCGCGCCGGGGCATCCTGGGCGCTGGCGGCGAAGCTGGAGGCACCGAGCACGACAGCTACGGCGGCGGCGAGCGTACTGGTCTTGCGGTTCATCAGGGCAGGGCTCCGGTAGGAATGGCGCGGCACCGGAACGACATCTCGACGGCGTGAAGCGGGTCGGCGAAGGCGGGGTGTTGCGGTGCGCAATAAATCAATTAACGGGATATTCATCGCTTGTCAAATATCCGCAAACTTCACAAAAAACGTTGCAGCAGCAACCATTTACGTGAATCGGCAGGCTCGACATCAGGGTCCCGGGGAAGCGCAGGCGGGGTCGTGGGAGAGAGGAACGAGGCCCGCCGCGCATCCCGGGGCGCGTCAAGTATTCGTTAACGCTAGAATTACGTCGCAGGAAAGGTGCTCACGAGCACATTCCATTCCGTTATATGGACCCCCAAGATGATTTCCCTTCGTAACTTCGCCTTGCGCCGTGGCGAGCGGCTGCTGTTGTCCAACGTCGACCTGACCCTGCACGCGGGGTACCGCGTCGGCGTGGTCGGCCGTAACGGTGCCGGCAAGTCCAGCCTGTTTGCCGCCGTGAAGGGCGAGCTGGAGGCGGACAAGGGCGACGTCGACCTGCCCGGCAAGGTCCGCATTGCCAGCGTGGCCCAGGAAACCCCGTCGTTGCCCGACCCGGCGCTGCAGTTCGTGCTGGAGGGCGACACCGAGGTGGCCGCGGTCATGCGCGAAGAGGCCGCCGCGGCCGCGCGTGAAGACTGGGAGGCGGTGGCCACCGCGCACCAGAAGATGGCCGAGATCGGCGCGTATGACGCCGAAGCACGCGCCGGCAAGCTGCTGCACGGCCTGGGCTTCCCGGCCGAGACCCACTCGCGTGCGGTCTCCTCGTTCTCCGGTGGCTGGCGTGTGCGCCTGAACCTGGCCCGCGCGCTGATGATGCCCAGCGACCTGCTGCTGCTCGATGAGCCGACCAACCATCTGGACCTGGATGCGGTGTTCTGGCTGGAACAGTGGCTGCTCAAGTACCCCGGCACCCTGCTGCTGATCTCGCATGACCGCGAGTTCCTCGACAACGTGGCCACCCACACCCTGCACCTGCATGGCGGTGGTGCCAAGCTGTATCCGGGCGGCTATACCGATTTCGAGCGCCAGCGTGCCGAACAGCTGCGCCAGCAGCAGATCGCCCACGACAAGGAACAGGCCGAGCGCGCCCACCTGCAGAGCTTCATCGACCGCTTCAAGGCGCAGGCCAGCAAGGCCGCGCAGGCGCAGAGCCGCATGAAGCGCCTGGCCAAGCTGGCCGGCACCGAGGCGGTGCGCGCCGAGCGCGAGTTCCGCATCGAGTTCTCGCCGCCGGCCAAGCTGCCGTTCTCGCTGATCCGGCTCAACCACGTCGAGGCCGGTTACGGCGCCGATTCGGTGATCCTGCACAACGTGGGCTTCGGCCTGGAAGCCGGCCAGCGCATCGGCCTGCTCGGTCCGAACGGCGCGGGTAAAACGACCCTGGTGAAGACCCTGGTCGGTGAGCTGGCCCCGATCAGTGGCGAGCGCGCCGCGCACCCGGACCTGCGCATCGGCTACTTCGCCCAGCACACGGTGGAGTCGCTGCACGAAGGGCAGTCGCCGATGGAGCACTTCCGCGACCTGGACCGGGATGCGCCGAACCAGGTTTTCCGCGATTTCCTCGGCAAGTGGAATTTCGCCGGTGACCGCGCGTTCGAGCCGGTGGATGGTTTCTCCGGCGGCGAGCGCGCGCGCCTGGCGCTGTCGCTGATCGCCTACCAGCAGCCCAACGTGCTGCTGCTCGACGAACCGACCAACCACCTTGACCTGGAAATGCGCGAAGCACTGGCCGAAGCCCTGGCCGACTTCGAAGGGGCGATCGTGATGGTCTCCCATGACCGCCATCTGATCGGGCTGGTCTGCGATACGTTCTGGCGCGTGGCCGATGGCGTGGTCGAGCCGTTCGATGGCGACCTGGATGCGTATGCGGCGTGGCTGCGTTCGCGTCCGGCTGCGCAGGGCACCAAGCAGAAAATGGCTGCCGCCGCGCCGGAACCGATCGCCCCGACCCCACCGCTGCCGCCGAAGAAGCCGGTCAACCCGCACAAGCTGGCGGCCGCCGAAGCGAAGGTGAGCGAGCTGGAAGGCGTGCTGGCCGAACTGGATCGCCAGCTGGCCGACCCGGGCAACTACGCCGATGCCACCCGCATGGCCGTGCTTGGCCGTGACCGCGAGGCCACCGCTACGCTGCTCAGCAAGGCCGAGCAGACCTGGATGGAGCTGCTGGACGCGTAAGCGGGTTTGCGGGCGCGGTGCGGTGGGTGTGTCGCGCTTGCGTCAGGCAAGCCACGCATGGCGTGGCTCTACGAGGGGGTGCGTTCGTGGGCGCGGTGCGGTGGGTGTGTCGCGCTTGCGTCGGGCAAGCCACGCGTGGCGTGGCTCTACGGGGTGTGCGTCCGCGGGCGCTGTGCGGGGGTGTGTCGCGCTTGTGGCGGGCAAGCCACGCATGGCGTGGCTCTACGGGGTGTGCGTCCGGGGGCGTGGTGCGGGGGGGGTGTCGCGCTTGTGGCGGGCAAGCCACGCATGGCGTGGCTCTACGGGGTCTGCGTTCGTGGGCGCGGTGCGGGGGTGTGTCGCGCTTGCGTCAGGCAAGCCACGCATGGCGTGGCTCTACCGGGTGGCGCGCGCGTTGTATCCGCCGGTGCCTGCGCGGTTGCCACCGTGATGGTAGAGCCGGGCCATGCCCGGCTGCTCTGGGCTCAGCGCGCGGGGTCCTGCAGTTCCAGCCATTGGCGGAAACGTCGCGCCGCCTCGCTTTCGGCGCGTGAGCGCAATCGCGTCAACCAGTACCGGCCCAGGTCCAGGGTCTGCGCGAACGGCTGGACCAGCCGTCCCTGCGCCAGGTCCTGCTCGAACATCTTCAACGGCAGCAGCGCCACGCCGGCGCCGGAGGCTGCGGCACTGGCCAGGGTCAGCGACGAGTCGAACACCGGCCCGCGCGCTTCCAGTTCCGGTGCCCCTGCCACCTGCAACCAGCGCGGCCATTCGTCGCTGCGATAGGAGCGCAGCAGTGCCACGTTGGCCAGGTCGCGCGGCTGCCGCAGCACCCGCGCCAGCGCCGGTGCGCACAGCGGCGCGAACGGCGCCTCCAGCACCGCATCGCTGACCTGGCCCTGCCAGTCGCCATCGCCGAAGCGGATCGCCAGGTCCAGGCCTTCGCCGGCCAGATCGATGCGATTGTTGTGGGTCTGCAGGCGCAGCTCGATATCCGGATGCAGCGCGTTGAACTCCGCCAGCCGTGGCAGCAGCCAGCCGGTGGCGAAGGTGCCGACCACGCCCACGCTCAGCACCTGGCGGAAATGCCCGCCGACGAAGCGGTCGAGGCTGACCGCGATACGGTCGAAGGCCTCGTTGAGCACCGGATACAGGCGCGCGCCCTCATCGGTCAGCGCCACGCCACGCGGCAACCGGTTGAACAGCGACACCCCCAGCCGCTCCTCCAGCGCGCGGATCTGGTGGCTCAGTGCCGCCTGGCTGACGCATAGCTCCAGCGCGGCGCGGGTGAAGTTCTGGTGGCGGGCGGCGGCCTCGAAGGCGCGCAGCGCGTTGAGCGGCAACTGGGGGCGGATCATCCGTCGAGCCGTGAGCAGGGGTCATGCATCATCGCACCTGGGTCTCGGCGCTGCGCAAACGGCGCCTGAAACGACAGTGTTTTCTGTGGTCCTGACCAAGGTCCATCAACCAGGCATGAGAATGATTCATGGGTCTCACTGGAAAACCTCGCTTTTCGCCGGTCGTGGCCACGGCAATACTCCCGCTTCCACCAAGGAGAACCTGCATGCTCGCTCGACGACAGTTCCTGCAATGGACCGGCGCGGCCGCCGCCTCGGCGCTGGCCGCCACCGCGCTGGCGAAGGTGCCACCGACGGCCTCGACCGCCGCCTCCGCCTCCGCACCGATTGCCGCTGCCAGGGACTTCGCGGCGCTGGAAACGGTCAGTGGCGGCCGGCTCGGGGTAACCCTGCTGGATACCGGCACCGGCCAGCGCATCGGCCACCGTCAGGACGAGCGCTTCCCGATGTGCAGCACCTTCAAGTTCGTGTTGTGTGCGGCCGTGCTGCACCAGGCCGATGCCGGGCGGATCACGCTGGATCAGCGCGTGCCGGTGCGCCAGCAGGACATGCTCTCGCATGCGCCGGTCACCACGCGCCACGTGGGCAAGGACCTCAGCGTGCGCGACCTGTGCCGGGCGACGATGATCACCAGCGACAACCCGGCGGCCAACCTGCTGCTGGGCGTGGTCGGTGGCCCCTCCGCCGTCACGCGCTTCCTGCGCGACAACGGCGATGCGGTGACCCGCAACGATCGCCTGGAGCCGGACATGAACCGCTTCGCGCCGGGCGATCCGCGCGATACCACCAGCCCGGCCGCGATGGCCGCCAGCCTGCAGCGCTTCGTGCTGGGCACGGTGCTGCAACCGGCGTCACGCCAACAGCTGGCCGACTGGCTGATCGACAACGAAACCGGCGATGCCCGCCTGCGTGCAGGTCTGTCCAAGGCATGGCGGGTGGGCGACAAGACCGGCAGCAATGGCGAGGACACCACCAACGACATCGCGATCCTGTGGCCCACCGCCGGCGGCGCCCCCTGGGTGCTGACCAGCTACCTGCAGGGCGCGACCGTGGACGACGCCGGCCGCAATGACGTGCTGCGCCAGGTCGCGGCAATCGCCGAGCAGCGCGTGCGCGCCGGGTAGTACCGGCCGTTGGCCGGCTCCGCATGAACCCCGCACCGTTAAACGGTAATGCCGGCCGCTGGCCGGCATTACCCCTGTGCCGCTACGATCCGGGATGGCTGTCGCGTACCGCCGCCAGAAAATCCCGGCCCCAGCGGTCCACGTCGTAATACTCCACGCTGCCGAACAATTGGCGCATGCGCCCGGTCGCCTCATCCTCGGGCATCGACAAGGCCTGCAGCAGCCCGGCGGTGAGGTCGGCCGGATCATGCGGGTTGGTCAGCACCGCGCCCTTCAGCTCGGCGGCCGCTCCGGCGAATTCGCTGAGCACCAGCACGCCGCTGCTGCCCTCGATGCCGTGGGTGGCAACGAACTCCTTGGCCACCAGGTTCAAACCATCGCGCAGCGGGGTGATCCACATCACCTGCGCGGCAGCGTAATGCGCCACCACTTCCTCGAATGGCAACGCCTGTGCAAAGAACCGCACCGGGGTCCAGTCCAGCCGCGAGAAGCGGCCGTTGATGCGCCCCACCGCCTGCTCGATCTGGTTCTGCAGGCTGCGGTAGACGGTCATCTCGCTTGCCGCCGGTACGCACACCATCAGCAGGGTGACCTTGCCCTGGCGCTCGGGATGCTGCTCCAGCAGGCGCTCGAACGCCTCCAGCTTGGCCAGCGTACCCTTGGTGTAATCCAGTCGCTCCACCGACAGCACCAGCTTGCGCGCACCGATCTCCCGGCGCAGCTTGAAGATGTCGTTGCGTACGTCGCTGCGCGCCAGCACGGCGTGGATGCGACGCAGGTCGGTACCCACCGGATGCGCGCCCAGCGCCACCTCGCGGTCGCCCACGCGCAGGCGCGTGGTCATGGTGTCCAGCCCCACCGCGCAGCCGTAGGTGAGGAAGCGCGGCGCGCAGCTTTCCCAGGCCAGGCGCTCGGCGGGCATCGCACCGCGCACCACGTCCACGAAGTTCTCCACCTGGCGCGGAATGTGGAAACCGATGTAATCGCACGACAGCAGGCTGCCGATGATCTCGCGTCGCCACGGCACCACGTTGAACACGTCGGCGGACGGGAAGTAGGTGTGATGGAAGAAAGCGATCTTCAGGTCCGGGCGCAGTTCGCGCAGCGTGGCCGGCACCATCCACAGGTTGTAATCGTGGATCCACACGGTGGCACCGTGCGCGGCTTCGGCGGCGGTGGCGTGCGCGAATTTGCGGTTGACCTTCAGGAACACCTGCCAGTCGTCCTCGCGGAACGTCGCACGTTCCCAGAACACGTGCAGCATCGGCCAGAACGCTTCCTTGGAGAAGCGCTTGTAGAAGATGTCCACGTCCTGCCGGCGCAACGGCACGCGCGCGGCGGTGAGGGTGGGGTAGCGGTCGGCATCGACGGCCAGATGGGTCTGGAACGGACCACGCTTGGGGTCATCGATGCCCCAGGCCACCCACGAGCCTTTCTGGCCGCCCTCGAAGAAACTCAGCAACGAGGGAATGATCCCGTTGGGTGAACGCGGCGGCCGCTGTACCAGCACGCCATCCTCCATGACCTCATCGAAGGGCAGCCGGTGGTAGACCATCACCAGGTCGGCGCCGTCGGCACGCGCCTGCTTGGGGGCGTGCAGGAACGGATCGTCGGTGGCGAGCAGGCCGAAATGCTCGATCGCCTCGAGGATGCCGCCGCAGCCGGGTGCCTGCGCGTGGAAGGTATGTGGCAGCGCGGCGGTCGCCGTGGTCAGCGCCGGCTCGGAATCGCCCACGCACACCCCGCGGAAGCCGGCGGTATACATCGACAGGTCATTGAGGGTGTCGCCGGCCACCAGGATGCGGTCGCGCGGCAGGTCCAGCAGGCGCGCAAGCGCGGCCAGGGTGCGGCCCTTGTCGGTGTCCGGCGGCAGGATGTCCAGGTAGCGGTCGGCCGAATACAGCACATCGCAGCCCAGCGCCTGCGCGGCCGCCTGGATCTGCGTGCGCAGCGGCGCCAGCGTCTGCGGATCGCAGAAGTACGAACAGCGCCGCTCCTGCGGCACGTCCTGGCGCTGCAGGGCGGTGAACGGGCGCATCGCCTCGGCCACCACGTGCTCACCGGGCCAGTGCGCGTCGATCATCGATTGCAGGGGTTGCAGCGGCTGCAGGGTGTGGCCATCGACGACGGTCGCGCCGACGTCGCAGACCACGTAGTCCGGGCGCGGGATGGCCGGGTCGGAGAGCAGCGGCATCACCGCTTCCAGCCCGCGGCCGGTGATGAAGATCAGCGCGATGCCGGGGTGCTGGTCCACCAGCCGGTACAGCCGGTGCCGCGCGGCGGCGTCGCCGGCGAGGAAGGTGCCATCCAGATCGGTGGCCAGGATCAGTTGCGGTGCCGGCGGGGCCGGCGGTGTACGGGTTGAGGTGGGCGTGGCGGGTGTCGATACAGTCAATGCACTTCCTTATCGGAGGAGGGGGGAAAGGGGGTGTCGGGCGGGGCCTCGGCGTCGGTCTCGGGCATCATTTCCAGCGCCGACGGCGTGGTGCGCAGCATCAGCCGGAACCCGACCGGGTGCGTGCGCAGGCGCTGGAAGCGCAGCAGGCGCGCGGTGGTGAACACCGCCAGCAACATCAGCACCACGGCGAAATACAGCGGCAGTGCCGCCGGACCGAAGCGCTGCATCGCCGCGCCGGCCAGCGCCGGGCCGATGGCGGCCCCCACGCCGTGCACCAGCAGCAGACTGGAACAGCCCGACAGCAGATGCGCACGCGGCAGGTAATCGAGCATGTGCGCCACCGCGAACGGATACAGCGAGAACGCCAGCCCGCCGTAGACGAAGAACAGCCCAAACAGCAGGTGGGTCTGCAACTGGATCATCGGCAACGACGCAACCACCGCGATGCCGGCGGCGGCCAGGCTGAGCGCCACCAGGCCGCTGCGCCGATCGTGCCCGTTGCTGATGTGCCCCAGCGGCCACTGCAGCAGCGCCCCGCCAAGGATCGCGGTGAGCATGAACAGTGCGACGCCGTTGCCATCCAGGCCAACCTCACCGGCATACACCGGCAGCAGGCCCCAGAAGCCGCCCATCGCCAGCCCGGACAAGCCGGCGGCAACGGTGGCCACCGGCGCCATCGCATACAGGCGGGCCAGTTTCAGGCGCGTCACCACCGGCACGTCCGGCTGGCGCAGGCGCGTGGCCGTCACCGGCAGCACCGCCGCGCAGACCAGGATCGCGGTCAGCATGAACATTCCCACCGCGCTGGCATCGCCCAGCATCAACAGCACCTGGCCCAGCGCCAGCGCGGAGAGATTGACCACCATGTACAGCGAGAACGCGCGGCTGCGTCGGGCCGGATCGGGTTCGGCGTTGAGCCAGCTTTCGATCACCGTATACAGGCCGACCAGCGCGATGCCGGTGGCGATGCGCAGCACGCCCCAGCCGACCGGGTTGATCCACAGCGGATGCAGCAGCACGGCGATGGCGGCGAGTGCGGCGAAAAAGGCGAACGCGCGGATATGCCCGATGCGGCCGATCAGCGACGGAGCGAAAAAGGTCCCGATGAAGAAGCCGGCGAAATACCCGGACATCACCAGCCCCAGCGTACCGGCGCCGAAGCCGGCCTGGCCCCCGCGCACCGCCAGCAAGGTGCCCAGCAACCCGCTGCCCGTCAGGAGCAGCGCTACACCGGCGAGCAGGGCAGTCAACCGCCACATGCGGGCGGTCTCGGTGGAAATGAAAAAGCGGACACCTGATCTACCCTAACACAGCCGTTTTGATGGCCAGATCGATAGCGCTGCCGCGCGGTGCCGTCATGGGCGGTGTCGCTTGCACTGCCGCAGCGAACGCCCGAAACTCCGCGGGCCGCGCGCGCGGCGGGTCTGCGCACGCGGATTCCCCTTCATTCAAACCCCGTCGGCCTGCGCTGCATGCCAGGCGATCGGTGGTGCAGCAGGAGCAGCAGGTGTGATCCAGGACGTCGATGTGAAACGCAGTCTTTTGCCGGGAAAGATCCTGCTGTACTTCTCTGCGGTGATGCTGCTGGCGCTGCTCTGCTACAGCTGGTCGATGCCGCCGGTGGATGCCTCCGGCTTCCGGCAGACCCAGACGGCGCTGTCGATCGTGTGGATCGCCCGTGGCTTCCCGGTGTTCAGTTACCTCACCCCGGTGATCGGCGCGCCCTGGTCGATTCCGTTCGAGTTCCCGCTGTACCAGTGGCTGGCGGCGATGCTGGCCAATGCGACCGGCATGGGCGTGGACAACAGTGCCCGGCTGGTATCGGCGCTGTTCCATGTCGGCTGCGTGTGGATGGTCTACCGCGTCGTGCTGGCGATCCGGCCCGATCGCGCGCTGGCACTGTGCATTGCCGGTGCCTTCGCGGTATCGCCGTATGCGCTGTTCTGGGGGCGCTCGGTGATGATGGAATCGACCGCGGTGTTCTTCGGCCTGGTGTTCGTATGGGCGATGGCGCGGCTGCGCGGCCCTTCGGTGGGGCCGGCGCAGGTGATCGCGCTGGGCGTGACCGCGGTGATCGCGGCGGTGCTGTCGGCGCTGGTCAAGGTCACCACCTTTTTCGGGTTTGCGGCCTTCGTTGCCCTGGCCTTCGCGTGGCTGGCCGTGCGTGAACACGGCTGGCGCCCACAGTGGGTGGGGCAGCACTGGACACTGATCGCCTGGGGCGTGGTGTCGGCGCTGGCCGTACTGGCGGTGATGAACCAATGGCTCTCGCACGCCGACGCACTCAAGGCGCAGTCGCCGCTGGGGCGTGAGGTGACGTCCAGCGCGTTGTCGACCTGGAATTACGGCACATTGCAGCAGAAGCTGGACCCGGCCACCTGGTGGGGCACGGTCTTCAAAAAGCGCTTCGCTGCCGCGGTCGGTTCCAACTGGGTGTTCCTCATCATCCTGGTGGCGGGCCTGTGCGCACGCCAGATCCGCGGCGCCGTGCTGCTGTTGCTGGTGGCCTACCTGCTGCCGGTGGCGGTGTTCACCAACCTGCACATCGCGCACCCGTATTACCAGGCCGCCAATGTGGTATTCGCCACCTCGATCGTCGGCCTGGTGGTCTGGTGGACCGTCCAGCGGGCCGAGGCCAGCGGCAAGGTGCGACGCCCGCTGTGGCTGGTCGGCCTGCTGTGCCTGCTGTCCCTTGGTGCCATCGCCGGCAATTACGTCAAGCGCATGAAGGAGGCGCGCGAGCCCAACCGGGTGTCGCAGATCGCCGCGCTGATCAAGGCCGGCACGCCGGGGCAGGGCGTCATCGTCGCCTTCGGCCTGGACTGGTCTTCCGAGCTGCCGTACTTCGCCGATCGTCGCGCGGTGATGGTGCCCGACTGGGCCCCGACCAGCGCGCTGGAGACAATGGCCAGCGCCGATACCGCACTCGGCGACGGTCCGCTCGGTGCGCTGGTGAACTGCCCCAACAACATCGGCAGTGACCCGGCACGCAGCGGCTTCCAGCAGCAGATCCTGGCCCGCTACAGCGCCGGTGCCACGGTGCAGATGATCGGGGATTGCCAGGTCTGGCTGCACCCGTGAAAGCGTGCGATCGCCGTTGCCTCACCGGGCTGCGGCGATCGCCTGCGC
>NZ_DAMAGC010000110.1:0-1103 GCF_031995405.1 Stenotrophomonas sp. | reverse complement strand
CGCCTGCGCATTTGCGCCCACCGTGCCGGGCCGTTAGGGTGGGGGCATGAATGTTTCCCCCGTTGTACCTGTCGTCCTTCTGCTGGCCCTGGCCGGCTGCGCCCGGCAACCCGATGCGGTATCGCATGACATCGCCAACGCACCGGCCGATGCCTTCCTTGCGGCGGTTGCCGCGCATTGCGGCAAGGCCTATGAAGGCAAGGTCATCGTCAACGAGCCGCGCAGCGACGCGCCGGACCCGTTCGAGGGCAAGCGGCTGGTCATGCATGTACGTGGGTGCGAGGACCCTGCGCATCAGGTGCGCATCCCGTTCCATGTCGGCGACGACCACTCGCGTACCTGGGTGATCAGCCGCACCGACACCGGCCTGCGCCTCAAGCACGACCATCGCCACCGCGACGGCAGCCCCGATGCGGTCACCCTGTACGGCGGCGACAGCAAGCCGCCGGGGACCGCGCAACGCCAGGTGTTCCCGGTGGATGCCGATTCGGTGGCGATGTTCCGCAAGGCGGACATGCTGCCGTCGGTCGAAAACACCTGGGCGATGGAGATCGAGCCGGACCAGCGCTTCGTCTACGAGCTCACCCGGCCCGGTGGGCGCCGCTTCCAGGTGCAGTTCGACCTGAGCAAGCCGGTGGCGCTGCCGCCGGCGCCGTGGGGCAGCGACGCCGCCCCACGCTGAAACCGGTTCACGTCGGCTGGATGACGGGCGTGGTTGCCGGCCATTGCCGGCAACCGGTCGCCTTCAGCGGACGCCGAACCGCGCCCGGCAACCGTTGCTGACCCACAGCGTGCCGTTGCGGTAGCCCCAGCTGCGGCCTTCCACGCAGGCGCTGCCGGACAGCTGCTGGACCAGCACCGGACGGCCCTGGCGGGCTTCCCAGGCGCAGGTCTGCTCGCGGTTGCTGTTGCTGCTGCAGGTCACGCTGTAATTGCTGTTGCCGCCGCCACCGCCGCCGCCCCAGTTGCCGCGGGCTTCGGCGAATTCACCGCGGCAGCCGCGGTTGACCCAGATCGCGCCATTGCGCACGCCCCAGGTCTGGCCCTGCACGCAGGCCGTGCCGGAAATCTGCCGGACCAGGGTGGCATTGCGCCAGCGCGTG
>NZ_DAMAGC010000109.1:0-14558 GCF_031995405.1 Stenotrophomonas sp. | reverse complement strand
TGCCCAGGCCCTTGGATTTCAGGTAGCTGGTCGGGTACAGCATTTCCTGCATGCCCGGGCCACCCTTCGGGCCTTCGTAGCGGATCACCACCACGTCGCCAGCCACCACCGTGTCGGCGAGGATGCCGGCCACGGCCGCGTCCTGGCTTTCGAACACGCGCGCATTGCCCTCGAACACATGGATGGACTCATCCACGCCGGCCGTCTTCACCACGCAGCCATCCGGCGCCAGGTTGCCGCGCAGCACCGCCAGCCCGCCTTCGGCCGAATAGGCGTGGGCGACCGCGCGGATGCAGCCTTCTTCACGGTCCACGTCCAGCGTCGGCCAGCGCGTGGCCTGGCTGAAAGCGACCTGGGTGGGGATGCCGGCCGGACCGGCGCGGAAGAAGTCGTGCACCGTTTCATCCATGCTCACCGCGACATCCCAGCGCGCAATCGCCTCTGCCAGCGTGCGGCTGTGCACGGTCGGCACATCGGTGTGCAGTAGGCCGCCACGCGCCAGTTCACCCAGGATGCCGTACACGCCACCGGCGCGGTGCACGTCTTCCATGTGGTACTTCGGGGTGTTCGGCGCGACCTTGCACAGCTGCGGCACGCGTCGCGACAGCGCGTCGATGGCCTGCAGGTCGAAGTCCACCTCCGCTTCCTGTGCGGCGGCCAGCAGGTGCAGGATGGTGTTGGTCGAGCCGCCCATGGCGATGTCCAGGGTCATCGCGTTCTCGAACGCGGCCACGCTGGCGATGGTGCGCGGCAGGGCGTTGGCATCCTCGCCGCCGTACCAGCGATGGCACAGCTCCACGACCAGGCGCCCGGCGCGGCGGAACAGCTGCTCGCGGTCGGCATGGGTGGCCAGGGTGGAGCCGTTGCCGGGCAGCGACAGGCCCAGCGCTTCGGTCAGGCAGTTCATCGAATTGGCGGTGAACATGCCCGAGCACGACCCGCAGGTGGGGCAGGCGCTGCGCTCATATTCGGCAACCTTCTCGTCGCTGGCGCTTTCATCGGCGGCGATCACCATCGCATCCACCAGGTCCAGCTTGTGTTCGGACAGCCGCGTCTTGCCCGCTTCCATCGGCCCGCCGGAGACGAACACCACCGGGATGTTCAGGCGCAACGCGGCCATCAACATGCCGGGGGTGATCTTGTCGCAGTTGGAGATGCACACCAGCGCATCGGCGCAGTGTGCATTGACCATGTACTCCACCGAGTCGGCGATGATCTCGCGGCTGGGCAGCGAATACAGCATGCCGTCGTGGCCCATGGCGATGCCGTCATCCACCGCGATGGTGTTGAACTCTTTTGCGACGCCGCCGACCTGCTCGATCTCGCGTGCCACCAGCTGACCCAGGTCCTTGAGGTGCACGTGGCCGGGCACGAACTGGGTGAACGAGTTGGCGATGGCGACGATGGGCTTGTGGAAGTCGCCATCGGTCATGCCGGTGGCACGCCACAGGGCGCGGGCACCGGCCATGTTGCGGCCGGCGGTGGAGGTACGGGAGCGGTATTCAGGCATGGTGGCTGGCAGGATCGGGCGGGCCGTGGGGGCGCGTTTCGCCTCGATTCTGCCGAAAAATTCCGGTTGCGTTTGCAACCACCTTCCAGGCGAATGCTGAAACGTCGTTCATCTTCTGCGCTGTGCCGGTTTTGGTTGTTCGCGGCGATGAGGCATGATTGAGGGGATAACCGCATTAGGGGGCATGACGCCATGAAACGTTCCAGGACCACCGCGCTGCTGTTGATGAGCGCCGCGCCGCTGCTGTTCACCGCCTGCCAGAAGGACGATGCCGTCAAGGTGCAGGAGGGGTTGTACACCTCGGTGCAGGCCTGTACCGAAGCCACCGGCGATCCGTCCAGCTGCCGCACCGCCTTTGCCAACGCGCAGAAGCAGTCGGCCGATGCCGCCCCCAAGTACGCCTCGCGCGAAGCCTGCCAGGCCGATTACAGCGCCGAGCAGTGCGTGGAACAGAAGACCTCCACCGGCCATTCGTTCATCGGGCCGATGATGATGGGCTTCTTCATGTCGCAGATGCTCGGCAACCGCGGCGCCGGCCTGGCGCAGCCGCCGGCTGCCAGCCCGGCGTACCAGGACAAGGCCAACGGCTGGGCGCGCCCGGCCCCGGGTGGCAGTGGCGGCTTGAACACCGCCAGTGGCATCGGCGCCGGCAAGGCCGGCCTGGCCCCGGTCAACGCCACGCCCAACCGTGCCGTCACGGCCAGCCGCGGTGGCTTCGGCAGCACCAGCAGCGGCCGCAGCAGCGTCGGCGGCTGACCGATGCAGCGCGTGCGTATCGCCGAGCGCAGCCAATGGCGCGCTCGGGCTGAAGAGTCCGGCTTCCGCTTCCATACCATCGACGGCCTGCCGTACTGGGATGAGAGCGCGTATTACGCCTTTACCCTGCGCCAGATCGAGCAGGACATCGAAGACCCCAGCGCCGAGCTGCATGCGATGGCGATGGGGCTGGTGGACGAGGTGGTCGGCAGCGAGCAGTTGATGGACCAGCTGGCGATCCCGCCGCAGTTCCGCGACTGGATTGCCGACAGCTGGCGTCGCCGCGAGCCGCACCTGTATGGGCGCCTGGATTTCGCCTACGACGGCAACGGCCCGGCCAAGCTCTACGAGCTCAATTACGACACTCCGACCTCGCTGTTCGAAGCCTCGTTCTTCCAGTGGCAGTGGCTGGAAGACCAACGCAACCAGAACCGCCTGCCACCGCACGCCGACCAGTTCAACGCGATCCACGAAGCGCTGGTGGAGCGTTTCGCGCAGCTTGCCGCGCAGTTGCCGCCGCCGCTGTATTTCAGTGCGGTGGGCAGCTCCGAGGAAGACCAGGGCACGGTCGCCTACCTGCGCGACTGCGCCGCCCAGGCCGGGCTGCGCGGCGAAGCGATTGCCATCGAAGACATCGGCCTGTCCGAAGACGGCCGTTTCACCGCGCTGGACGACACGGTGATCGGCAGCCTGTTCAAGCTCTACCCGCTGGAAGACCTGATGACCGAGTCTTTCGGCCAGGCGTTGCCGACCTCGGGCGTGCAGCTGCTGGAACCGGCGTGGAAGGCGATCCTGAGCAACAAGGGCGTGCTGCCGCTGCTGTGGCAGCGTCATCGCGGCCATCCCAACCTGCTCGCCGCCGAGTTCGACGACGGCAGCGCGCTGCCGCGTGGCTGGGTGCGCAAGCCCTTGTTCTCGCGCGAAGGCGCCAACGTGGCCATGCACCTAGCCGACGGCAGCTGGCAGGAAAGCGAAGGGCCCTACACCGGCCCGGCGATCCGCCAGGCCGCGCATCCGCTCACCAGCTTCGACGGCGGCTACCCGCTGGTCGGCAGCTGGGTGGTGGGCGACCAGGCCTGTGGCATGGGCATCCGCGAAGACAGCAGCCGCATCACCCGCGACAGCGCCCGCTTCGTGCCGCACGCGATCATCGATGAAGCGCCCACCCGCATCTACGTCTGAGATGGCGATGCAGCGCAACCGCAGCCTGCGTCCCGGTCCGTTGGCCGGGCGGCACCTGGATGACGGGCATGGACTATGGCGCTACGCCGACCGCATCGCCGTGCGCTGCCACCGCTGTGATGCGCCGGGCTGGGTGGTCAGGCAGTCCCGGACGGCGAGCTTCCGCTGTCTGTCGTGCAGCGTGGCACTCGGCGACGGAAACGCCTGCGGCTGCGGCTGCTGCGGAACCGGCACGTGGGTGGGGCCGGTGCGTTACAGCGGGCAGCGGCCCTGCGGCTATTGCGGCCATCAGTGGGTGCGTGCACAGGCGCGTCGCGCGGCGGCATCGCCGCCCCTGAAGACGCTCTCCGCCGATTGCGCGCAGTGTGGCCGCAGCAGCGAGGTCAGTGTCAGCGTGTCCCCGGTGCGCGATGCCGAATCCAACGACCCGTATTTCGGCATGCCGCTGCTGCTGGTCGCGCGTACCCGCGCTGGTCTGCTCTGGGGCTACAACCAGGCGCACCTGCAGGCGTTGCACGATTACGCTGACGCACCACTGCGCGAACGCGCCGGCGTCTCCAACGGCTCGATGTTCTCGCGCCTGCCGCAGTGGATGAAGCTCGCGCGCAACCGCGTGCTGCTGCAGAAGGCCACCGCGCGTCTGATCGCCAGGGCCAATGCCGTCCGGTAGCGACCGCCCGTTGGCGGCGGTCGCATCCCTGGCCGGTAGCGACCGTGGTTCGGCAGGCCTTGCTTACAGCAGCCCGTCCCGCTTCACCGCCAGATAGCGCTCCACCAGCGCGCCCGGCAGCGCATCGGCGGTAACGTCCAGCACCATCACCCGATGGCTGCGCAGCGCTTCGTGCGCGTCGCTGCGTTGCTGCAGGTAACGCGCGATCGCGCCGGCCTGGGCAGCGTCCTGCAGGGTCTCCACGTCATGGCCGAGCGCCTCATCCAGCTCGCGCTCGCGCAGGCTGGCCACGCACACCAGGTGCTGGCGCTGCAGCAGGCGCACTGCGGCGAGCAGATCTTCGATGTCTTCATCGCGCACGTTGGTGACCAGCATCACCAGCGAGCGGCGCCGCTGCCGAAGCGACAGCTCGGTGGCCGCGGCCAGGTAGTCGGTGGCCACCGGGGTGGCCTGCAGGTCGTAGCTGGCGCGCAGCAGCCGGTCGATGGCGCCCATGCCGCGCTGCGGCGCCACCCAGCGCGTATCGCCGCCGCTGGCGAACAGGCCCACGCCGTCGCCCTGGCGTAGCGCCAGGTAGGCCACTACCAGCGCTGCATTGAGCACATGGTCGAAGTGCGACAGCCCGCCTTCGCTGGCCATCATGCGGCGACCGGTGTCGATCATCAGCATCAGCTGCTGGTTCTTTTCGTCCTGGTACTCGCGCGAGATCAGCTTGCGCGCGCGCGAGGTCGCCTTCCAGTCGATCTGGCGCAGGCTGTCGCCGATGCGGTACTCGCGCATCTGGTGGAAATCGGTGCCTTCGCCGCGCCGCCGCTTGAGATGCGCGCCGACCAGCCGCGAGGCCTGTTCGGCACTGAACAGCGCAAAGCGGGTCAGCGGCGCGAAGTTGGGATACACCCGCACCGTCAGTGCGGGCGGCAGCGTGCGGCGCTGCCTCCACAGCCGCCACGGCGCATGCACGCGCAGGTGCACGCCCTCGAAGACGAAGCGCCCGCGTGCGGTCGGGGTGAGGGTGTACTGGAAACTGCTGGCGACCAGCGGCTTGAGCGTCAGCGCGCGCGGCAGCCCCTGCAGCGTCCACGGCCCCGGCACCAGGTCGAACACGTCCACGCGCTGGCGCAGGCTGGATTCCAGCCGCAGCGTCACCGGCCGCGCCACGTTCAGGGCCAGGGCTTCGGGCAGTTCGCGTTGCAGGCTGGGCGAGGGCTGCCGACGCAGCCGCAGCAGGTCGACGAGCGCCACCAGCGCGATCGCCGCGCCCATGGCGCCCCAGCTCCAGCGTGGCCACAGCCCGAAGGCGACCGGCAGGCCAAGCAGGCTCCATGCCATCACCAGGGTGAGCAGCAGCGGGGCTGGCCTCATCGGCCGCACCGCGCGCGATCAACGTTGCGCCCCAGGCTCATTTGCGCGGTGCTTCCACCTTGGCCAGCAGCGCGTCCAGCGCATCGTCGGCGCTCTGTCCTTCGATCTGCAATTCCGGCGCCAGCGCGATGCGATGGCGCAACGCCGGCTTGGCGATGTCGCGGACGTCGTCGGGGGTGACGAAGTCACGTCCGGCCAGGACCGCCTGCGCGCGCGCGGCCCGCACCAGCGCGATGCTGCCGCGCGGGCCGGCGCCGAGCGCGATGCCCGGCCAATGGCGGGTGGCGGCAACGATGCGCACCGCATAATCGATCACCTCGGGGTCCACGGTGATCGCGGCGGTGGCCTGCTGCAGTGCCACCACCTCGGCAGCGGTCAGCGCGCGCGGCACCTGCGACAGATCGAAGTCGGCCGCGCTGCGCCCGGTGGTGATCGCATCGACCATGCGCTTCTCGTCTTCCACCGACGGGTAGTCGATCAGGACCTTGAGCAGGAAGCGGTCCAGCTGCGCTTCGGGCAGTGGGTAGGTACCTTCCTGTTCAACCGGGTTCTGCGTGGCCAGGGCCAGGAACGGCGGCGTCAGCGCGAACGCCTTGCCTTCGATGGTGACCTGGCCTTCCTGCATCACTTCCAGCAGCGCGGACTGGGTCTTGGCCGGCGCACGGTTGATTTCGTCGGCCAGCAGCAGGTTGGTGAACACCGGGCCGCGACGGATCTTGAAGCTCTCCGACTTGGGGTCGTACACCGCATGCCCGCTGACATCGCTGGGCATCAGGTCCGGGGTGAACTGCACGCGGCCGTAGTCCAGTTCCAGCGCCTGGGCGAGTGCGCGCACCAGCAGGGTCTTGCCCAGGCCGGGGACGCCTTCGATCAACACGTGGCCACCGGCCAGCAGTGCGATCAGGATCTGGTCGAGCACCTCGGGCTGGCCGATGAAGGCACGCCCGACCGCTTCGCGCACGGCATCGACGCGTTCGACCAGGCTGGGACCGGACAGGCCGGCCGGGGTCGGCGCAGGTTCGGCGGGAGACAGCGGTGGCAGCAGCGGGGGAGTCGGCTCGGTCATAGCAGGTTTCTCATCTGGATCAGCAGGCGGATGCGCTCGCGCAGACCGTTCAGGTCCTGCGAGGCCGGAGCGTTCAACGCAGTCTGGACGCGTGCATGCGGCCAGTGCAGCAGGGTGGCGATGGCGTGCACCTGCGCCTCGCCGTTCAACGCGGCGGCGGTGGGTGCGCGCCGACGCAGGCGGCCAAGGAACGAACGCCGCACCGCGTCGTACAACAGCGGGGCCTTGCCGTAACGCAGCAGGTGCTCGCCGCTGGCGCGCACATGTTCCAGCAGCGAGCGGCGCTCGATCGCCGGCGATGGCAACAGGCTGCCCATGCGCTGCGCGCGCTGCCAGAGCCAGCCGAGCAGGGCCAGCAGCAGCGGCACCCACACCGGCCAGCCCTGGTAGAAGATCCGGTTCCACAGCGACGGCGGACGCGCCCCGTACACCAGCCACATGCGGCCCTCGCCGTAGCGCGGCGCCAGCAGGTAGCGGGTCAGGTCGCGGTGCGCCTTGTCGTGCAGGCCGTCGACATAGTTGCCCGGCTTCGCATCGGGCGTGTCGAGCACGGCCGGGCGGCCCAGTCCCTTCATGAACTCCAGGTCGGCCACTACATCCACGCTGCCCTGGCCGTGGCGCAGGCGCGCGAAGACCCGCCCATAGGCATCGCTGTCGGCATCGTCTTCGCCCCAGCTGCGCTCCAGGCGCATCCCTGCCGGCGGTTCCACGCCGAAGCGTCGACCATTGCAGAACTCCACATGCTGCTCGTCATCGCGCACGTGGAACGGCTGGCAGCCACTGCCGTAATCGATGCTGTCCACGCCCAGGGCGTCCAGCAACGGCCCGTTGCCGTCGGTATCGGCCGGCGCGCCGGGCGGTGTACGCACGATCAGATGGCCGCCCTGCGCCACCCACGCCAGCAGCGCGCGCGCGGTGGGCGGCGGCAGGGTGGCCGTGTCCTGCAGCAGCACCAGGGTGTCGTGCGGCTGGAGCGTCATCGTGGTCAGGTCCACGCGCGGCTGCGAGTGAACCTCGATGCCGTCGGCACGCAGTGCCTGGCCCAGTACATACAACGGGTTGTAACGCGCTTCGCCCTGCGGGGGCAGGTGCTCGGTTTCGGTGACCCGGTGGTGGGTGCGCAGGAACAGGATGGCCAGCGGCACGCCGAGCACGAGCACGCCCAGCATCACCAGCAGCCAGCGCAGGCGCGTACTCATGCGCGCCACCGGAACTGTTGCTGCAGCGTGCTGGCGAGCGTTGCGAACGCCTCGTCATCGGGCAGGCGGCCGGCGTAGGCGGCGTACTGCCAGACCCGCACGATGCGCTCGAACAGGGCGCGGTCGGCGGCCTCGGGCATGCGCCGCGACACGCGCAGACACTGCGCCTCGGTGGCGCCGGGTGGCAGCGCGATCTGAGCACGTTCGCTCATCGATTCCACGCTGGCCCGATACAGCAGCGCCAGCGCCTGGCGCGGGCGCCCCTGCTGCCACAGCGCACGCGCACGCGCGGCGGCATCGGGGGGAACTTCCTCGGGCACGGTGATGTCATCTTCGACCACCGCCGATACCGTATCGCGCGAGGTCCTGCCGGTGCCGCGCAGCCAGCGCAGCCAACGTGGCGCGGTGGCGATCAGGATCAGCAGCAGCACGCCGACCATGCCCCACAGCAGCCATTCGGCGATCTGCGTCGGCAGCAGCGGCCCCTTCCGGGCCGTGCCGCGCCTGGCGGCGCTGTCGTCGTCCTTTTTCTTTTCCTTCTTCGCCGCGTCCTGTTCGGTGCGCTCCCAACGGGTCACCTGGCGGGTCGGGCTCTGCAGCGGATCCTCGTAGGCACGCTGCACGGCCTGGCGGAAGCCGGCCGTGTCGACCTCGCCGCTGCCGAAGATCGCCACGGGTGTATTGGCAGGGTCGTTGGCGTAGGTGAGCGGGGTGTCGTCGGCGTCTTCTTCCGCCTCCGCGTCCTCATCCGCATCGCCTTGCGCCGTCGCGGTGGCGGGGGCTTCGCACTGCTGGGCGTGCACCACGCCGCTCGGCCAGATCAGCACCAGGCCCAGCATCAGCAGCGGCGCGGCCTGCTGCAGACGGTCACGCAGGCGGCGGAACGCGATCTCCACGTCCCACGCTTCCATCTCGGTGCGCCGGTTGAGATACAGGCCGAAGCCGGCGCCCACGTAGAACGGCCCGATCAGACTGATGGCCAGCCAGGACAGCAGGTTGAAGCCGAACCTGGCCCAGGCCGGTGTGTCCTCGCTGACCATCGCCCACGCCGCACGCCAGGAATCGGACAGCAGCTCGAACGGGACGAACATGAACACTGCCGCGATGCCGCCCGCCACCAGCACCACCTCGAAGGCCATGCAGGTCACCGTCAGCAGGATCGCATGGCCGAAGGCGGCACCGGCCACGGCGCGACGGCGTGCACCGCGATGTTCAACCGCGTTGCCTTCCAGCAGATTGACCGGCATCAGCAGCGAACGCAGTGGGCTGAAGCGGCGCCAGCCCAGGTAGCCCCAGAAGCCGTTCCAGCCCCACGCGCGTTGCGCGCGCAATGTCTGCAAGGCGCTCGGCGCATCGCCGAAGATGCCGCGCGAGATCACATACAGCGCCAGCCGGTCGAACACCGGCGTGAGCCACCACATCAGCAGCCACGCCCAGCCGAACGTATCGGTCCACCACGCCAGCGCGTTGACCAGCGCAAACAGCGGCAGGCCCAGCAGCAGCCACGGGAGCCAGATCGCACGCGCATGCCGACGCACCAGCGCGGTGCCCAGTTCCACCGCTTCCCAGCCGCTGCGTGCGCGCAGCACCACGTTGAGCTGGTCAATGCGCATGTGCGCTCCCGCGTCCACCGCGCCACAACCAAGTGAACACCGCGCTCCACAGCACGGCGGCAACCGCGTACTTGCCCCAGGCCGGCACGGCGGCGATCGAGGACCAGAATGCTTCGATGAAGGCGGCCACCAGCAGCATCGCGGCCACGCCCAGGCACAGCCGCGCCCCGATCACCCCGCCTTCGACCAGCGCATCGATGCGCCGCCGCCGGCCCGGTGCCAGCAGTTTCATGCCCAGCTGCAGGCCCGCACCACCGGCGATCACGATGGCGGTCAGCTCGAACGCGCCATGCCCGACCACGAAGCGCCAGAACGGGTCGCCATGGCCGATGTGCTGCAGGTGGCCGGCCACTGCGCCGATGGTGAGCCCGTTGAACAGCAGCACCAGCACGGTGCCGACCCCGGCCAGCAGGCCGCTGGCGAAGGTGCGCAGGCCGATGCTGATGTTGTTCATGATGTAGTGGCCGAACATCATCCAGTCCGTGCCGCTGTCGCGCCCCAGGTGCGCGGAGGCTGGATCGTACATGCGCTCCATCGCCGCGATCTCGGCGTTGCCCATCAGCAGATGGATGAACTGCGGATACCACTGCACCAGCGCGAAGGTGCCCACCAGCGGCAACACGAACAGCGCGGTGGCCACCCACATGCTGCGCGCCTGGCTGCGCACCAGCTGCGGGAAGTCGGCGAGCAGGAATTCCAGCGCGCGCCGCCAGCGCGGCGGCGGCGTGCGGTAGAGCAGGCCATGGCCCTGCTGCATCAGCCCCTGCAGGCGCGCCACCAGCTGCGGGCTGTAACCCCGCTTGCGCGCCAATGCCAGCTGCTGGCACAGGCGTCGATAGCGTTGCGGAATGTCTTCATCGTTGAGCGCGTCGTCGGCGACCGGGCGGCGTGCGCCGCGCGCGTTGTCGCCCCGCAGCGCCATCCAGCGCTCCAGGGCCTGCCACTCACTCTGGTAGCGGGTGACGAACTGTTCCTGCCTCATCGGCGCCCCAGCAGCCAGTTGGCCATGGCGTACAGACGCAGCACTCCGACTTGGCCGCCACCGCCGCTGAGCGGGGCGACGATCGCCGCCAGTTCCTGCTGGCGCGGCGAGGACAGGCGCGATGCGCGCTCGGCGAAGGCGACCACGGCAGCCTGTTCGGCCGGCTGCAGCGGTTGGGTCGGGGCCAGCACGGTGTCGATGGACACGCTGCCCAGCACCGGGCGCGCGCGCTCGTGCACCACCACCGTGCCGGCAACCAGGTCGCCGAGGCGGCGGCCATGCGCATCGAACAGACTCGACAGCAGCCCCACGGCGTAGGCGAACGGCAGCATGTCCACGGTGCGCAGCAGGTTGCGGGTGATCGCGGCCATCCAGCCGATCGGTGCACCTTCGCGTGCGACCACGCGCAGGCCCAGCGCGCGCTTGCCCAGCGTGCGGCCCCAGACCGCTTCCTGCACGATGGTGTAGGCCCACATCAGCACGAACATCAGCGCCAGGTACAGGCCCTTGCCGAAATCGCCGAGGAAGGCCAGCGGGATGCTGAGCAGCAGCAGTGCGCCGAAGCGGACCGCGAAATCGATCGCCCAGGCCAACGCACGCGGCACCGGGCCGGCGGCGGGCAGGTGCAGCGGCACGCCCTCGGGCGTGATCACTTCACGGTAGGTATCCAGCATCGTCGCGCTCATGCGCGCGGACGATGGGAAAGATGGACCCGGAATCCTCTCCGGTCTGCTGCCTGGGTGGGCATGCGGTTCTCGACTGCTTCCTGGTCGGCTGTGGACTTTACCGTGCAGGCGTGCCGATGCCCAGCGCCGCCGCGGTGGCCGGGGTGGATGCGACCGGGGCGGCCGCGATCATCCCAGGTACTTGTCCTTGAGCCGCACGTAGTGGTCGGCCGAGTAGTGCAGCGATTCGATCTGCTTGTCGGTAAGGGTGCGCACCAGCCGTGCCGGGTTGCCGACCCACAGCTCGCCCTCACCGACCACCTTGCCTGGACCCACCACCGCGCCGGCGCCGACGAAGCCATGCCGCTCCACCCGCGCACCGTCCAGGATGCACGCGCCCATCCCGATCAGGCTGTGATCGCCGATGGTGCAGGCATGGATGATGGTGCCGTGGCCAACGGTGACGCCCTCGCCGATCAGCGTGGGGAAGCCTTCCCGGTTGTACGGGCTGTGGTGGCTGACATGGATGATGGTGCCGTCCTGGATGTTGCTGCGCGCACCGATCCGCACATGGTTGACGTCGCCGCGGATCACCGTGCCCGGCCATACCGACACGTCATCGCCCAGCACCACGTCACCGATGATGGTGCAGGCCGGATCGATGTAGCAGCGCTCGCCGATGACCGGCAGCGTGTCGAGGAAGGGGCGGATGGGGGACATGCGGTACTCCGGCAAGGCAGGGGCGGACGGCCGCCTGCGGCACCGTCCCGATGCCATGATGATAACGCGGGCCTGCGCGGAGCCACGCCCGCGCTGCCAAGCGCGTAGCGCCGACCGTTGGTCGGCTGCGGCGCATCCGGAGCCGCCGTGCCGCCGACCAACGGCCGGCGTTACGCTTTTACGCGACGCGGGCGCGGCGCGCGCGCTCGAGGTGCACCAGCAGCAGCGAGATCGCTGCCGGGGTCATGCCGGGGATGCGCTGTGCCTGGCCAATGGTCTGTGGGCGCACGCGCTCGAGTTTCTGCTGCACTTCGGCCGACAACCCACGGACGGCGGCGTAGTCGAAATCGCTGGCGATGGCGGTGGATTCGTGGCGCTGCTGGCGCTCGATTTCCTCGCGCTGGCGATCCAGATAACCGGCGTACTTCACCCCGATCTCGACCTGCTCGGCCACCTTCGGGTCGGCCACGGCCGGGCCCAGCGACGGCACCTGCATGAGCTGGGCGTAGTCCAGCTCCGGGCGCTTGATCAGGTCCAGCACGTTGGTTTCGCGGCTGACCGCTACGCCCAGGGTGGCTTCCACTTCGCGGCCCAGCGCATTGCCCGGCGTGGCCCACAACGCACGCAGGCGTGCCGATTCGCGTGCCACCGCTTCCTGCTTGGTCTGGAAGGCGGCCCAGCGGCGCTCGTCGACCAGGCCCAGCTCGCGGCCCAGTCCGGTCAGGCGCACGTCGGCATTGTCTTCGCGCAGCTGCAGCCGGTACTCGGCGCGGCTGGTGAACATGCGGTACGGCTCGGTGGTGCCGTGGGTGATGAGGTCATCGACCAGCACGCCCAGGTAGGCCTCGTCGCGGCGCGGGCACCACCCGGCGTCCCCGCGCACGTGGCGCGCGGCATTGAGCCCGGCAAGCAGGCCCTGCGCGGCGGCTTCTTCATAGCCGGTGGTGCCGTTGATCTGGCCGGCGAAGAACAGCCCGGACACGCTCTTGGTCTGCAGGGTGTTGTCCAGGCCGCGCGGGTCGAAGAAGTCGTACTCGATCGCATAGCCGGGGCGGGTGATGTGCGCGTTCTCGAAGCCGCCGATGCTGCGCACCAGTGCCAGCTGCACGTCGAACGGCAGCGAGGTGGAGATGCCGTTGGGATAGATCTCCACCACGTCCAGCCCTTCGGGCTCGACGAAGATCTGGTGGCTGGCCTTCTCGGCGAAGCGCACCACCTTGTCTTCGATCGACGGGCAGTACCGCGGGCCGATGCCTTCGATCTGGCCGCTGTACAGCGGCGAGCGATGCAGCGCGGCACGGATGATGTCGTGGGTGCGCTCGCTGGTGTGGGTGATCCAGCAGCTGACCTGGGCCGGATGCTCGGACACATCGCCCAGGTAGGACATCACCGGGCGCGGGTCATCGCCGGGCTGCTCGTCCATGACGCTGTAATCGAGCGAACGGCCATCGATGCGTGGCGGCGTGCCGGTCTTGAGGCGGTCGATCACGAAGGGGCGCTCGCGCAGGCGTGCGGCCAGCGTGGTGGCCGGCGGGTCGCCCATGCGCCCGGCGGCGTACTGGGTCTGGCCGACGTGGATCTTGCCGGCCAGGAAGGTGCCGGCGGTAAGCACCACGGCGGCGGCGTGGAAGGTCAGTCCGGTCTGGGTAACCGCGCCGCGCACGGTGTCGCCGTCGATCAGCAGGTCGTCCACCGCCGCCTGGAACACGGTCAGGTTGGGCTGGGCTTCCACGATCTGGCGGATCGCCATGCGGTACAGGTTGCGGTCGGCCTGGCAGCGGGTGGCGCGCACGGCCGGGCCCTTGGAGGCATTGAGGGTGCGCCACTGGATGCCGGCGCGATCGGCGGCATGCGCCATCGCCCCGCCCAGGGCGTCGATCTCCTTGACCAGATGGCCCTTGCCGATCCCGCCGATGGCCGGGTTGCAGCTCATCGCGCCGATGGTTTCCACGTTGTGGGTCAGCAGCAGGGTGCGCGCGCCACTGCGCGCGGCCGCCAGCGCAGCTTCGGTGCCGGCGTGGCCGCCGCCGATGACGATGACGTCGTAGCGGTAGAAGGAGTCAGTCATGGCGCAGGAGGCTCGGGACGGGGCCGGGCGGCCCAGGATCAGCCCTGGAGACAGGGCGCGGGTGGCGATTTTAGCGCCATTCGTCGGGGGCGATGAAATCAACCCTCAAGTTGGCACGTTTTCTGCAGATAACCCAATAGCACCCAGGATGGCAGGCGCTCTGGCGCTACGGACCGGAATTGGAACAGGGGCCGGTCCATGCGCATCCCGGGGAAGCAGAAGGGTCGACAGTCGGGGGACTGTCGGCCCTGTTTTTTTGCATGACCGCCCACGCCCCAGGGGTCAAAGACAGAAGGCCCCGCCAATGGCGGGGCCTTCTGCGTTGTAGGTGCCGACATCCGACAGGGCCGGAACAGGGGGGATCCAGAGTTTCCTGGCGGATATCGACATAGAGCTGGATGTGACGCGTTCTGTCGCTTTTGTCACTTTGCGACCGAAGCCGTCACCACCCGCCTAGAGTGAACCGGGTGGGTGGTGAAAATCAAGACGGCTCAGGGCTCAACTGTGCGCTGGTTCAAATTGTTCATGTTCCGCCACGGTGAACCGTTCGAGCGCTGGGCCGGACGCGGGGCCTGCTGGGCCGGACGCGACTGCTGCTGCGGACGCTGCTGTTGCTGCGGACGGCCGACCGAGTCCATGTTCCGCCACGGCGAGCCGCCGTTGTAGGACGGACGCGGGCGATCCGGACGTACCGGCGGATTGCCGCCGTTGCCGGGGCGCGGCGGCGGCCTGTGGTTGTTGTGCGGCGGCCGATAGTTCGTGTAC
>NZ_DAMAGC010000108.1:0-14615 GCF_031995405.1 Stenotrophomonas sp. | reverse complement strand
GGGCAGCAGATCGCCGGGTTCGCGCTGGATATCGACGGCGTGCTGCGCGACGCGGTGCCGGTGCCCAAGGCGCAGGGTCGCCAGGTATTCGAGGCGATCGAGCGGCGCCGGGTCGACCCCGGCCTGCTGGAGCAGACCGCCGGCAACCAGTTCCGCCTGCGCATCTATCCGATTCCCGCGCGTGGCAGCCGCCGCGTGGCGCTGACCTTCCGCGAGACGCTGCCGGTGGATGCACAGGGCCTGCGCTGGAAGCTGCCGCTGCAGTTCGCACGCGACGCCAGCCAGGTGACGCTACGGCTGGACGCGCGTGGCACCGGCAAGCCGGTGGCGGGCGCGGTGCTGCCGTGGACGTTCCAGACCCGCGATGGCGCCCATGTGGCGCAATGGCAGGGCGCCGGTGCAGCCCTGCCGGCGCAGGTGCAGATGCGCCTGCCGCAGGTGCGCAAGCTGGACGTGGTTTCCGGCATGCATGAGGGTGAGCGCTATCTGTTGGCGCAGATCCCCGTGCCGGCCCTGTCCACACCGCGCGCCCTGCCTCGGCACGTAGGGCTGCTGTGGGATGCCTCGGGCTCGGCCCGGCAACGTGACCGTGCCGCCGAAACGGGGGTGCTCGACCGCTATTTCCGCGCCATCGGCGAGGGCGAGGTGGAGCTCACCGTGCTGCGTGACCGGGCCGAAGCGCCGCGCAGCTTCCGCATCCGCGGCGGCGACTGGAGCGCCCTGCGCGCCCATCTGGATGGGCTGCCGCTGGACGGCGCCAGTGCATTGGGCGCGTGGACGCCGCGCGCCGGGATCGGCGAGTACCTGCTGGTCAGCGATGGACTGTCCAACTATGGCGACCAGGCACTGCCGACGCTGGCGGCCGGCCAGCGGTTGTATGCGCTGAGCGGTGCCGGTGCACGCACCGACGCTGCGCGGCTGCGCGCCTGGACCCGGGCCCATCAGGGCCAGGCCCTGGTGCTGTCCAGTGCCGCCGAGGTCGACGCCGCGCTGCCGTTGCTGTTGCAGCAGTCGGCCGAGGTGGTCGAACTGCGCGGCGATGGCGTGGACCAGCTGGTGGCCGATGCCAGCCGCGCCAGCCAGGGCTGGCTGCGCGTGGGCGGGCGGGTGCAGCGCACTGACGGCACGGTGGACGTCGCGGTGCGCCTGGCCGATGGCCGGCTCCATCAGCAGCGCATTGCCGTGTCTGGCGCCCGTGCGCTGGACGGTGGACTGGTGGCGCATGCCTGGGCCGATGCGCGGATGGCCGCGTACGCGGCAGACCCGGTCGCCCATCGGGACGCGATGCGGACGTTGTCCCGGCAGTTCGGTCTGGTCGGCCCCGACACCTCGCTGCTGGTGCTGGAAACCCTGGACGATTACCTGCGCTACGGGATCCGCGCGCCGGCCCCGCTGCGGGAGGCGTACGACCGCCTGCATGCGGTGCGCATCGACGATGAAGCGCAGGCCCGCCGCCATCGCCTGGACCAGATCGCGCGGCAGTTCGCCGACCGCGAACGCTGGTGGAACACACGCTGGCCGAAGGGCGCGCCGGCGGGCCGGGCGGGGCTGGAGAAGTCTGCGCCGATGCCTGTCGCCGCAGCCGCACCGGCAGAGGCGCAGATGTACATGGCGGCACCGGCCAGCGACGTGGCCAGTGCGCCGGCACCCATGGCGGCCCCCAGTCGCGCGAGCGGTCAGCTGCAGAACGTCGAGTTGACCGCCAGCAAGGCTGCGGCCGGCAAGGCCAACAGCGGCGCCATCGCGATCACCCTGGCTCCCTGGGAACCCGATTCGGACTACGCCCGCCGCCTGCGTGATGCGCCGCCGGCACAGCTCTACGCCACTTACCTGGCCGAGCGCGACCAGCACGCCGACAGCAGCGCCTTCTACCTGGACGTGGCCGATCTGCTGCTGGCCAAGGGCCAGCGCGACCTGGCCCTGCGGGTGCTGTCCAACCTGGCCGAGATGCAGCTGGAAAACCGCCACGTGCTGCGCGTGCTCGGCTACCGGCTGATGCAGGCCAAGGCCCCGGCGCTGGCGGTGCCGGTGTTCGAACAGGTGCTGCGCCTGGGCGAGGAAGAGCCGCAGAGTTTCCGTGACCTGGGCCTGGCGCTGGAAGCCAGCGGGCAGTATCGGCAGGCGGTGGCGATGCTCAATGAAGTGGTGGAGCGTCAGTGGGACAGCCGCTTCGATGGGATCTCGTTGATCGCGCTGGACGAACTCAACACCCTCGCCGCGCGCGAGCGGGTGGACCTGGGCGCGGTCGATCCGCGTCTGCGTCGCGCGATGCCGCTGGACCTGCGCGTGGTGCTCAGCTGGGACAGCGACAACAGCGACATGGACCTGTGGGTCACCGATCCCAACGGCGAGCGTGCCTACTACGGTAACCGCCTCACCTATCAGGGCGGGCAGATGTCGCAGGACTTCACCGGCGGCTACGGGCCGGAGCAGTTCTCGCTGCGCGAGGCCAAGCCGGGCACGTACAAAGTGGAGGCCAACTTCTTCGGCAGCCGCGAGCAACTGGTCACCGGCGCCACCACGCTGAGCCTGCGCCTGAGCACGCACTGGGGCACCCGCAGGCAGCGCGACCAGCAGGTCACGATGCGGCTGAAGGATCGTGCCGACACGGTGCTGGTCGGGGAGTTCGAGGTGCGGTAGCGCCCACGTCGGTCTGCAGGGGACACGCGGCGCGGACGCCCGCGCCGTGTGTCAGGTGCGCGCTTCGGGCAGCCGATGCGCCGCACCAGCGGTACCATGCCCGATTGCTGCATGATGCCGCCCCGCCGCATGGACGACCCGATGACTTCCCGCCCTTCCTCCCGCTGGCGCCCCACCACCCGTTGGCTGGTCTGGGCCGCGATCCTGCTCGGCAGCGCGGTGGCCAACGCCTTCGTCGAAGTCATGGATGCCAGCCGCCGTGGCGAGGCGCTCGCGTTGTGGCAGCCGATGACCTGGGAGTTGAGCAGCGCCGGCATGATCCTGCTGACCCTGCCGCTGCTGTGGTGGGGCTGCCAGCGCTGGCCGTTGCATGCCGATACCTGGAAGCGACGGCTGCCGCTGTACCTGCTGGCCAGCGTGGCGTGGTCGCTGCTGCACGTGGCCGGGATGATGGCGCTGCGTCACCTGGCCTACGCCAGCCTGGGCGAGCATTACGTTGATGGCGCCGGCTGGGCGTCGCGGCTGCTGTACGAATACCTCAAGGACGTCCGCGCGTTCTTCACCTTCGTGGCGATCGAGCACTTCTTCAGCTGGTTCGGTCGCCGCCGCCAGGGCGAGGCGCACCTGCTGGCCGCGCCGGAAGATGCCCCGCCCGAAGAACCGGTGGACCGGCCCGAGCGCTTCCTGGTGCGCAAGCTCGGCCGTGATTTCCTGGTGGCTACCGGCGACATCGAATACGCCCAGGCGGCGGGCAATTACATGAACCTGCACGTGCGGGGCCACGACTACCCGCTGCGGAGCACGATGGCCGCGCTGGAGGCCCGGCTGGACCCGGCGCGGTTCGTGCGCATCCACCGCAGCTACGTGCTCAACCTGGGCTTCCTGGTCTCCATCGAGCCGCTGGACAGCGGCGAGGCGCGCGCCCACCTGGCCGATGGCACTGCGTTACCCTGCAGCCGGCGCCAGCTGCCGGTCCTGCGCGCAGCGCTGGGGCAGGGGGCTGCACTGGTCGCCGCAGACCCGACACTGGCGGGCGCCGCGCCGCGCGCATCTACATGAACGGGCGTTCCAAGCTACAATTCAGCCCTTGTCCCAAGCCTTCAACACCGCCGATATGATCGAGCTCAATCCCGTGCGCCAGCGAATCACCGATCTCACCGATCGCGTGCTCTCGCTCAGGGGGTATCTTTGACTACGACGCCAAGAAAGAGCGTCTGGAAGAAGTAACCCGGGAACTGGAAAACCCAGACATCTGGAACAACGCCGAGTACGCCCAGAACCTGGGCCGTGAACGCGCCAACCTGGAAAAGACGGTCGGCGGCATCGCCACGATCCTGGATGGCCTGTCCGAGTCCGGCGAACTGCTGGAACTGGCCGAAAGCGAGCAGGACGAAGATACCGCCCTGGCCGTGGTCGCCGACCTGGACAAGTACCAGAAGCACGTGGAACAGCTGGAATTCCAGCGCATGTTCTCCGGCCAGATGGACACTGCCCCGGCCTTCGTGGACATCCAGGCCGGTGCCGGCGGCACCGAAGCCCAGGACTGGGCCGAAATCCTGCTGCGCATGTACCTGCGCTGGTGCGAATCGCGCGGCTGGAAGACCGAGCTGATGGAAGTGTCCGGCGGCGACGTCGCCGGCATCAAGTCGGCCACGCTGCGCGTGGAAGGCGATTACGCCTATGGCTGGCTGAAGACCGAAACCGGCGTGCACCGCCTGGTGCGCAAGTCGCCGTTCGATTCGGACAACCGCCGCCACACCAGCTTCACCTCGGTGTTCGTGTCCCCGGAAGTGGACAACAACATCGAGATCGACATCAACCCGGCCGACCTGCGCACCGACGTGTACCGGTCCTCCGGTGCCGGTGGCCAGCACGTCAACAAGACCGAGTCGGCGGTGCGTATCACGCATATCCCGACCAACACGGTCGTGGCCTGCCAGACCGGCCGCAGCCAGCACCAGAACCGCGACAACGCGATGAAGATGCTGGCCGCCAAGCTGTACGAGCTGGAAATCCAGAAGCGCAACGCCGAGCGCGATGCGGTGGAAGCGACCAAGTCCGACATCGGCTGGGGCAGCCAGATCCGCAACTACGTGCTCGACCAGAGCCGCATCAAGGACCTGCGCACCGGCATCGAGCGGTCCGACACCCAGAAGGTGCTGGACGGCGACCTCGACGAATTCGTCGAAGCCAGCCTGAAGTCCGGCCTGGCCGTCGGCGCCAAACGCATCGACGCCTGACCGTCGGGCCGCCACGTGCGGCCCGATGCGCCCGCCCCGGGCCCGCCCGGGGATTTCGCACTCTGCCCCGTCCATCGGCATGATGGCGGGGTTCGTACCTCCCCCCAGACATAGACCCACGCCATGAACGATCAGACCCACGCGCCGCAGCCCCCCGTCGACGAGAACAGCCTCATCGCCGAGCGCCGCGCGAAACTGACGGCGCTGCGCGGGCAGGGCATCGCCTACCCGAACGACTTCCGTCGCGAACATTACGCCGGCACCCTGCAGGCGGAATTCGCCGATGCCGAACAGTGGACCGCCGAGGCCCTGGAAGGCGCCGACCGCCAGGTCAGGATGGCTGGCCGACTGATGGCCAAGCGGGTCATGGGCAAGGCCAGCTTCGCCCAGATCCAGGACGAGTCCGGCCGTATCCAGCTGTTCCTGCAGGGCAGCACCCTGGGCGACAGCTACACCGCCTTCAAGGGCTGGGACGTGGGCGACATCATCGCCGTCGAAGGTGGGCTGACCCGCACCAAGACCGGCGAGCTGTCGGTCAAGGCCACCAGCATCCGCCTGCTGACCAAGTCGCTGCGGCCGCTGCCGGACAAGTGGCACGGCCTGGCCGACGTGGAGCAGCGCTACCGCCAGCGCTACGTCGACCTGATCGTGACCCCGGAGTCCCGCGAGGTGTTCATCAAGCGCTCGCGGATCATCCGCGCCATGCGCGCGTGGCTGGACAACCGCGACTTCCTTGAAGTCGAGACGCCGATGATGCATTACATCCCCGGCGGCGCCACGGCCAAGCCGTTCACCACCCACCACAACGCCCTGGACCTGGACCTGTACCTGCGCGTGGCCCCGGAGCTGTACCTCAAGCGCCTGGTCGTGGGTGGCCTGGAGCGCGTCTACGAGATCAACCGCAACTTCCGCAATGAAGGCGTGAGCACCCGCCACAATCCGGAATTCACCATGATGGAACTGTACGAGGCCTACGCCACGTACACCGAAGTGATGGACCTGACCGAAGGGGTGATCCGCGACGTGGCCAACCAGGTGCTGGGCACCACCACGGTGACCTGGGACGGCGCCACCATCGACCTGGCCCCGGCCTTCCGCCGCTGGCGCATGGACGGGGCGGTGCGCCACCACAACCCGGAAATCAGCGCTGCCGACTGCACCGACCGCGATGCGCTGGCTGCCCATTGCGAGCGCCTGAAGATCCGCATCAAGCCGTCCTACGGCTGGGGCAAGCTGCTGCTGGAGATCTTCGAGGCCACCGTCGAGCACACCCTGGTGCAGCCGACCTTCATCACCGACCATCCGGTCGAGGTTTCCCCGCTGGCCCGTGCCAATGACGACCAGCCGGGCTACACCGACCGCTTCGAGCTGTTCATCAACGGCAAGGAACTCGCCAACGGCTTCTCCGAGTTGAACGACCCGGAAGACCAGGCCGCCCGGTTCCAGGCCCAGGTGACGGCCAAGGAAGGCGGCGACGACGAGGCCATGCACTACGACGCCGATTACATCCGTGCGCTGGAGTACGGCATGGCCCCGACCGGCGGCCTGGGCATCGGCATCGACCGCCTGGTGATGCTGCTCACCGGCAGCAGTTCGATTCGTGATGTGCTGCTGTTCCCCTATATGCGTCCGGAAAACTGAGACGTAGGTCCGGCTGCCAGGGGAGGGCAGCCGGTGGCGGGGTTCCGCTACGGTGGCCGCGCGCGTATGGTTTCTGCGTGACCATCCGGGTAACGGCCGTGATGGTCAGGGCGATGATCGGTCCCGGTGGTGCGTGACATCCGCATCACACCGCGACCACGATCATGAACCGGAGATCACACGGGAGGCGGATCCATGCAAGGTGCCAGTGTCCAGAGTGGCGGAGTATCCTTTCCGCAGCATGTTCCAGTGTGGTCCAGGAAGACGGCGGAAGCATCCTTGAATATTGTCATCGTTGACGACCAGACGTCCGCGCGCACCATGCTCCGTCATGTGATCGAGGACATTGCGCCGGAACTGAGCGTGCACGACTTCGGTGATCCGCTCACCGCGCTGGCCTGGTGCGAATCGCATCCGGTGGACCTGCTGCTGCTCGATTACCGCATGCCGGAAATGGACGGGCTGGAGTTCGCCCGCCGCTTCCGCCGGTTGCCCAAGCACCGCGACATCCCGGTGATCCTGATCACCGTGGTCGGCGACGAGCCCATCCGCCAGGCCGCGCTGGAAGCGGGCGTCATCGATTTCCTGGTCAAGCCGATCCGCCCGCGCGAACTGCGCGCGCGCTGCTACAACCTGCTGCAGCTGCGCCAGCAGTCGGAGAACGTCAAGCAACGCGCGCTGTCGCTGGAACAGCGCCTGCTGGCCAGCATGCATGAAGTGGAAGAGCGCGAACGCGAAACGCTGTCACGGCTGGCGCGCGCGATCGAGTTCCGTGATGCCGGCACCAGCGCCTACCTGGAGCGCATGGCGCACGTCGCCGGGTTGATCGCCGAACAGCTCGGCCTGCCCGAGGACGAGTGCAAGCTGATCGAGATGGCCGCGCCGCTGCACGACATGGGCAAGATCGCCATCCCCGATGCGGTGCTGCTCAAGCAGGGCAAGCTCAACGAAGAGGAGCTGGCGATCATGCGCCGGCACCCGCGCATCGGCTATGAGCTGCTGAGCGGCAGCCAGAACCGTTTCATCCAGGTCGGAGCGTTGATCGCGCTGCGCCACCACGAACGTTACGACGGCAGCGGGTATCCCGATGGCCTGATCGGCGATGCGATCCCGCTGGAAGCGCGGATCGTGGCGGTTGCCGATGTATTCGACGCCCTGATCTCACCCCGACCGTACAAGGAAGCATGGACGATGGAAGCCACCCTGGCCTACCTCTACGCACAGCGTGGCCGGCTGTTCGACCCGCGTTGCGTGGATGCGCTGCTGCGCGGACGCGAACAGCTGGACGACATCTGCGCCCAGCACTCGACCGCTTCGACCCGCCCGGGGATGTGACATGCCTGGCCTGCTCCAGCGCCTGCAACAGCGGCTGGAAACGATGCGCGGCCATGTGTTCGTCCGCTTCTTTCCCGCCACCCTGGTGTCGCTGGTCGCACTGGCGGCGCTCGCCCCGGCGCAGTGGTGGATCGGTGCGGCGGTGGTCGTGCTCGCCGGCCTCATCCACGTGAGCCGGTCGGCACGCGCGGGCGGTCGTTCGGCGAACGGGCCCGCTGCCGGCCGCGGCATCCTCGCCGAACTGCGTGCGCGGCTGTCCAACCGGCCCGACAGCGAGCACGTCCAGAACTTCATCCGGATCGCGATCACCGCGTTGTTCATCGGCTATCTCGGCTGGCGCTACACGCAGGTGGGCGGTGACATCCTGCGGGTGACGTGGCTGATCCTGGCGGTCGAACTGGCCGTAGCGATGCTGTTGCTGGCGGGGCTGCTGGCGCGCCCAGGGGTGTCGCGCGCACGGCGTGCGGTGGGGATGGTCACCGATTACGCCTGCATGGGCGCGATCATGACGTTGCAGGGAGAACCGGCGGCACTGCTGTATGTGGTGCTGCTGTGGGTCACCATCGGCAATGGCATGCGCTATGGGCGCGGCTATCTGCATGCCGCCACCGCGATGGGCTGCGCGGCGTTCCTGTGCGCGCTGCTGTTGTCCCCCTACTGGGTCGGACAGCGTCTGCTCGGCTGGGGGCTGTTGCTGGGGCTGGGCATGACCCCGCTGTACTTCGTCGGCATCAGCCGGGCCGCGCATGCGTCGACCGTCGACCCGCGCACGGCCGAGGTGGGGCCGCTGCGGCGCAGCTACCTGCAGGTGAAAGAGCGCCTGACCAAGCGTTCGGACAGCGAGCATGGCCAGGCCATCGTACGTATCGTGCTGATCACCTTGATCCTGGGCTATGTGCTGATGCCCAGCGTGCGCCATGGGCTGCCGCCGACGCAGTATCACGGCGTGCTGGCGATCGTGCTGACCGGCCTGATCCTGTCGATCACGCTGTTTGCCTGGCTGCTGGTGCGGCCGGCGCGTTCGGACCCGCGGCGCATCGCCGGGATGCTGGCCGATTACGGTCTCATCGCCGCCGGCATGGTGCAGATGGGCGAGCCGCTGGCCTGGGTCTACATCGTGGTGATGTGGGTGACCGTCGGCAACGGCATGCGCTATGGCAACAACTATCTGTACGCGGCCGTGGCCATGGCGCTGGGCAGCTTCGGCTACACCGCGCTGGCCACGCCCTACTGGGAACAGAATGCGCGGCTGGGGTTCGGGCTGTGGCTCGGGCTGGCGGCGGTGCCGCTGTACTTCTCCAGCCTGCTGCGGCAGCTGACCCACGCCATGGACGAGGCGCGTCGCGCCAGCGAGGCCAAGAGCCGGTTCCTGGCCAACATGAGCCATGAGTTCCGTACGCCGCTCAACGGCCTGTCGGGCATGACCGAAGTGTTGGCCACCACGCAGCTGGATGAGGAGCAGCGCGAGTGCGTGAGCACCATCCAGGCGTCCTCGCGCAGTCTGCTGGCGCTGGTGGAGGAAGTGCTGGACATTTCGGCCATCGAAGCGGGCAAGCTGCGCGTGCTGGCCGAGGATTTCTCGCTGGCCGATGTGATGCAGTCGATCGGGCTGATCCTGCTGCCGCAGGCCAAGGTCAAGCGGCTGGACTACCACGTCAAGGTGGACGATGCGGTGCCGGCGCGACTGCGCGGCGACCTGGGCCACCTGCGGCAGATCCTGCTGAACCTGGCGGGCAACGCGGTCAAGTTCACCGACCACGGCAAGGTCGAGATCCGGGTGTCGCTGCTGCGCGATGACGGGCAGGGCAACGTGCGGGTCCGGTTCGACATCCTCGATACCGGCATCGGCGTGGTGCCGGCCATGCGTCCGCGGTTGTTCGAGGCGTTCGAGCAGGCCGATGTGAGCATGGCCCGTCGGCATGAAGGGACCGGGCTGGGCACCACCATTGCCAAGGGTCTGGTGGAGGCGATGGGCGGGCAGATCGGGTTTGCGGAGAACCCGCCGCAGGGCAGCTGCTTCTGGTTCGAGCTGCCGTTCGCGCTGCCGCCGGTGGTCGCCGGTGAGTTCACCCCGGCGGTGGCCGGCGAGAGCGTGCCGGGCAGCGGCAACAACGTGATCGCTTTTACCGATCCGTTCCTGCGCCATCGCGCACGGGTGCGCAGCATGAAGATTCTGGTGGCCGATGACCATCAGGCCAATCGCCTGGTGCTGCAGCGGCTGCTGCAGAAGGCCGGCCATAAAGTGGTGTGTGTCAACGATGCCGAGGCGGTGCTGGATGCGCTGGCCGAGAGCGAATACGACGTGGCCATCGCCGATCTGCACATGCCGGGAATGAGCGGGCTGGACATGCTCAAGGAGCTGCGGGTGATGCAGGCCGGCGGCGCGCCGCGCACGCCGGTGCTGATCCTCAGCGCGGATGTGACGCCCGAGGCGATCCAGCAGTGCACCCAGGCCGGCGCGCATACGTTCTTCGGCAAGCCGGTGGTGGCGGTGCGTCTACTGGACACGCTGGCCGATATCGCCACCAACGACCAGCTACGGACCACGGCGCCGGTGGTGCATGTATCGGTGGCGCCGGATGGGGTGCTCGATCCGGGCGTGCTCGATGAGCTGGCCTCGCTGGGGTTGGGGGAGGCGTTCGAGCAGGAATTCGTTCGCCAGTGCCTGGAAGACGCCAGGCAGTGCATCGAGGTGGCCGCCGCCGATGGTGAGCGGGGCGATTGGGTGCACCTGCGTGAACAGGCGCATGCGATCAAGGGCGTGGCCGGGAACCTCGGTCTGGTGCGGGTGGCCCATCGCGCCGGTGAGGTGATGCGCATGGCCGACTGGCAGTTGAAGACCGAGTGGCGCGAGCGGATCAACCAGATCCGCAACGGCATGAAAGAGGGCCGTGCGGCGCTGGAGGCCCGTGCGCAGAAGCGCGACGCGCGTGAGGATGGTGGTAGCGACGTGCGGTGATCGACCGCTTGCTACCGGATTGGGCGGGGGGGTGTGGGCTCGCGGGACACGCTGCAAGTACGTCCATGCAAGCGTACGACGGTCCCGCGAACCCACACACCCCACCCTCGAAGGTTGGTTGGCACCCGTCCCCGCCCAGCCAGCGGGGCACTCAAAAAAAGCCCGGCTGTGGCCGGGCTTGAAGTGGTTTGCAACGGTTGCCAGCATTCACGCCGCGTCGAGGTGGGCACGACGGGTCTGCGCTTTGATCAATCGATCCATGGTGCGCAGCGACTTCTCTTCCAGCGCCAGCGCCGAGTCGACCCACACCTTGGTGATCTCCAGCAGCTCGTCATAGCGCACGGCCTGGGCGAGATTGCGCGCCGCGTTCATGGCCAGGTAGCTGCGCGGGATGCGCTGGTGCTGTCGGATCTGCTCCTGCACCGCGGCCACGCCCTGGCCCTTGGGCACCAGGATGTCGACCACGCCCATGGCATGCATCTCTTCGGACGAATACACCCGACCTTCCAGAATGATCTTCTCCGCCAGCTGCGGCGCAACGCGCTTGCACAGGAACGAGTAGGCACCCATGCCCGGGAACAGCCCGAACAGCACCTCGGGAAGCCCCATCCCGCAGCCTTCCTCGGCGACGATCGTGTGGCAGGCCAGCGCCATCTCCAGGCCACCGCCCAGCGCATCGCCCTGGATCAGCGCGATGGTACGCACATCCCCGCCGAAGCCGGTGTGCAGGTGGTGCACGCCTTCCACGCAGCGTTGCGCGTAAGCCAGCAGGTGGTCGCGGTTGCCTTCGCGGATGAGCCGGGAGAACAGGTCCAGATCGCCGCCCAGGTTGTAGGCACTGGCGTCGGAGGCCAGCACGAAGTGACGCAGGGCGCCGCTGTTGCGTTCCGCAGGGCCGAGCGTGATCGCGTTCATGAAGTTCCACATCTCATCCAGCATGTCCCTGCGGCAGCAGGGCCGAACGCCGGTGGCGGCATCGGCATGCATGAACAACCAGTGGGCAGCGTTGTCGGCGGTGGTTTCGGTGCGGATGGTGGAGTAGCCGCGGGTGGGGTTCAGCTTTTCGATCGTTTGCATGGCAGTTTCCTCGGCGTTTCTGGCCCGGAGGGAGGACGGTGGGCGGCGGGCCGGACGGGTCCACTCGCCGCGATCCTACACCGCCGGTCACCGGCTCAATGCAAAGACCCCAGCCGGTGAGGGCTGGGGTCCTGGAAAGTGCCTGCAGGGCTGCCGAGCGTTACGGGGCGGGGCTGTCGCGCAGTTCGCGGCGCAGGATCTTGCCCACGTTGGTCTTGGGCAGTTCCTTTCGGAATTCGACGATTCGGGGGTGCTTGTAGCCGGTCAGGTTGGCCCGGGCATGCTCCTTGACCATCTCGGCGGTCAGGTTCGGGTCCTTCTTGACGATGACCACCTTGACCACTTCGCCGGATTTCTCGTCGGGTACGCCCACGGCCGCCACTTCCAGCACGCCGGGCATCATCGCGATGACGTCTTCGACCTCATTGGGGTACACGTTGAAGCCGGACACCAGAATCATGTCCTTCTTGCGGTCCACGATGTAGAAGAAGCCCTGTTCGTCCATCCGTGCCATGTCGCCGGTATGCAGCCAGCCGTCGGCGTCGATCGCCTTGGCGGTTTCTTCCGGTCGCTGCCAGTAGCCCTTCATGACCTGCGGGCCCTTGATGCACAGCTCACCGACTTCGCCCGGGGTGAGGGTCTTGCCGTCGTCATCCTTCACGCAGGCATCGGTGGAGGGGATCGGCAGGCCGATGGCGCCGTTGTACTCGGCCAGGTCCAGCGGATTGATGCAGGCCGCCGGCGAGGTCTCGGTCAGGCCATAGGCCTCCACCAGGGTCACGCCGGTCACCTTCTTCCAGCGTTCAGCCACCGCGCGCTGCACGGCCATGCCGCCGCCCAGGGTGACCTTCAGCGAGGAGAAGTCGATCTCATCGAAGCCGGGCGTATTGAGCAGGCCGTTGAAGAGCGTGTTCACGCCGGTGATGGCGGTGAAGCGAGTCGCCTTCAGCTCCTTGACGAAGCCCTTCATGTCGCGCGGGTTGGTAATGAGGTGGTTGCAGCCGCCGAACTTCATGAAGACCAGGCCGTTCGCCGTCAATGCGAAGATGTGGTACAGCGGCAGGGCGGTGATGATCCACTCCTTGCCCATCTCGATCCCCGACGCGGAGATCCAGGCCGAGGCCTGCTGCATGTTGGCGACCAGGTTGCGGTTGGTCAGCATCGCGCCCTTGGCCACGCCGGTGGTGCCGCCGGTGTACTGCAGGAAGGCGACGTCGTCGTGGTCGATTTCAACCTTCGGCAGGCTGTGGCGGCTGCCCAGCTTGAGCGCCTGGTTGAAGCGCACCGCACCGCGCAGGGTGTAGTTGGGCACCATCTTCTTGATGTACTTCAGCACGAAGTTCACCACCACGCCCTTGGCGCCGAGCATGTCGCCCAGGCCGGTGGTGACGATGTGCCTGATCGGCGTGTCGGCGATGACCTGCTGCACGGTGTCGCCGAAATTGTCGACCACCACGATCACCGCCGCGCCGGAGTCGACCAGCTGGTGCTTGAGCTCACGGGCGGTGTACAGCGGATTGACGTTGACCACGGTCAGCCCGGCGCGCAGCACGCCGAAGGTGGCGACCGGGTACTGCAGGCAGTTGGGCATCATCAGGGCGACGCGGTCGCCCTTCTTGAGCTTGAGCTCACCGAGCAGGTAGGCCGCGAACTGCTCGACCAGGGCGTCGGTTTCACCGTAGGTGAGGGTCTTGCCGAAACTGGAGTAGGCGGGACGGTCGCGGTACTTGGCCACCGAGGTGTCGAAGACGGCGGAGACCGAATGGAACTCGTTGACGTCGATCTCGGCGGGTACGCCGTTGGGATAACTCTGCAGCCAGGGACGTTCCAGACTCATATTCCCCCTCCAGGAATCGTTGATGAGAGTGTGTTCTGGCCCTGAGTATCCGCCAGTTCACGTCCGGGCAGCATACCGGGCCGAATGGAAAAGGCGAAGGGGGCGTGAAGGATGGGGCGGGTGTGGCAGCCCGGTGCGGGTGCATTGGACGATGCAGGTGTGCCAGTAAGGTAGTGCCGAGCCATGCTCGGCAGATGCCCGAAACACGCGTCGACGCCCACCCGGAGGTTGCGGGTGCCGAGCATGGCTCGGCACTACCGAGCCTGGGCTTGGCTGTAGGTTGGTGATGCCGAGCATGGCTCGGCACTACCGGGGCTGGCTTGTCTGGAGGTTGCTGGTGCCGAGCATGGCTCGGCACTACCGGGGCGGCGCGTGGCGGTGGGTCCGTTCAGCCCTTGGCTGCCAGCTGGCGCAGCACATACTGCAGCAGGCCGCCGTGCTTGAAGTACTCCACTTCCTTGGGGGTCAGCAGCATGACGTGCGCTTCGAAGGTCTTCGCGGTGCCATCGGCCTTGGTCGCGGTGAGCGTGGCGCTCTTGCTGGCACCGTCCTGCAGGCCGGTGACGTCGATCGTTTCCGATCCGTCCAGGCCCAGGCTCTGCGCGTTCTCGCCGGCCTTGAACTGCAGCGGCAGCACGCCCATGCCGACCAGGTTGGAGCGGTGGATGCGCTCGAAGCTTTCGGCGATGACCGCCTTGACGCCCAACAGGTTGGTGCCCTTGGCCGCCCAGTCGCGCGAGGAGCCGGTGCCGTATTCCTTGCCGGCAAACACCACCAGCGGCACGCCTTCGGCCTTGTACTTCATGGCCGCGTCGTAGATGGCCAGCTTCTGCGGCTCGCCGCCGTTTTTGGGGAAGTACAGCGTGTTGCCACCTTCCTCGCCACC
>NZ_DAMAGC010000107.1:0-14683 GCF_031995405.1 Stenotrophomonas sp. | reverse complement strand
CAGGCCGGGGGACATTTGCGCCAGGGGCCTACCGGCTGCTACGGGGCCCTCACGCGCGCGAAACCCCCGAAGGAGGACACAACCCGCTTCACACGTCGCCTGCACTGCCGGCCCAGTCGCATAGCGTCGAACTCACGCTACGACGGCCCTTGCAACAAGCCGTTCCCCTCAGGGGGGAGAAGAAGCGTTTTGCAGGGGTGTCTCGCGCGCGAATCTCCCGCAGGCCGACGCCGTAGGGACATTCGCCCGCAGAGGCAACGTGGCCGACGTCCGACCCACCGGTCTTTCAGTGATTGCGTTCGACTGCCAGCCGCCCCAGCGCACGCAATGCATCGGCGCGTTCGTCGTAGCCGGCCAGGCTCTCGTGCATGCGCTCGCTGAGCGCAGCCAGTTCGGCCTTGGCACCATCCATGCCGAGCAGCGCGGGGAAGGTCGACTTGGCGTGTGTCGCGTCCTTGCCGGCGGTCTTGCCCAGTTGCTCGGAGCTGGCTTCCACATCGAGGATGTCATCGCGCACCTGGAAGGCCAGGCCCAGCGCGCTGGCGAATGCGTCCAGCTGCAGCAGGTCGGCCTGCGGCGCATCGCCACACAGCGCGCCCATGCGCACCGCCGCGCGGATCAGCGCGCCGGTCTTGAGCGCATGCATCCGCTGCAGTGCAGCCAGCGGCTGTACGTGACCGGTGGCGTCGATGTCCAGCGCCTGCCCGCCGCACATGCCGGCCGCACCCGAAGCATGGGTCAGCGCCTGCAGAAAGTGCACGCGCAGCAGCGCCGGCAGCGCGGCATCGGCCAGCAGGCCGAAGGCCCGTGTCTGCAGGGCATCGCCGGCCAGGATCGCGGTGGCTTCGTCGAAGGCGATGTGGGTGGTGGGACGGCCGCGACGCAGCGCGTCGTCGTCCATCGCCGGCAGGTCGTCATGGACCAGCGAATAGGCGTGGATCAGTTCCACCGCCATCGCCGGCGCATCCAGGCTGTGCTCATCGGCGCCGAATACCTGCCCGCTGGCATACACCAGCAGGGGGCGCATGCGCTTGCCGCCGCCGAGCACCGCGTAGCGCATCGCCTGGTGCAGGCGCTGCGGGGCGTCTTCGGGCGAGGGTAGGCTGGCGTCGAGCTGGCTTTCGATGCGGTCGCGCCAACGCGCGAACGTGGCCTCAACCGTCATGGCTGGGCGGGTCGAAGCTTTCGGCGGTGTCAGGGCGGGCCGGATCGCTGAGCAGGCGCACGCGCAGTTCGGCCTGCTCCAGCGCCTGCTGGCACTGGCGGTACAGGCCGACGCCGCGCTCGTAGGCGCTGAGCGATTGTTCCAGGCTCAGATCGCCGGCTTCCATCTTCTCCACCAGCTGTTCCAGTTCTTCCAGCGACTGCTCGAAGTGGGCGACCGGGGAGGTTTCGTTGGGGGACTTCTTGGGCATGGGACAAGTGTGATGCGCCAATCCAGCGGGGTCAATTCACGCCACGCCCGGCGTCCAGCGCAGCTGCGCGTCGTGTTCATCCAGCCAGTGCTGCAGCGCTGCGGCGATGATCCGGTCACCGGCGGCCATCAACATCTCTCCGTCGAACAGCAATGGCAACTGGCGGCGCTGCCAGGGCGGCAGGCCGCGCTGCTGCAGCAGGTCCTTGAGCGCATGCGAATGGGTGCGCCCGGGCAGCTGGATGCGTTCGCCGCCCCGCCGTGCGCGGACCTGCAGGGGCACTTCCAGCCGCGGCGCACCCAGCAGATCCAGTTGGCCGCCATCGGGCAGCGCCAGCGGTGCGCGGCCGTCCCAGTGCACGCTCCAGTGTGGCGGCAGCGCCAACGTGGTGGAGAGCAGATGCAATTCGCCCCGCCAGCGCCGGATCCGCGCGCCCTGCCAGGCGAACTGGGCATCGCCATCGTGCGCGGCCGGCAGCAGTTCGCGTTCGATCGCCTCCACCCCGGCCGCCGGCAACGGTGGCAGGCCGCAGTTGCGCACCCATTGGCGCAGCAGCCGGGCGCGGCGTTCGTGCGGCTGACGCAGCAGGCGCGCGCACTCCAGTACGCCCGGGGCAACGGTGCAGCGGCGCAGTGCCTCGTGGTCGGTGTCTTCCAGCAGACGCTGCGATTGCGCGCACAGGGCGGCACTGCGCGCGAATGCCGCATCGGCCTGTGGCCAGCGCTGCTGCAGCAGCGGCATCACGTGCAGGCGCAGGAAATTGCGGTCGGCCGCATCGCTGGCATTGCTCGGGTCCTCGATCCACGCCAGCCCATGGGTCTGCGCGTAGGCCAGCAACGCACTGCGCGGCACCTGCAGCAGCGGGCGCCACACGCTGCCGGCGGCGAACGGTGCCTGCGCCTTGATCGACGCCAGGCCATCCACGCCGGAGCCACGCAGCGCACGCAGCAGGAAGGTCTCGGCCTGGTCATCGCGATGATGGGCCAGCGCGAGCTGCTCGCCGGGCTGCAGTGCGCCGGCAAACGCGGTGCGCCGGGCGTGGCGGGCGGCGGCCTCGAGCCCTTCGCCGCTGTCGCGCGCGACCTCCACCGGGATCACCTGCAGCGCGATGTCCCACGCCGCGCACTGTGCAGCGCAATGCGCGGCCCAGTCGTCGGCGGGCGCCTGCAGGCCGTGGTGCACGTGCACCGCGCGCAGACCCGCGCCCCGTTGCGCCGGGGACTGGGCCAGCCAGTGCAGCAGCACAGTGGAATCCAGACCGCCGCTGAAGCCGACCAGGACCGGTGCGGGTGCAGCCGGCGGCGGTGGCAGGGAGATCTTCATGGGGACGGCAGCATCAGGCAGGAGGGCAGTATCGGCGCAGTGGCGCGCCGATGCCATGCGCGGCCATCAGGGCAGGTCGATCTGATAGGCCGGCTGCCCGGTGCGGTCGATGCGGTGCCAGGTGCCGCCGACCATGGCCACGTGGCCGTCCTCGTCCGGGGGGCCACGCGTGCAACCGTTGCAGACCCGGGCCACGCCATCCTCGAAGGCCCAGCCGAAATCGAACGTGGCCGGGAAGGCTTGGCGGAACCCGGTGTCGAAGTAGCCGATGCGTTGACCGACGCGGCCCCGCACCAGCCCTTCAACCACGTCGTCCGGACCGTTGTCGAAGGTGATGACCGGCAGCTGCCGGCCATCGGCCTTGACGTAGTGGAAGCCGCCGCCGGCATGCACCGGCGCGAGCCCGTCGGCGTCGAAGGACAGCGCGGCCAGTGCCCTGGGCTCCAGTTGCAGGCGGCCGTCGACGAACTGGCAGCCGGCCAACGGCTGCAGGCCGTCTTCTTCGGTCAGGGCCAGGCAGGGCGAACCGTCTGCCCAGGCGCAGCCGGCCGCGAGCAGGCCGACCACCAACAGCAGGTGCCGCGCGTGGCGGCCCCTGCGCGGTACGGCGTGGACCTGCGCTGCCATCAGTTGGCGTCGGCCTTGCGCTCGAAGGCGGTCGGCTTGGGCAGCTCCACCGGCACGCCCCTGGCATCGCAGGTACCGGCCTCGCACAGGCGCTGGCGCAGGCGCGGGGTGGCCTGGACGATCATGTGGTAGATCGTGTTCTGCTCCATGGTGCCGCGGATGGCCTTGCTGCCCGGACCGCGCGCCCAGATGCCGACGTCTTCGCCGCCATGGGTTTCGCTCTTGGTCGGTACCAGCGCTTCCTGCATGTAATCGGGATGCTCGGTATCGACGTGGCTCAGGTCCGGACGGCCGCTGGCGGGGTCGAAGCTGCTCGGATTGTGCGGGTAGGTCTTCGGACCGGCCGGCTGCTGGTTGGTCGCACCGGTGTAGCCGGGGCCGTTGGCGTAGCTCAGCGTGGTGTAGGGCAGGCCGAGGCCGTCCCGGGCCACGTCCAGGCCGCCGGTGCCGTCTTCGCCGCCCTTGTCCTTGACCTTGCCCAGGATCGGATTGCCGCGCGCGGGGTAGCCGACGAAATTGAGCGTGTGCGAGTGGTCGGCGGTGACGATGATCAGGGTGTCCTGGTCGGACGTCGCTTCGACCGCCGCGCGCACCGCATCGGACAGGGCCACGGTATCGCTCAGGGCGCGGTAGGCGTTGCCACTGTGGTTGGCGTGGTCGATGCGCGCGCCTTCGACCATCAGCACGTAGCCTTCCTTGTGCCTGGCCAGGTTGGCGATGGCCGCCTTGGTCAGTTCGGCCAGGCTGGGCTCGCCGGCCGGGTCTTCCTTGCGCTCGATTTCATAGCGCATGTGGTCCGGCTCGAACAGGCCCAGCACCGCCGGGGCATTGGCCGCGGCCTGGAGCTGCCTGGCGTTCCAGACATAGGCGCCGCCCGGGTGGGCCTGCTGCCATTCGGTGACCAGGCTGCGCCCGTCCAGGCGCTGGCCGACCTTGTCGTCGTATTCGGGATCGCGTTCTTCCACGGTGGTGAACTGGGCGCGGCCGCCGCCGAGGGCGACCAGCGGGCCACGGCCGTAGCGCGAGGTGGACAGCAGCTGCTGGGCGATGTCGGTGCAGCCGGCAGCCTTGGCCGCTTCGGGCAGGTCGGCGTCGTTTTCCCAGTTGCGCTCGGGCGAGTGGGCGTAGGTGGCGGCCGGGGTGGCGTGGGTGAGGCGGGCGGTGGTGACCACGCCGGTGGCCAGGCCGGCGCTGTCGGCCAGCTGCAGCCAGGTCAGCAGGCCCTTGTTCAAGCTGTCGGCGCAGTCGTTGCGGGTGCCGGCACTGACGCCGATGGCGCCCATGTGGGTTTTCACGCCAGTGGTGATGGCGGTCATGGTGCCGGCCGAATCGGGGGTCTGCGAATCGGTGTTGTAGGTCTTGCTGAACGCGGTGGCCGGGAAGCGCTCCCACGACAGCAGGTTTTCTTCACCGGGATTGCCGTTGCGCTGGCCTTCGAAGATCCGCGCGGCGGCGACCGTGGTGAGGCTCATACCGTCCCCGAGGAACAGGATGACGTTCCTGGCCTTGCCGTCCATGGCGCCCGTGCTGGCTGCGCGCGCGGCGCCACTGCGGTACCACCACTGCGGGGTTTCACCGGCCGGGTGGGCCACGGCGGGGACCTCGACCTTCACGGCGCCGGAGGCGCTGGCGGCGGGCGTGGTGCTGGCGCAGGCGCCCAGCAGCAGGGTGGTGGCGATGGCTGCCACCAAGGACGTGGTACGGGACATGGACAGTCATATCTCATAAGTGAAACGGGCGTTCATTATGCAGAACGCAGCAAGGCACGCCGATGACACGCTGCATTTCCGTGTGCGCCTCGTTCCCCTGCCCGGGTTGGGCTAAGGTGCCTAGCTGTCGAATTCTCTCTGGAAGGCTCATGAAGCTGGTATCTGCGTGGTTGCGGATTCCGTTCTGGCAACGCGTGCTTGGCGGCTTCGTGCTGGGTGCGCTGGCCGGCTGGGTGTTGGGCCCGGCGGCGGAAGTCTGGTTCGGCCCGCTCGGTGACCTGTACGTCACGCTGATCAAGATGATCGCGGTGCCGCTGGTGTTCTTTGCGGTGATCAACGCGATCTCCTCGCTGCACGGCCAGAAGTCGGTGGCCGCGCTGGGCGGGCGCACGTTCCTGTGGTTCATCATCACCGCCGCGCTGGCGGTCTGCGTGGGCCTGGCGGTGGGCACGATCCTGCAGCCGGGTACGGGCAACCTGAGCCTGAGCATGGACCACGGCTACACGCCGCGCGAAGTGCCCAGCGTGATCAAGGTGCTGATGGATGTGGTGCCGTCCAACGTGTTCTATGCGTTGACCGGTATCGGCACGCGGGTGAACGCAGCCGGTGAAACGGTGCTGGCGGCCGGGCGCGGCTCGATCCTGCCGGTGATCTTCTTCGCCGGTCTGCTCGGCTTTGCGATGGTGAAGCTGGGCGACAAGGTGGCCGAGGCGCGCAAGCTGACCGGCCAGATGAGCGACATCATGATCCAGGTGACGCGCTTCGTGCTGGAGATGACGCCGCTGGGAACCTTCGGTCTGATCGCCGGGCTGGTGGGCAGTTACGGCTTCGAGAAGCTGCTGCCGCTGGGCAGTTTCGTGCTGGCGTTGTACGTGGCGTGCGCGTTCCACATCGTGGTGGTCTACGGCGGGCTGCTGTTGTCGCACGGGTTGAACCCGCTGAAGTTCTTCCGCGGTGCGGCGCCGGGCATGCAGGTGGCGTTCGTGAGTTCGTCGAGCTTTGCGGCGATGCCGGCGGCGATGCGTTCGATCACGCACAACCTGGGCGTGAACAAGGACTACGCCTCGTTCGCGGTGCCGTTGGGCGCGAGCATCAAGATGGATGGCTGCGGGGCGATCTATCCGGCGTTGTGCGCGGTGTTCATCGCGCAGTACACCGGGGTGCCGTTGTCGCCGGAGCAGTACATCGTGGTGCTGATCGCTTCGGTGCTGGGCAGTTTCGGTACGGCGGGCGTGCCGGGTACGGCGGTGGTTATGGCGACGGTGGTGTTGAGCGCGGCCAATCTGCCATTGGAAACGATCGGGTATCTGTATGCGATCGATCGCATCCTGGACATGATGCGCACGATGACCAACGTGACCGGGCAGATGCTGGTGCCGGTGCTGGTGGCCAAGGAGACGGGGCTGCTTGATCGGGCGGTTTACGATAATCCTTCGACCAATCTGGGCGTGGACGAGATTGAAGAACGGACGTCCTGAGCGTGCTGCGCCATGATTGATAGGAAGTGGCCCGCGAAAGCGGGCCTTTTTTTTTGTTCTTCTTCCAACCGCGTGGCAAGCACGACGCGCTCTTCAATTTTCAGGCGCGGTGGTCGGTGGATCAGGCGCCGGGCCCCCATGCCCCTTCCGGCGAATGTCCCCCGGCCGCGGAGCGGCCTCCTCCTTTATTTCGCCTCCAGGGGCATGGGGGCCCAGCGCCTGATCCACCGACCCCGCCAGAAAAGCCTGGCTTCTGCCTGCGCGCCGCAAGCGGAGCCTCGTAGTGGCCGGTAGGCCCTTGGGCAAAATAAAGGAGGAGGCCGACCAGGCCGGGGGACACTACGCCAAGGGCCTACCGGCCGCTACGGGGCCCTGACGCTCGCGGCAGGCCTGGACGGAGAAATTTCTACGGCGCACCGTGATCCGCGGAGTAAGTCGAATACTTGATCGGCTTTTGTCGTTGCGCTGTTCTCCATGATCCTGACCACGCGCTGTAAAGGGTGTATCAGCGGCTGTAACACGGGTGATACACCCGAGAGAAAGCGAGCAGCGGCGGGCCTGTGTGGCGCGTGACGTGCTTGTTCAGCAGATGTTATTTCCAACGGATCTGTAACAACCTTGTTGCCGCGTTACACCCGGGGATGTCGAAAAGCCCCGCAACGACGGGCTTTGGAGGTTGGCACGAATGCTGCGTTACCCCTCGGCACGTTTCGAGGAGGTCGCCATGGACAGCGTTGTTGCACACCGCATCATTCCCGCAGGTTGCTGGCTGCTTGCCGCCGTGCTCGCGTTGCCGGCCGCCGCGCACGCCTCCGGCGCACGCCAGGGCGTCAAGGCGCAGCCCGGTGAAATCGTCCTGCTGCGCGATGTCTCCACCCGGCCGGCCTACCGGCCTGCGCCGCCCGGCATGGCCTTGATCGCCGATCCCTCGCCGAAGCGCGAGGTCGCCCAGGCCCTTGGCACCTCCAGCGGCATGGATGAACTCAGCGACGACGACTACGCCGCCCTGGGCTCCAATACCGGCGCCGGCGTTACCCATTCGCAGACCACCATCGAACGCGTCACCGGACATACCGTCAACGCCACGCTTGGCAAAGTCACCGACAGCGGCATGCTCTCCGGCGGCCAGCTCAGCACCACCCTCGGTGGCCCCATGGGTGCCGTCACCGGCGCCACCCGCGGCATCGGCGACCAGGTGCGTGGCGCACTGGCCCAGTTCCCGTTGGGCCAGCCGGCAGGCGGGCCCGGAAAATGAGCCGCCTCCCGCGCATCCTGCTGCTGGCCACCGTCGTCGCCGCGCCGCTGCCGCTCTGCGCGCAGCAGGCCGATGACTACGCCGCCATGCTGTCCTACCTCAATACCAGCCGCATCGACGGCCGCGCGCTGTCCGGCGCCGATGGCGCCATCACCGTCAACATGGTCGCCGGCGACCTCAACCAGCAGGCCAACCTGCTCGGCATCGCCAACGGCCGCAACGCCCACATCGACGTCAACGCGCGCCAGCAGCAGACCGACAACCAGGTCACCGGTGACGGCCCCCTGCACGCCAGCGCCAGTATCGGTGGGCAGGCACTCAACGGCGCCAGCGGCGTCGCCATGATCAACCAGGCCAGCGGCACCGGCAACGCGACGCGCAACGTCGTCACCGCCACGCTGGCGCAACAGGGCATACGCGAGTCGAACGATGCGGCCTTGGCCGCCTCGGGGGCGCTCGTGTCAGCAGGGGGGCAGGGGGCCGTCAACCGCGGTCGGCCGGCCGGAACCCGCAGCGTCGCGGTGGAAGGCACCGCGCTGCAGGGCTTCGACGGCGTCCTGCAACTCAATCAGATCGCGGGATCCGGCAACGCCACCGCAAACCAACTGAGCATCTCGGTGCAGTCCACCCCGTGAGTAGTCACATCCACCCGATTGTCTGTGATGAGAGAGAGGGCACCATGAACACCAACATGCACCGTACCGTATTGGCCATCGCGATCGCAGCCGCGTCCGCGTCCGTTGCCGCGCAGGACAACCAGAACCAGAGCGCGTTCATCAACCACCTGCACAACGTGGTGGAAACGCGCACCAACCTCAACACCAACGTCGACACCGATGTTGATACCAACATCGACACCAACATCGAAACCAACACGCGCAACGACAACGATTCGCGTACCTGGAACCGTACCTGGAACAACACCCGCAACAACAACACCACCAGCAACACCAATACCACCAACAACAGCACCACCAACAGCAGCGTCACCCGCACCCGCGACGTCACCGTCAACGAGAACGTCAACAAGACCAGCAACATCCAGGCCGACGAGCGCCAGGAAAAGAACAACCACGGCGTTGACGTCAACCTCGAAAAGGACATGCGCCTGAGTTCGGACGTGAACTTCTCGGGCGACCCGGAAATCACCGGCTCCATCGACCTCGATTCGGCGGCGGTGGCCATCATCGACAACCGCCAGTCGATCACCGACAACGCCGCCTCCAACAGCCTGGTCACCAACAGCGCCTCGATCGCCGATGACGTCGGCTCCGATGCCTCGGGCAACCTCGGCTTCAATGTCGCCGCCGGCGACAACAACGCCCAGGACAACGCCGCGTCGTTGTCCGCGGCCGATGCCTCCTTCAGCTTCGGCATGGCCGACGCCGAAGTGTTCGTCAACCAGTACGGCGCCGGCAACACCACCCTCAACTCCGGCGTGACCAACGCCGCAGGCCTGGGCGGCAATGCCTTCAGCAATGCGTCGGGCAACATCGGTGCCAACGTCGCCTCGGGCAACAACAACGAGCAGAAGAACGCACTCGCTGCCTCGGTGGCCACAAGCGCCTATGCGACCTCGAGCATCAGCTCCAACCAGGTCTCCACCGGCAACAGCGTGGCCAATGCCGGCTACCTGCGCTCCATGACCGACACCGTCAACGTCAGCCTGCGTGGCCGCGTCGCCGGTGGCACCCTGGCCGTGGGCGCCGGTACCTACAGCGGCAGCGGCAGCGCCTACCAGAAGGACAACTACTACCTGGATTCCTGGAGCGGTGAACTGCCGCACCCGGGTGGCAACGCGACCGGCCACCTCGACATGGACAACGAGATCCAGAACGCAACGGCCAACCCGAACCGGGAAGGCGTGGGCGGTATCGCGTTTGATACCGATGAAAGTGGCACCAGCCGGTTCGTCGAACTGGGTGTGGCCGATCTGTATGCCAGCCTGAGCGGCACCGTCTCCACCACCCGCTGGGTGAACGTGGATGCGACCAACACCGCGGCGCTGTCCGGCAGTGCGTTCTCCGGCGCCTCCGGCAACATCGGGGTGAACGTGGCGGCCGGCACCGGCAACCTGCAGGCCAACAGCCTGGCCCTGGCCGTTGCGCAGCCGTCCACCGGCGGTGGTGGCGGCACCGGCGAGTAACCCGTTGTCCGTTTTCGCAAGCAGTACGCGTTGAGCGCAACAAACCCGGCCACCCGCCAGTGGCCGGGCCCCCGGGAGCCCCTGTTCCATCCTCCCCCTTTGGGACAGGGGCTCCTTCCTTTGCCGGAGTCAGGTCGATGTTGAAGCAGACGCTGTGCGGATCGTTGCTGTGGCTGATGCTGCCCTTCGGCGCTGCGCGTGCCGGCGATGTCGGCTTCAGCGGGGTGCTGCCCAATGGTGCGGTGCTCACCCAGCGCGTGGAAAGCATGCAGGAGCGGCGCTTCCGCAACGTGGTGCGGCAACACACCGATTACAGCTGTGGCGCGGCGGCGCTGGCCACCATCCTGCGTTACGCCTACCACCTGGAGGCCGACGAAGGCACGGTGATCGAAGGGATGATGGGGGTCTCGGACCCGCAACTGGTCCACCAGCGTGGGTTTTCGCTGCTGGACGTCAAACGGTATGTCGAATCGATGGGCATGCGCGGACGCGGCTACCGCGTCAACGAGGAGCGCCTGCGCTCACTGCGCGTGCCCGGGCTGGTGCTGATGGATGTGCGTGGCTTCCGCCACTTCGTTGTCCTCAAGCAGGTTCGCGACGATGTGGTCGATGTCGCCGACCCGATCCTGGGCAACCGCAGCATTCCCGTCAGCGAATTTCTCCAGGCGTGGCCGTCGCGCGCCGTGTTTGTCGTGATCGGCAGTGACTTCGATCGCAACACGGTGCTGCTGCAACCCGGCGAACGGCCCAGTGCGCGTTCGCTGTATGCCCGGCAGGGACCGATCACCGACGCGGAGCTGGTCGATTTCGGTTTCACCCACGCCGATCTGTTCTAGGAGGCACCATGAACATCGCACGATGGACGCACGGCGTAGTGCTGCTGGCCCTGTTGGGCGTCGCACCGGCACATGCCGAAGAAGGACGACCCGGCAAGGGCCTGAACGAGATACCCGATCCCGAGCTGAGCCTGATGCGCGGGCGCTACACGGTCAACGGCAACAGCGTGGCCTGGTTCGGGGTGACGATGATCACCCAGTGGAACAGCGGGGGGCAGGCCGCGCGCAGCGCGCTCACCCTGGGCATGGATTTCAGCCACGGCGGTACGCCGAAGATCAGCTTCAGTCCATCGGTGACGGTGACCGCCGCCGATGCGCCGCTGCCGGTGACGCCCGGACGCAGCATCGACGCGAGCGGCCTGCAGAACGTGGCGGGCCTGACCCAGAGCATCCAGGTGGCCGGTGACGGCAATGTCGCCAGCAACAGCACCCACCTCGACGTACGCGATGGCAGCGCACCGGCCGAAGGCAGCGCGGGGCCGACCCTGGCGAGCGTGCAGCAGGGCGGGGTCAGCGCGGTGGCGCAGCTGGACGGCAACAACGCCAGGGTGCAGGTGCAGATCGACGGCGTCGGCGCGGTGCAGCAGTGGATCCGCAACGGCAGTGTCGGCCAGAGCATCGCCATCGGCAGTGATGGCCAGGCGGTGAGCAACCGCATGCAGATCGATCTTGTCCGGCAGTCGCTGGCCAGCAACGTCCCGCTCAGCCAGAACGTGGCGCAGGCGATGACCCTGGTGCGCGGTGTCGGCATGGGGCCCGGCCAGTAGTCCAGGGTCGGGCAGGGGGAGTGACAACACAACCGTGGGCCAAGGCACATGCACACCTCGATACACGCAACCCCGTTGGCGCTGGCGGCGCTGGCACTGATGGCGGCCGCCGGTGCACATGCGCAGGCGGCGCCGGCCGACGAAGCCGACGTCAAGGCACTGATCACCCAGCTGGAAACGCTCAAGGCCAACTACGCGCAGGAAGTGCGTCGCCTGCGCGAGCTGGACATGCAGGTGCAGGCGATGCAGGCACGGCTCTCCGGCAAGACCGCTCCGATCGCGGGCGCCAACGCAGGGCCGCCCCCGTTGCCGGCCGATACGCCGGCTGTTGCACCCAGCGCCGACGGCTACGCCAGCAGCGCTGCCGAGGCACAGCAGGCCAAGCAGGCCTCGCGACGCAGCGTGGATGACGTCAAGCAGCAGCAGGCGGCATTGTTCAGCCGTCGCTTCACCCTGGAAAACAGCCTCACCTACGCACGCTACGACCGCAAGCAGGTCACCCTCAACGGTTTCCTGGCCCTGGATGCGATTTTCCTGGGCAACATCGCCATCGAAAACGTCGAGTCGGACACGCTGACCTACAACCTGGCCGCGCGCTGGGGCGTCAGCCCGCGGCTGACCTTGAACCTGGACGTGCCCTACCTGGCGCGCAAGACCGTGTTCCAGAAGGGCGGTGCGGGGGGCTCGGCGGCGGCCATCGCGCAGGAGGAAACCACCGGCAACGGCATCGGCGATGTTGGACTGAGCGCCAACTACCGCTTGTTCGCCGAACACGGCCGCTGGCCGGAAACGGTACTGACCGCCGGTGCCACCGCGCCGACAGGGCGCGCGCCGTATGGCGTGGACTGGAAGGTCCTCGAACGCGACGACGACGACTTCATCCGCTTCGCCGTGCCCGAACAGCAGCCCACCGGCAATGGCGTCTGGCAGGCCAACATCGGCCTGTCGGCAGTGAAGACGGCCGATCCGGCGATCCTGTTCGCCAACCTCGGCTACATCCACTCCTTCCCGCGCAGCTTCGACGACCTGGATGCGAACCCGGACACGGTCAATCCCGGGGAGGTGAAACTGGGTGGGTCGTATTACTTCGGTGCCGGGGTGGCGTTCGCCTTCAATGAGCGCACCAGCCTGAGCATTTCCTTCAGCGACAAATTGAGCAGCCGCGCGTCCACCCGCTACCGCAACGGCCAATGGCTGAAGGTGATCGGCAGCGACGCCAACGCCGGCACGCTCAATCTGGGCATCACCTACGCGCTCAACCGCAACACCACGCTGGTCAGCATGCTCGGCATCGGCCTCACCCCGGATGCGCCGGACTTCACGTTGGCCTTCAAGGTGCCGTACATGCTTTGAGCGCGTGCGCTCAACGCCTGTACGGTATTACAGCGCACCTGGACTGCGCACCGTGGGTGCGCGACCGCCCATGCCGGGAGATCTGTGCTTTCCGCTGGCCCGCAGCGTGTTCGCGCGCCCCTTCAACGAAAAGGGCGTTCGCTCTCGGATGGGCTGCAGGCTGCTGCGGAGGGCGTCAGAGGGTTGTGTCGGGTCAACGCAGTTCGGGGAGGGCGAGCTGGTGTTTGCGGCAGAGGCGGTAGACGGTGACGCGGGAGACCTGCATGTGCCGGGCGCAGGCGGTGATGTTGAAATCGTTCTGGCGCAGTGCGCGCAGCAGGGTTTCGCGTTCGGCCAGCTGGCGCGCATCGTGCAGCAGCTTGTGCGGTACGTCCTGCTGTGTCGGGATCAGTTCCAGGTCGACCACGCTGATCAGCTCCCCGTCGGCCACGATCGCCGCCCGCTGCACGCGGTTGAGCAGTTCGCGCACGTTGCCCGGCCATCCGAACCGCTCCAGGGCGCGGCGTGCTTCGGCATTGAAGCCGCGTGCGCGGGTGACGTGGCGGTCGCGGAAGCTGGCCAGGAAGTGATGGGCCAGCAGCAGGATGTCGCTGCTGCGATCGCGCAGCGGCGGCAGCGGCAGGCGCAGCACGTTCAAGCGGTAGAACAGGTCGCGGCGGAACCGGCCGTGCTCGACGGCCTGCTCGAGATCGACATGGGTGGCCGCCAGCACCCGCACGTCCACGACCAGGGGCCGGTTGCTGCCCACGCGCTCGAGGGTGCCCTCCTGCAGCACGCGCAGCAGGTTGGTCTGTGCATCCAGCGGCAGGTCGCCGATTTCATCGAGGAACACGGTGCCGCCGTGGGCCGTCTCGAACAGGCCCAGCCGTCGGCTCGCCGCACCGGTGAAGGCGCCGCGCTCGTGGCCGAACAGTTCGGACTGCACCAGCGCGGCCGGGATGGCACCGCAGTTCACCGCCAGGAAGGGCCGACCGTGGCGCGGCGAAAGTGCGTGCAATGCCTGCGCGGCCAGTTCCTTGCCGGTGCCCGTTTCGCCGGTGATCAGCACGGGCAGGTCGACCGGGGCGTACTTGCGGATCGCCGCGCGGGTGACCTGCAGCACGGCGCTTTCGCCGATCAGTTGTTGGGGGCCGTGCGCGACGGGGTGCGCGGCCTGGCCGGACAGCTGTTGCAGGCGCTGGACGATGTGGCCCAGTTCGATCGGCGCGGTCCACGTTTCCGTGCAGGCGGCCAGCAGCGGCTGCAGGGCGGGCGGGACGGCAGCGGCACTGGCGGGCAGGAGGGCCAGCAGGGTCATGTGGCGGTGCGCCTCAAGCAGCGTTTCCAGTCGGGCCAGATTGGTCGGCAGCGCGCTGCGCAGGTCGAGCAGGCCGACGACCTGATCGCTGCCGCGCATGCCGATGGCCACGCAGTCGTCGGTAGCCACGCTGCGGACCTGCCAGCCTGCTGCGGCGAGCGCGGTACGTTCGGCCGGTTGCGGTTGCCCAAACCAGATCACACACCGGGACGGGAAATCAGGGACTGCCGCCATGCGTCACCTTGTCGAAAAGGATCACAGGCGGCATTCACTGCAGGTCCGGTGGCCGTGGACGTGCCGCCCCACGTCCGGGTCCGCGGCCCGCCGGAACGCCGGCAGGCACTGGGTGTTGGCAATTGCTTGAACAACATGAGGGACAACGCCGGTTGGAGGTGAAAGCGGCCAGGGCAACGGCAGAGGCGGCCGTCGGTGGGTCGGGCGCTGGGGCCCCATGCCCTTTCCGGCGAATGTCCTCCG
>NZ_DAMAGC010000106.1:0-14761 GCF_031995405.1 Stenotrophomonas sp. | reverse complement strand
GAAACGAAGTCAGGTCAGAGCCTGCGTCGTTAGTGGCGAATCAACGTTGCGGCGGCTATCCTAACCCGTCGCCTCAGGGCGGCCCAACGCGTCCTGAGTTACCACCCCTGGAGAAAAGTTTGATGAAGTTGCGTTCTATCGCGGTCGCCGTCGCGGCCCTGGCCCTGACGGGCAATGCCTTCGCCCAGGACACCTCGTCCGAAAAGGGCAAGCTGAGCTATTACTTCGGTTACGACTACGGTAACAACCTGGCTGAACTCACCGCACGCGGCGAGCAGCTGGACATCAACTCGGTGGTGAAGGGCCTGCAGGATGCCTACGCCAAGAAGCAGCCGTCGATCACGGCCGAGCAGTTGAAGCCCGCCGTCGAAGCCTTCCAGAAGCGCGAGCAGGGCCGTGCCCAGGCCGCCAAGGCCGAGTACGAAAAGGCTGCCGCCGAGAACAAGACCAAGAGCACCCAGTTCCTGGCCACCAACAAGGCCAAGGCCGGCGTGCAGGCGCTGCCGAGCGGCGTGCAGTACCGCGTGATCGAAGCCGGCAAGGGCGCCAAGCCGACCCAGGCCAGCACCGTGCAGCTGGAAGTCGCCGGTCCGTATCCGTACGGCACCCGTCCGGCCGATGCCCGCCCGGCGCAGCAGATTCCGTCGATCAAGGTCAGCGAAGTCGAAATGAAGGCCATGCGCGAAGTGCTGCTGCAGATGCCGGCCGGCTCGAAGTGGGAAGTCACCCTGCCGCCGGAACAGGCCTACGGTGCCGACCCGCGTACCCCGTTCCCGCCGAACGTGGCCGTGCAGTTCGAAATCAAGCTGATCAGCGTCAAGTAAGTACAGCGTTACACCCCAGCGCGCCGGTAGTTTCTACCGGCGCGTTTTTGTTTCCGGCATAAACCGGCGTCGCCGCATCCGCGCCCAATCGCGTTACTGTTGCCCGGTGAATGCCTTCGAACATCCCACCCACGCCATACCCACGCCCTGCATCGGTCTGTGCGCACTGGATCGCGCCGGTTACTGCCAGGGCTGCCTGCGCAGCGTGGATGAAATCACCCGCTGGTCAACCATGAGCCGACACGAACACAACCACGTCATGCAGCACACGCTGCCGCTGCGCGAGCAGTTGCGGCAGGCATTGCGTGGCTCGCCGGTGGAACACGAGCGCTTGCTGCGTGCGCTGCATCCACTCGATCAACCGCCCACCGGCGACGGCTGGAACCGCAGCGAACTGAGCGACCTGCTGCCGCCCGGCCCGCCGGTCGAGGCGGCGGTCCTGGCCGGCATCGTGCCGCGTGCCGGGGGCGCACAGGTGATCCTCACCCGCCGCACCGAAACCCTGCGCCATCACGGCGGGCAGGTCGGGTTTCCCGGCGGGCGCACCGAGCCGGACGATCGCGATGCCGTGGCCGCGGCGCTGCGCGAAAGCCAGGAAGAAATCGCGCTGCCGCCCGAACAGGTACAGGTGCTGGGTTACCTGGATCCGTTCGTGACCATCACCGGCTACCGGGTGATGCCGGTGGTGGCGGTGATCGATCCGGCTTTCGTGGCGGTGCCGCAACCGGAGGAAGTAGCCGAGGTCTTCGAAGTGCCGCTGGCCTACCTGATGGAGCCGGCCAACCTGCACCAGATCGAGATCGAACACCGCGGGCGCATCCGCCACGTCCTCGAATATGGCTGGCCCGGCCAGCGCATCTGGGGCGCTACCGCCGCCATCCTCTACAACCTGCGTCGCCGCCTGGAGCAGACCGCATGAATGCCGCCATTCCCGCCTGGACCACCCTGGTCGATGTGGCCAGCCTCGACGACGTGCTGGGGCAGGACCACACCCGTGTGATCGACGCGCGCGCCACCGCCAGCACGGCGATCCGCGTGGTCGATGCGCGGTTCGCGCTGACAGATCCGCAGTCCGGCGCGCAGGCCTACGCGCAGGGGCATATTCCCGGTGCGCTGCATGCCGACCTCAACCGCGACCTGGCCGACATGGGCAAGGTCGGTCACGGGCGTCACCCGCTGCCGGACGAGGCCGCGTTCGCCGCCACGCTGGGCCGCTGGGGCATCACCGCCGATACCCAGGTGGTGGTCTACGACGCGGGTGACGGCAGCATGGCCGCCGCGCGCCTGTGGTGGCTGCTGCGCCTGATCGGGCACCGCCGGGTGGCGGTGCTCGACGGCGGTCTGGCCGCGTGGCAGGCCGCCGGCCTGGCAGTGACCACCGACCTTCCCGTCATCGCGCCCGTGCCGGCGTATCCGGGCCGGTTCGATCGCGACCAGATCGCCTCGGTCGGCGAAGTCGCCGCGCGTCTGAAACACGCACCGGGCTGGTTGCTCGACGCGCGCGCGGGCGAACGCTTCCGCGGCGAAGTGGAACCGCTGGACCCGGTCGCCGGGCATGTACCGGGCGCGGTCAATCGTCCGTTCGCGCTCAACGTGCATGACGGCCGCCTGCGCCCGGCGGCGGATCTGCGCGCGGCGCTGCAGCCGTTGATCGGTGCGCACCCGCCGGAGCAGGTGGTGTTGATGTGTGGCTCGGGCGTCACGGCGTGCCATCTGCTGCTGGCGATGGAAGTGGCGGGCCTGTCCGGCGCGCGCCTGTATGCCGATTCGTGGAGCGGCTGGGTCAGCGATTCCACCCGTCCGGTCGCGACCGGCGCCTGATCCCCGACACCGACCGCGGGTCGGCGTGGCCCGCGCTCAGCTGCGCAGTTCGCGCAGCGGCGCGGCCGCCAGCACGCGCGGCCAGGGAAACAACGGGCCGGGGTCGCGCTTGCGCGGCACGCGTCGTTCCGGATCATCGCTGGCCACTTCTTCGCGCGTATCCAGCCACTCGTGGCCGGCGATGTGCCGCAGGCCCGGCAGGGCATCGCACAGGTGCTGCAGCAGGTCGATCAGCGCGGCGATCTGCGCGTCGGTGTAGGGCTCGTCCATGGCCTGGTGGCGCGAGTCCAGCCAGTGCGGGTAGCGGCCGCGGTTGACCAGCTCGATGCCGATCGACCGCGGGTTGTAGCCGCTGACGTGGTGGGCCACGCGGTCCAGCGCCACGTACTGCACGATGCGGCCGTCGCGGTCGATGTAGAAGTGGCCGCTGTTGCCGCTGCCACTGGCGTACAGCACGCGCTCGCCGTACTCGCGCGCCATTGCCAGGTCCGGCAGTTCGGTGCAGTGGATCACCACCAGATCGACCTGTTCCGGCGCGCGCGCGGCCAGGTTCTCCTGGTAGGGCAGGGGCTGAAGCTCGATCAGGGGCGGGACGCGTTCGGGCATGCGCCGATGCTAGCATTCAGGGCATGACTGCCTACATCGAATCCTGCCCGGTGCGCGCATGAGCCGCGGCCACTGCATCCTTTCCCACGGCTTTGAAAGCGGCCCGGACGCCACCAAGGTGACCGCGCTGGCCGAGGTCGCCCAGCGCCTGGGCTGGACCCACGAACGCCCGGACTACACCGACCTGGACGCCATGCGCGAGGTCAGCAGCGTCGGTGACGTGCGTGCCCGCCTGCAGCGCCTGCTCGGGCGGGCCGCCACGGCGGCCGAGCGCGGCCCGGTGGTGCTGGCCGGCTCCAGCCTGGGCGCCTACATCGCGGCGATCGCCTCGTTGCAGGTGCCTACTGCCGGCCTGTTCCTGATGGTGCCGCCGACCACGATGGGCCCGATGCCGGCGCTGGACGCCGCCCGCGTGCCCACCAGCGTGGTCCACGCCTGGCACGACGAGCTGATTCCGCCGGCGCAGGTCATCGCCTGGGCACAGGCGCGCTCGGCGCGACTGCTGCTGGTGGATGACGGGCACCGGTTGAACAACCACGTGGCGGCCTCGGCGAAGGCGTTCGAGGAACTGCTGCTGTCGCTTTGAGGGCCGCGCGGGCGAACGCCCCAGGCAGGAGCGGGGCGCCGGCCCGCGGGCGGCACGCCCCCACTGGCGCCGACCGGGCGTTCCCGGCCGCCTCACGTACAATGCCCGTCCCGGCCCTCGCGCCGGACTGCTTGCCGTGCCCGTGGGCACCCCCTTTCCGCTGACCTGCGATACCGATTCCGTGAAATTCTTTGTTTCCTGCGCCAAGGGCCTGGAGTACCTGCTCGCCGACGAACTGCTGGCGCTTGGCCTGGAGAAGGCCACCGCCACCATTTCCGGTGTGAATGCCGAGGGCGAGCTGCCGCAGGCGCTGCAGGTCGTGCTGTGGTCGCGCCTGGCCAGCCGGGTGCTATGGCCGCTGACCGAGTTCGACTGCCCCGACGAAGGCTCGCTGTACCAGGGCGTGGCGGCGATGGCGTGGGAAAAGCACATCAGCCCCGAGCTGACCCTGTCGGTGGACGCGCACGTGTCCGGTACCGAGATCACCCATGCGCGGTTCGCCGCGCAGCGGGTCAAGGACGGCGTGGTCGACAGCCTGCGCTCGCAGGGATTGGAGCGCCCGTCGGTGAACACCGAGTTCCCGGACGTGCGCATCAACCTGTCGCTGCGCAAGGGCCGGGCCACCATCTCCATCGACCTGGGCGGTGGCCCGATGCACCGCCGTGGCTGGCGCATGGCGCAGAACGAAGCGCCGCTGAAGGAAAACCTGGCCGCAGCCGTGCTGCTGCGTGCCAACTGGCCGAAGATCCACCGCGAAGGCGGCGGCCTGCTGGACCCGATGTGCGGCAGCGGCACGCTGCTGATCGAAGGCGCGCTGATGGCCGCCGACGTCGCCCCGGGCCTGCAGCGCCATGGCAGCATTCCGCCGAGCCGCTGGCTGGGCTTCGACCGCGATGCCTGGAACACCCTGATGGCCGAAGCGCGCGAGCGCGAGACCGCCGGCCGCACCGCGCTCAAGCAGGTCATCCACGGCAGCGACATCGACCCGCATGCGATCCGCGCGGCCAAGGAAAACGCCGAAACCGCCGGCGTCGCCCACGCGATCTGGTTCGGCGTGCGTGACATCACCGATGTGCAGGTGCCGCCGCAGGAAACCGGCTGCGTGGTCTGCAACCCGCCCTACGACGAGCGCCTGGCCGCCGACGCGGTGCTGTACCGCCGGCTGGGCGATGCGCTCAAGCGCGCGGTGCCGCAGTGGCGCGCCAGCCTGCTGTGCGGCAGCGCCGACCTGGCGTTCGCCACCGGCCTGCGCGCCAGCAAGAAATACCAGCTGTTCAATGGCGCCATCGAATGCGCGCTGATCGTCTGCGACCCGATCGCCGTGCCGCAGCGCGAGAACGCCGGCCAGCCGCGTGAGCTCAGCGAAGGCGCGCAGATGGTGGCCAACCGCCTGCGCAAGAACATCAAGAAGTTCAAGAACTGGCGCGCCCGCGAGGCCATCACCTGCTACCGCGTCTACGACGCCGACCTGCCCGAGTACGCGGCAGCCATCGACGTGTATGAGGAAGATGCCGGCGCAGGCCGCACCTTCCTGCACGTGCAGGAATACGCCGCCCCGGCGACCATCCCCGACGTGGACGTGCGCCGCCGTCGCAACGAGCTGCTGTCGGCCGCGCGCGAGGTGTTCCAGGTGCCGGCCGAGCAGGTCGCGCTGAAGTCGCGCGAACGCGGCAAGGGCGGCAGCAAGTACGGTCGTTTCGAACAGCGCGGCGAGTTCGTGCTGGTCCGCGAGAACGATGCGCTGCTGCGCGTGAACCTGTTCGACTACCTCGACACCGGCCTGTTCCTGGACCATCGCCCGCTGCGCTGGCACATGGCCCAGGAGGCGATCGGCAAGCGCTTCCTCAACCTGTTCTGCTACACCGGCGTGGCCAGCGTGCAGGCCGCGGTGGCCGGTGCCGCCTCGACCACCAGCGTGGACCTCTCCGGTACCTACCTGCAGTGGTGTGCCGACAACCTGGCACTCAACGGCAAGGGCGGCAGCGCGCACCAGCTGATCCAGGCCGATGCACTGGCCTGGCTGGAAGCCGAACGGCATCGCTTCGATGTGATCTTCTGCGATCCGCCGACCTTCTCCAATTCCGCGCGTGCCGAAGATTTCGACGTGCAGCGCGAGCACGTGCGCCTGCTGCGTGCGGCCGTGGCGCGGTTGAGTCCGGAGGGCGTGCTGTACTTCTCCAACAACTTCCGCCGCTTCAAGCTGGACGAAGAGGCGATCAAGGAATTCGCCGAGTGCAAGGAGATCTCCGCCGACACCATCGGCGAGGATTTCGAACGCAATCCGCGCATCCATCGCGCCTGGGAACTGCGCCGCTACGGCGCATGATGGACGGCGCCGCCATGGACGACAGCGCCCTCCACGCCGACGGACTCGTGCTGCGTCCTTTCGAGGATGCCGATGCCGCCGGTTTCGCCGCGGCGGTGCGCGAATCGGCCGCCGGCATGCAGCGCTGGATGCCATGGTGCTCGGTCGATTACAGCGCCGAGCAGGCGTTGCAGTGGTTCCAGGCGTGCCGCGATGGCCTGCGGGCGGCGACGGCGTGCGAGTACGGTGTCTTCGACCAGCGCACGGCCGGGTTCGTGGGCGGCGCCGGATTGAACGCGATCCGGCACGATCATCGCTTCTGCAACCTGGGCTACTGGGTGAGGCAGTCACGGCAGGGCGAGGGCATCGCCACGCGCGTGGTGCAGGCACTGGCGGCCCAGGCGTTCGGGCCGCTGCAGCTGCAGCGGGTGGAAATCGTCGTGGCGGTGGGCAATCTGGCCAGCGAACGGGTGGCGGTGAAGTCCGGGGCGCTGCGCGAAGGCGTGGCACGCAACCGGCTGGTCGTCGACGACCGCCCCGCGCCGGCGCACGTCTTCTCCCTGGTGCCCTGACCACGTAACCCCATTGCGTCGGGCACAGCCCGGCACTACGTGAAGATCCGTGATCCGTCACACCTGCCCGGCGGCCAGGTGACCCGTAGAGCCGACCGTTGGTCGGCTGCTGTCCCCGCAACACCGATCACCAGCCCCAGCCCGGCACGACGCGTCAGCGCGCGACCACCGCCACCACCAACCCCACCACTGGCAGCACCCACGCCAGCGGTGCGATCCAGCGCGGCCGGAACGGGTACAGCCCGAAGGCGATCAGCATGCCGCTGATCGTCATCGCGCCCAGCCACAGCACCGGGCCGGCGGCCCAGCCGTGGTCCCACACGCACAGTGCGAACGCCAGCGTCAGCAATGCCCAGCCCAGCCAGCGCCACAGGCGCATACGGGCAGGCGTGGCCGCCGCCTTGCCGTGCAGGTCGAGCTGGTGCTTGTCCATCGCCAGCGACAGCGCAGTGAACGCGGAGAAGCTCACGGTGATCGCCAGCAGCATCATGCGCTGACCTCCGCGCCCGCGCTTTCCTGGGCCTTGGCTGCCGCCGCCGCAGCGGCCTGGCGCTTTTTCTTCTCGGCCGCGCTCAGCGCCGGCTGCCAGCGCTGCATGCGCAGGCCGCAGTACGCCAGCATCGCACCGAAGGCCAGCATCATCAGGTCGAACCCGGCCAGCACCCAGTCACCGTTGCGCAGGGTCACCCCCAGATGCGCCTGCGTGGTGAACGCATTGAGCACCGGAATCAGCGCGAACAGCGCCGCACCCAGGTACAGCTGCCATGCCCACATCAACCGCCTGGGCCAGATGAAGGCGGCAAGCAGCGCCGCGCCCCACGCGTAGAAGAACACGTTGGCTTCGGCGTCGGAACGCTCGGCCAGCTGCACCGGCAGCAGACGGTTGCCCCAGAAATAGGCGGCAAACGCGATCGGCAAGCCAGCCACCGCGCCGATGTTGAGCGCATCGACCAGGCGCAGGCCGAAGCCGATCTTCCCGGACTTGGCATGCTTGGGCCGTTCCTTCACCGCCCACAGCACCACGCCGCTGGCCACCATCAGGCAGCCGATCAGCCCGGACACGAAGAACAGCGCGCGCAGACCCCAATCGGCGAAGCGCGCCAGGTGCAGGCCATACATCACCCCGCGGGTCTGGGTGGCGCCGCCGGACAGCGGGCTGGCCTCGATCAGCGTTCCGCGCACCGCGTCATAGCGCAGCGACGGGGTATCCACCGACAGGCGCTTGCCGTCGCGCTGGTACACATCGATCACCGCATTGGCGCCGCCGGGGTGGTACAGGGTGAACCCGCTGACCTGCGCGCCCTTCCATTCCGCACGCGCAGCGTCCAGCAGCTGCTGGATCGGCAGCGCGGTGGCGGCGCCTTCGGTCGGGGTGTCGATGTCGGCCAGGCGCGCGAAGGCCTCGCTGAAGAACGCATCCTCATCCTTGGGATAAGCCACGTTCACGCCCCACGGCAGGTACATGAACATCAGCGTGACGATGCCGGTGTAGGTGATCATCGCGTGGTAGGGCAGGGCCATCACCGCGCTGACGTTGTGGAAATCCAGCCACGAGCGCAGGCCCTTGTCCTTGCGGAAGGTGAAGAAGTCCTTGAAGATTTTCTTGTGCGTGATCACCCCGGTGATGATCGCCACCAGCATGAACATCGCGCAGAACCCGACCAGGTAGCGCGCCCACAGCACCGGGATGTAATGCAGGTCGAAGTGCAGCCGGTAGAAGAAATCGCCCCCCCGGGTTTCGCGCGCGGCCACTTCCTCACCGGTGCCCGGGTCGACGGTGGCATCGCCGAAGCGACCCCCACCCCGGCGGCGGCGTTTCTCGCCCTCGGCCGGTGGCTTGACCATCGATTCGGGATTGCGCCAGAACATCCGCATCGCCGGGTTGCGCGGGTCGGGCAGGGTGACGTTCCAGCTCTCGGCCTGTGGCGCCTTGTGCTGCAGGAAGGCGATCGCGCGCGCGGCGGCGACCTCGGTGGTCACCGTGCTGCGCGGCAGTTCCGGGCGCATCCAGCGGCTGATTTCTTCGCGGTAGTAGCTGGCGGTGCCCGCCATGAAGATCAACAGCAGCAGCCAGCCCACCAGCAGGCCGGTCCAGGTGTGCAGCCAGGCCATCGACTGGCGGAATCCGTTCTTCATGCGCTGGTCCTCAGCAGGGCGGTGCCGATCCAGAAGGCGGCGGTGGGCAGGGCGATGCCCACCCAGGCGCGCAGCGCGGTGCGGGTGGCGAAGGCCCACAGTGCGGCGCAGGCGCACAGCACGATGGCCACCATCATGCCGGTCAGTACCGCCTGCCCGCGCGCGATGGGCAGGGCCACGGCGAAGAACATCGAACAGGTCGCCGCCAGCGCATAGCCACCGAAGATGGCGGCCAGCGAGCGCGACAGCACTCCCAACCAGGGGCGGGCGAAGAAACTTCCGAAACGGCTGAACCAGCTGGCGTCAGGCGTGCTGTCCACGGGAACCTGCAATGTAGAGTCGATCAACGGACATCACCGGCCGCGGCCGGTGATGCATGGAATGGTGGCCGTCCGTGGCCGTGTCGCTGCACAGGGCAACGTTCCCTTGGAGAACGGTTACAGCGTCCAGCGCAGGGTCGCCATCACGTTGCGCGGCTCGCCCCAGTACACGCCGTTGTAGAAACCGACGTTGCTGTAGTACTTCTTGTCGAGCAGGTTGTTGATGTTGAGCTGCGCCGAAAAATTCGGGGTGAATCGATAGCCGGCGAACACGTTGACCAGGTAGAACGCGTCCTGGGTGATCAGCGCCGATTCGGTGCGGCCGCTGCTGAGGTAATCGGCGCGGGGCTTGCTGCTGTTGCGGTAGATCCTGCTCTGCCAGGTCACCCCGCCGCCCAGCGACAGCCGGTTTCCGGCGCCGACCGGACGCCAGCTGGTGTTGAGGCGGAAGGTGTCCACCGGGTTGGTGGTGTTCTGTGCCACGCCGGCCTGGTTGCGCACGGTGGTATGGGCAAAACCACCGGAGATGTTCCAGGTCTCGGTGAGGCTGCCCTGGGTTTCCAGCTCCCAGCCCTTGACCTTGTTGCCCTTGCCGGTGGAGCGGTAGGCATCGGTGCCATCGGGCAACGCACCCGGCGGTACCGAATCGTCCACCTCGGCCACGTTGTCCTTCTCGCCCTTGAAGATCGCGGCCGACGCATTGAGGCGACCGCCGAAGAACTCGCCCTTCAGGCCGGCTTCCCACATGTCGCCGACCACCGGCTCGAGGTAATCGTTGTTGCGGTCGCGGTAGTTCTGCGGCTGGAAGATGTCGGTGTAGCTGACGTACGCGCTGAGATCGCGGCTGACGTCGTAGATCACGCCGAGGTAGGGCGTGAGCGAATCGTCGGGCTTGTAGCCGCCGCGGGTGGTGCCGGTGAGCGTGCCGGCCGCGTCATGGGTGTAGGCCCAGGTGCGGGTTTCCCAGCTGCCGTAACGCGCACCGACCACCGCCAGCAGCGGGTCGGCCAGCTGCAGGCGCGCTGCCAGGTAGGCGGCCTTCTGCTTCAGTTCGTTTTCCGAAGACAGCCAGTCGTAGCGGGTCACCGGCAGCGGGACGACATCGCCGGTCCAATGCCGCCAGTCCGGGACCTGGGCGTAGGCGCCGGTGTAGTCGTAGTCGGCGGCGGGCACTTCGCCCTTGCGCACCGACTGGCCGATGCCGACCACCAGCTCATGCTCGCGGCCGAACAGCTGGAACGGGCCGCTGGCATTGAGGTCGAACACGTTCATCTGGCTGCGCTCGGCGAAGTGCGAGATGAAGCCGGACACGCCGGTGCCGTCCGCGCGCGGATAGCCCGAGGCGCCGTACCACACGTCGCCATCGGTATCGCGTTTGGCCTGGGTGGCGGCCGCCTTGAGCGACCAGCCGTTGCCCAGCTGCTGTTCCAGCCGGGCGAAGGTGGTCTTCTCCACGATCGGCCAGCTGCTCCATGTAGCCGACAGGTTGGTCGAGCGCGGCAGGTTGGCCGGTTTGCCGTCGGCGCCCCAGTACGGCACCACGCCCCAGGTGACGCCGGTGGTCCTGGGCGACTGGTAGTCATAGCCCACTTCCAGCAGGGTACGGTCGCCGAGGTCGGCCTGGACGATGCCGTAGAACACGTCCTTGTCCAGCGCGTAGACATCGCGGAACGAATCGCTCTGCTGCTTGGCGGCGACGAAACGCGCACGCACGCGCCCATCCAGGGCGATCGGGCCGCCGATGTCCGCTTCCAGACGCTGGTTGCCCCAACGGCCCACGGTGAGCCCGGCGCTCATCGCCACGTCGTTGGTGGGGCGTTTGCGCACCATGTTGATCGTGCCCGAGGGGTCGCCGGCGCCGGTGGTCAGGCCGGTGGCGCCGCGCACCACTTCGATGCGGTCGTGAATCACGCTGTCGGTGTTGGTCTTGAGCGACCCGCCGAACGTGTTGAGCATGCCGTCGATCTGGAAGTTGTTGATGGCATAGCCGCGCGAGATGTAACTGATGCGCTCGCTGTCGGTGACCGACACGTGCACGCCGGTGACCTGGCCCATCACGTCCGACAGCGCGTACAGGCCCATGTCATCCAGGCGCTGGCGGGTGACCACCGTGACCGACTGCGGGGTGTGGCGCAGCGACAGGTCCAGCTTGGTCGCGGTGCGCGCCTGCTTGACCGTGTACGAGGTGGGGATATCGCCGTCGGCGGTGACCTTGACCGTGTCCAGCGTGGTGGCGTCGGCCGGCGCGGCGTCCGCCAGCGCCCTGGGTGCATGCCCGGCAAGCGCGGCGAGCAGGGCAAGGGCGAGCAGCGACGGGCGGGACAGCGGCGAGGCAGGTGCAGCAGACATGGCAGGCATTCCAAAGGGGTGAAGTGGCGTCAAGCAATCCATTGCGGGCCGCGCCGGGCGCGACGCCACGTTGCCGGCGGCACGACCGGCAGGTACGGAAATCCACGCAGGCGATGTACGCGGGGCGCAGGCGGCGATGCACGGCGTGCGGCGTCGTAGCCGATAGGCTGGGCGTACAGCGAATGCGTGAATGATAGTCATTATCATTTCGTTCGGCAAGCATCCTGCATGGGTTCGACACGCCGGCGTGGCCATACTGGCGTCCCCACATACAGCAGGAAAATCGATGAGCGATCCGGTGGTGCTGCCTGCAATCGACGGGCGCTCGCCTGCGCAACTGGCCGGCGACGAGGACTGGTGGGCGCAGATGCGCGCGCTGTACGACCTCACCGACGAGGTGGTGATGCTGGACAACGGCTACTGGGGGGCGATGGCGCGCCCGGTGCTGCAGGCCTACCAGCAGGCCACCGCCACGGTGAATGCCGGCAACGCCTGGTTCGGCCGGCTGGCGTTCCCGCCGTTGTTCGAACAGGCGCGGGCCCAGCTGGCGCAGGCGCTGGGCGTGGACACCGACGAAATCGCGTTGACCCGGGGCGCCACCGAGGCGATGCAGGCCCTGATCGGCGGCTACAACCGGCTGGCCCCGGGCGACGGCGTGCTGTATGCCGACACCGACTACGACAGCATGATCAGCGCGATGCAGTGGCTGCACGCGCGACGTGGGGTGGACGTGCAGCGCATCGTGCTGCCCGAGCCGTTCGACCACGATGGCATCGTGGACACCTACCGGCAGGCGCTGGCCCGCCATCCGCGCACGCGCCTGCTGCTGCTCACCCAGGTCAACCACCGCAACGGCATGTTGCTGCCGGTAGCCGAGATCGCCGCGCTGGCGCGTGCCGCCGGGGTGGAGGTGGTACTCGATGCCGCCCACGGCATCGGCCAGGTCGACACGCCGCTGCGCGAGCTGGGCGTGGATTTCGTCGGCATCAACCTGCACAAGTGGATCGGCGCCCCGGTCGGGGTCGGCGCGATCTACGTGCGGCGTGGTCGCGTGCGCGACCTGGATCCGTACATGGGCGAGACCGACCACGACGACATCGGCACCCGCATCCACACCGGCACGGTCAATTTCGCCGCGTACATGGCCCTGCCGGTGGCGCTCGCGCTGCACCAGCGGATCGGCGTGGCCAACAAGCGCGCGCGGCTGCTGCATCTGCGCAACCGCTGGCTGGACGCATTGCGCGATGACGCGCGGGTGCAACTGCTGGCGTCGGCCGACCCGCGCCTGTCCAGCGCCATCGCCTCGTTCCGGCTGCACGGCCAGACCACGATGGCCGACAACACCGCCAGCGCCGAGCGCATGGTCCGGCAATCCGGCGTGTTCGTGGTGCCGCGCGACGGTCTGGCGTCCGGCGCATGCCTGCGCGTGACCCCGGGGATCTTCACCACTCCGGCGCAGGTGGATGCGCTGGTCGGGGCGGTGCGGGCGGTTATCGCTTAGCGCACGCCTTCTTGATCTCATCCTCGATGCGCGACGGGGCGGGGCGGCCGAAGGCCTCGCCCATCGCGCGGCGCAGGCGCAGGTCCTGGCACTGTTCCGGATCGACCGAGCCGTCGATCACCGTGCCACGCACCGCCGGTTGGCCGCGGCCTGCATCGGCCTGCATGCGGCGGCGCGCGTCATACAGCTCGCGCTGGGCGCGGGTGCGTTCTTCCCAGCTGAGGTTGGGGTCTTTGGTGATCGGCCGGGTCACGCCGGTGTCCTGCTCGGGCGGGCAAGGCACGGTCTGGTAGATGGTCTGGCCGCCGGCCGCGCATTTGTACACGCGCCCGGCATGGGCGCTGCTGGCCAGCGCGCACAGCGCCAGCGTCACGATGATCCGTCGCATCATTCCCCCTGTGGGCCACTCCAGCCCGGAATGCGCGGCAGAATACGCGAACCATTTCACAAAAACACCCGGTCAAATCGTCAACCGGGCGGCCGCTGCTACCAGTGCATCCACACCGTCACGGCGTGCAACAGCAGGCCGATCAGGCCGCCGACCAGGGTGCCGTTGAAGCGGATGAACTGCAGGTCGCGGCCGACGCTCAGCTCCAGCTGTTCGACCAGGTGGCGCTCGTCCCAGCCCTTGACGGTCTGCGCGATGTGCTGGGTGACGCCCTCGCGCAACCGGCTGGTGAGGCGTTCGGCGCCGTCCATCAGGTGCTGGTTGAGGGCCTCGCGCAGCGAAGGATCGTCCTGCAGCGCCTGGCCGACCGAGGCCAGGCTGCGGCGCAGGTGACCGGCCAGCGCCGAGTCTTCGCTGGACAGGTCCGCGCGCAGGCTGGCGTGGATGCGTTCCCACAGCCCCTGCACGTACTCCTGCACGGCCGGGTGGTCGATCACCTGCTGCTTGATCTGGTCGATCTTCCCGGCCAACGCCGGATCGCTGCGCAGGCGCTGGATGTAGTCGGCCAGCCAGGCCTCATAGTCGCGGCGCAGTGGGTGCTCGGGCTGGGCGAGGATCTGCTGCAGCTCATCCAGCACCGCATGCGCCATGCGTTCGGCCAGGCTGTCGCCGATCTCGTCGATCGGCTTGACCCAGTTGACCGTGCTGGCCAGCTTGGGCCATTCGCGCTGCAGGTAGCGCACGATCAGGTGGGAGGCGCGTTGCTTGACCGCCGGGTTGTCCAGCCATTCGCTGACGCGGGTCAGGCCTTCGTCCAGCACCCGCTGGTGGCGGTTGTCGGCGGTGAGCAGGCCGAGCAGTTCGCCGGCGGTGGCCGCGGCGTTCCATTGCCGCAGCTGCTGGATCACAAAGCCCTGGATGCTGCGCCGGACGGCGGCCTCATCGAGAAAATCCAGGGCCTGCAATGCCCAGCCGCGCGCCATGTCGGCCAGCAGCCGCGAGCGCGCCGGATCGGCCAGCCAACTGCCCAGCCGGCTGGCCGGGTCGAACACCTGCAACCGCGCCAGCAGCGCGTTGGGCTCCAGGAACTGGTCGCGTACGAACACCGCCAGGCTGTCGGCGATGCGCTCCTTGCTATGCGGAATGATCGCCGTGTGCGGGATCGGCAGGCCGAGCGGGCGACGGAACAAGGCCACCACCGCGAACCAGTCGGCCAGCGCGCCCACCGCGGCGGCCTCGCAGAACGCCGAGACCCAGGCCCAGATGCCGCGTTCGCCTTGCCAATGGCTGATCACGAAGCCGGCCAGCATCGCCACCAGCATGACCAGGGCGATCAGTTTGAGGCGGCGCAGC
>NZ_DAMAGC010000105.1:0-14951 GCF_031995405.1 Stenotrophomonas sp. | reverse complement strand
ACGCGGCCGGGGGACATTTGCACCAGGGGCCTACCGGCCGCTACGGGGCCCTAACGCGCGCGACAAAGCCAACCGAAGCCACAGCCCTGATCCACACGCCGCCGGCACTGACCGTCCATACGCGCAGCGGCGTGCCCACTCTGCGGCGGCCCTTGCAGCAAGACGCTCCCTCGGACGGGAGAAGAACCAAAAAAGAACGGGACGGCCAAGGCCGTCCCGTCCGGTGCTGCAGGAAACGCGCCGGATTACAGCGCAGCGTCCTTGAGCTTCTTGAGCGGACGCACCTTCAGCTTGGTGGAGGCCGGCTTGGCGGCGAACCACTGCTCTTCCTTGGTGAACGGATTGATGCCCTTGCGCTTCGGCTTGGCCGCAACGCTGACGGTGGTGATCTTCAGCAGGCCCGGCAGGGTGAAGCTGCCTGCGCCCTTCTTGTGCACCGAAGCGGCGACGGCGCCTTCCAGCGAGGCGAGTACGGCGCGCACGTCCTTGGCGACAACGCCGGACGTTTCAACGATGTGTGCAACCAGACCAGACTTGCTCAGTACGTCCTTGATCGGCTTGGGAGCGGCCGGCTTGGCGGCTGCCTTGGTAGCGACTTTCTTTACTGCCTTCTTCGGGGCAGCCTTCTTAGCGGTCTTTGCCATGGTTTCCTGTTCCGTGAACGGTTGGTTGTTTGGTCGCGCCGAACCCGGTCGGCAAGCGAAATGTAGGGCAACAATGCGGCGCCGCCAATAGGCAATCGCATAAAAATTCGCGATTTCCCGCCTGTTGGTTACCGCAGTGCATCAGTACATGCCCGGAAAACAGGGGGCGTGGCCACCCGGGAGGCGTCGGCGCGGTGCCGGGGCGTTGCACCGGATGCCGCGCAAACCCCTTGAAAACAGCGGTTATTTTTCGTCGGGTGGGCGCGGCAGGGCAGGCTCGGGGCACGCCTGGTCACGGCGGGCACACAGGCCCGACGCGGTGCTAACGCCGCATCGTCCATGCTGGCCCTGCCATTCATCCGCAGGAGACAAACAGATGGGTATTTCGCGTCATGCCACCGCGCATTGGGAAGGTGACCTCAAGACAGGCAAGGGACAACTGAGCACGCCCCAGAGCGGCCTGATGGACAAAACCCGCTATGCCTTCAGCAGCCGCTTCGGCGATGAGAAGGGCACCAACCCCGAAGAACTGATCGCCGCTGCCCATGCCGGCTGCTTCACCATGGCGCTGTCGGCCAAGCTCACCGAGGCCGGTTTCGTGCCCACCTCGCTGGATACCGAAGCCAAGGTCGACCTGTCCATGGAGGGCGGCCCGCAGCTGTCCCAGATCACTCTGAAAGTGAAGGCAGTGGTGCCGAAGATCGATGCGGCGCAGTTCCGTGCGATTGCCGACGACGCCAAGCAGAACTGCCCGGTGTCCAAGGCCTTGAGCGCGGTGCCGATCAGCCTGGAAGCCGAGCTGGCCAGCTGAGCGTGCCGCAGTGCGCATTGAGTGAACCCGACAGGGGCGGCATAGTCGCCCCTGTTTCGTTGCGGGGAGCATCGCATGCGCGTTCGTGGTCTGGCTGTCCTGTTGTCCTGTCTGTGTGCAGCCCCGGCGCAGGCCGATGTCCGGCTGCTGACCGCCGCGGCCATCCACACCGGTGAGCCTGGTGCACCAACCGCTACCGCGCTGGCCTGGGACGATGCCAGTGGCCGCGTGCTGGCGGTGGGCGAGCGCAAGGCGCTGCTGGAGCTTTACCCGCTGGCGGCGCTGACCGACCTGGGCGATGCGACCGTGGTGCCGGGCCTGATCGATGCGCACGCGCACCTGATGTTCCTCGACAGCACGCTGATGCAGGCCGATCTGACCGGCGCGACCAGCAAGGCCGATGTCGTCGCGCGGCTGCAGCGCTTCGCCGCCGACAACCCGGACGGCTGGCTGCTCGGCAACGGCTGGGACCAGAACCAGTGGGCGCAGACGGATTTTCCGACCGTTGCCGACCTCGATGCGGCATTCCCGGCGCGTCAGGTCTGGCTCGGGCGCATCGACGGACATGCCGGCTGGGCCAACAGCGCCGCCCTGCGCGCGCTGGCGCAGCAGCCCGGGCAGCGTGCCCTGGCCGGACGCTGGCAACCGGCGGGCGGGCGCATCGTCCGTGATGCGCGCAATCAGCCCAGCGGGGTGTTCATCGACGGGGCGATGGAGCTGGTGCGTGCGGCAATCCCGGCCCCCACCCAGGCCGCCCGCGAACAGATGCTCACCCGCGCGCTGCGCAAGGCGGTCAGCCAGGGCCTGACCGGGGTGCATGACATGGGCGTATCACGCGAGGACCTGGCACTGATGCGCCGTTTCGCCGATGCCGGCCAACTGCCATTGCGCATCGACGCCTATGCCGATGGCAACAACGCCGCACTGGACGATCTGTGCACGCACGGGGCGTACCGGCATCCTGGTGGGCGCTTGGAAATGCAGGGCTTGAAGCTGTTCATGGACGGTGCGCTGGGGAGCCGCGGTGCCGCGCTGCTGGCCGACTACAGCGATGATCCGCACAACCGCGGCCTGCTGGTGACCTCGCCGGAAGACTTCGAGACCGCCGTGCGCAAGGCCGATGGCTGCGGCATGCAGGTGGCCACCCATGCGATCGGCGACCGCGGCAACCGTATCGCGCTGGATACCTATGCGCGCGTGCTGGGGTCGCGCAGCGACCGCGATCACCGCTGGCGGATCGAGCATGCGCAGGTGGTGGCGTTGCAGGACATTCCGCGCTTTGCCGAACTGGGCGTGATCGCATCGATGCAGCCCACCCACGCGACGTCGGACATGGGCTGGGCGCAGGACCGGGTCGGCCCCGAGCGCATCCTCGGCGCGTACGCGTGGCGGCGGATGCTCGCCGCCGGGGCGCATATCGCACTCGGCTCGGATTTCCCGGTGGAACAGGTCGATCCCCGGCTGGGGCTGTATGCCGCGGTGACCCGCCAGGATCGCGCCGGTCAACCGCCCGGTGGTTGGCAGCCGGACCAGCGCCTGAGTGCGGCCGAGGCGCTGCGTGGCTTCACCGCCGATGCGGCCTGGGCCGGCCACGACGAGCGTCAGGTGGGGCGCCTGCAGCCGGGGCTGCGTGCCGATTTCGTGGTGCTGGACCGCGATCCGCTGTCAGTGCCGCCGGCGCACCTGGCCGACCTGCAGGTGCGTTCAACCTGGGTGGATGGGCGGCCGGTGTATGAGGATGCGGCGCGCTGAGGCGCCGCGTCGGGGCGGGTGGCGCGCGCCGATCACCAGTCCAGCGTGCCGCGGATGACCGTCTGCACCTGGCCGCCGGACCACACATCGCCGGCTGCATCGATGTGCAGGCTGAGCCGCGCATCGTGGCCGACCTCGCGGCCCTGGCTGACCACGTAGTCGCGCGCGCCGCCGGGCAGGGCGTCGCGGCTGTCCAGCCATGCGGCCAGCACCGCGTTGGCCGCGCCGGAGGCGGCATCTTCGAAACGTCGGCCGTTGCCGACGAACGCGCGCACGGCCAGGTCCCAGGCCTGGCCCTGGCTGCGCGCATAGGCGAACACGCCCATGCTGTCGGTGCTTTCGGCGATCGCGGCGATCGCGTCCCAGTCCGGGCGCAGGGCGCGCAGGGTGGCCTCATCGCGCAGTTCCACCACCCACCAGCTGCGCCCGCCGGCCATCCGTGCCGGCGGCAGCGCGCCCAGCGCCCAACCCTGCAGCGCGGCCTGCAGGCGCGGATCGGTGGCCTCGGTCACCTCGGCCACGCTGGCGCGCGGAGTGCGGATGGCGATGGTGCGGGCGGCGCCGTCACCGTCCACGCGCAGCGGCAGCGCTCCGGCAATGCCGTCCTGCACCAGCAGGCCGTCCACCGGTGCGGCCAGCCCGGCCTCGAGCACCGCGTGCGCCGTGCCGACGCTGGGATGGCCGGCGAACGGCACTTCCTTCTGCGGGCTGAACATACGGATGCGGTAGCTGGCCCCGGCCACGTCGGGGGCGAACACGAAGGTGGTTTCCGGCAGGCGGGTCCAGCGGGCGATCGCCTGCATCGTGGCCTCGTCCAGGCCCTCGGCGTCGAGGACCACGGCCAGCGGGTTGCCGGCGCCGGGATGGGGGGAGAACACGTCCAACTGCAGGAAACGGCGAGAGCTCATGGCGGCAAGGATCAGCAAAACGGTCGGGCAGCTTACCAATCCCGGTCGCTGCGGCGGCACCCAACTGGCTGGGCTGGTGCCCCTAACGGCCCTGTCGGGGCCGGGCTTGGCATAGAATCGGGAGTTCGGCCGGTGTGCCGGGCGAATCCCCCTCCCACTACGAAACCCTCCTCACGTCCATGTCAGCTTCCCCCCTTGTCGATCGCTGGATCGTACTGAAGTTCGGCGGCACTTCCGTGTCGCGTCGTCACCGCTGGGACACGATCGGGAAGCTGGCGAAAAAACGCGCGGAAGAGACCAGTGCGCGCGTGCTGGTGGTGGTGTCGGCGCTGTCCGGGGTGACCAACGAGCTGACCGCCATCGCCGATGGTGCGGCCGACAGTCGCGCCCGCGTGGAGGCGCTGGTGGCGCGCCACCGCGATTTCCTGGTGGAGCTGGGGCTGGATGCCGGCGCGCTGGACGCGCGCCTTGCCGGCCTGAGCGGGCTGCTCGACGACCCGCGTGCGGCCAGCCGCCCGCTGGACTGGCAGGCCGATGTGCTGGGCCAGGGCGAACTGCTGTCCTCCACGGTGGGCGCGGCCTATCTGCGCGCCAGTGGCCTGGATTTTGGCTGGATGGATGCGCGTGAATGGCTCGATGCCCTGCCGCCGCAGCCCAACCAGAGCGACTGGTCGCAGCGCCTGTCGGTGAACTGCCAGTGGCGGGCCGACGCGGCGTGGGCCGCACGCTTCCGCGCCCAGCCCACCCGCATGCTGATCACCCAGGGCTTCATTTCGCGGCATGCCGATGGCGGTACCGCCATTCTCGGCCGCGGCGGCTCGGATACCTCGGCGGCGTACTTCGGCGCGCTGCTGGGGGCCAGCCGCGTGGAAATCTGGACCGACGTGCCGGGCATGTTCAGCGCCAATCCGCGCGATGTACCCGACGCGCGCCTGCTGACCCGGCTGGACTATTACGAAGCGCAGGAAATCGCCACCACCGGCGCCAAGGTGCTGCACCCGCGCTCGATCAAGCCGTGCCGCGATGCCGGCGTGCCGATGGCGATCCTGGATACCGAGCGCCCGGAACTGCCGGGCACCAGCATCGACGGCAGTGCCGCGCTGGTGCCGGGGGTGAAGGCGATCAGCCGCCGCAACGGCATCGTGCTGGTGTCGATGGAAGGCATCGGCATGTGGCAGCAGGTCGGGTTTTTGGCCGACGTGTTCGGGCTGTTCAAGAAGCACGGCCTGTCGGTGGACCTGATCGGGTCGGCCGAAACCAACGTGACCGTGTCGCTGGACCCGTCCGAGAACCTGGTCAGCACCGACGTGCTGGCCGCGTTGTCGGCCGACCTGTCGCAGATCTGCAAGGTCAAGATCATCGTGCCGTGCGCGGCGATCACGTTGGTCGGGCGCGGCATGCGTTCGCTGCTGCACAAGCTGTCGGATGTTTGGGCCACGTTCGGCCGCGAACGCGTGCACATGATTTCCCAGTCGTCCAACGACCTGAACCTGACCTTCGTCATCGATGAAGCCGACGCCGACGGCCTGCTGCCGATCCTGCACGCCGAGCTGATCGACAGCGGTGCGATGCCGGTCGAAGAAGCCGAGGTGTTCGGCCCGCGCTGGCGCGAGATCGCCGGCACCGTGCGTCCGCGCGACACCGCCTGGTGGCGGGGCCAGCGCGAGCACCTGCTGAACCTGGCGCAGGCCGGTACGCCGCGCTATGTGTACAACCTGCCCACGGTGCGGGCGCGCGCACGCGCGCTGACCGCGATCAAGGCCATCGACCAGCGTTACTACGCGATCAAGGCCAACTCGCATCCGGCGATCCTGGAAGTGCTGGAGCAGGAAGGCTTCGGCCTGGAGTGCGTGTCGCACGGCGAGCTCAAGCATGTGTTCAACACGCTGCCGACGCTGTCGCCGCGCCGCGTGCTGTTCACCCCCAGTTTCGCGCCGCGTGCCGAGTACGAAGCGGCCTTCGCGCTGGGCGTGACCGTCACCGTGGACAACGTCGAAGCGCTGCAGCGCTGGCCGGAGCTGTTCCGCAACCGCGAACTGTGGTTGCGCGTGGACCTGGGCCGTGGCGAAGGCCACCACGCCAAGGTGCGCACCGGCGGCAAGGACTCCAAGTTCGGCCTGCCGATCGCGCGGGTGGACGAGTTCGTGCGCCTGGCCGGCGAGCTGGGCACCCGCGTGGTGGGCCTGCACGCGCACCTGGGCAGCGGGGTGGAAACGGCGCAGCACTGGCGCCTGATGTGCGATGAGCTGGCCGGTTTCGCGCGCCGCATCGGCAGCGTGGAGACCATCGACATCGGTGGCGGCCTGCCCATTCCCTACAGCGCCGATGATGAGCCGTTCGACCTGGACGCCTGGGCGACCGGCCTGGCCGAGGTCAAGGCCGTGCACCCGGCGTTCCGCCTGGCGATCGAGCCAGGCCGCTATCTGGTGGCCGAATCGGGCGTGCTGCTGGCCACGGCCACCCAGGTGATCGAGAAGGATGGCGTGCGCCGCGTGGGCTTGGATGCGGGCATGAACACGCTGATGCGCCCGGCCCTGTACGACGCCTGGCACGACATCGAGAACCTGAGCCGGTTGGGCGGGTATGCCGAGGCGGTGTTCGACGTGGTCGGTCCGATCTGCGAGTCCAGCGATGTGTTCGGCAAGCGTCGCAAGCTGCCGGTGTCCACCGCGCCGGACGATGTGATGCTGATCGCCGACGCCGGCGCGTACGGCTACGTCATGGCCAACACCTACAACCAGCGCGAGCTGCCGCGCGAGGACGTCATCGATGACGTGCCTTGACTGCTGCCTGCCGCCTTCTCAACCGGATACACCATGACTGCTTTCGATAAACACCAGGTTGCCGTTTTCCGCTTCGTCCGCTGCGATTTCGCTGCGGATACCGGCGTGGCGCACCTGGTCTACGCCTTCGACGACGGCCCCGAGCTGATCGAGACGGTGACCATTCCCGGCGCGCCCTTCGTGCTGGATGGCGCCCGCGCCGAGGCCGTGCAGCGCGCGCTGCGCCTGCTGCACCTCATCGCGGGCGTGAGCTACTACAAGGCCGGGGTGCCCGAACAGGTGCGCATCGACGGTTACGCCATCGATGCGGCCACCGCGGCGCTGGTGGAGGACATCTACCTCAACGGCCTGGGCGAGTTCGCCTACCGCAACGGGTTGAACCTGCGCGGGCGCTTCCGCCTGCCGGCCGACGGCGAGGCCTTCGCTGCCCCGGCCGTGGGCCTGCGCGCGCACGCGCTGGTTGCCATCGGCGGCGGCAAGGACTCGCTGGTCAGCATCGAAGCGTTGCGCGGATTGGGCATCGCCGAGACGGTGACGTGGATCGGCGGTTCACAGCTGATCCGCGCGTGCGCCGAGCGCACCGGGCTGCCGACGCTGAACATCGGCCGCGCGCTGGCCCCGGAACTGTTCGAGTTGAACCGCCAGGGCGCCTGGAACGGACACATCCCGGTCACCGCGGTGAACTCGGCGATCATGGTGCTGGCGGCGCTGCTGCAGGGCGTGGACCAGGTGGTGTTCTCCAACGAGCGCTCGGCCAGCTACGGCAGCCAGATTCCCGGCACGGGCGAAGTGAACCACCAGTGGTCCAAGGGCTGGGCATTCGAGCAGGCCTTCGGCGAGCACCTGGAAAAGCACGTCGCCGCCGACCTGCATTACTACTCGTTGCTGCGCCCGCTGTCGGAGTTGGCGGTGGCGCGCCAGTTCGCCAAGAGCGACTACTACGACGCGCACTTCTCCAGCTGCAACCGCAACTTCCACATTCTCGGCGAGCGCCCGGTGAACCGCTGGTGCGGGGTCTGCCCCAAGTGCCATTTCGTGTTCCTGGCGCTGGCTCCGTTCATGCCCAAGCCGCGCCTGGTGGCCATTTTCGGCCGCAACCTGCTGGATGATCCCGAGCAGGCCGGCGGCTTCGATGCGCTGCTGGAATTCCAGGACCACAAGCCGTTCGAATGCGTGGGTGAAGGCCGCGAATCGCGTGCGGCCATGGCCACCCTGGCCGCGCGCCCGGAGTGGGCCGAAGATGCGCTGGTGAAGCGTTTCGTCGCGCAGATCCAGCCGCAGCTGGATGCCGCCGAGCTGCACATCGAGCCGTTGCTGGTGCTGGAAGGCGAGCACCGGATCCCGGCGTCGATCTGGGAGCGCCTGCGTGCGAATTTCGCAGCTTGAGGGCAAGCGGGTTGCCTTGTGGGGCTGGGGACGGGAAGGGCGCGCCGCATGGCGCGTGCTGCAGCAGCGGCTGCCTTCGCTGCCGCTGACCCTGTTCTGCCCGGAGGCTGAAGCGGCTGACGCGCGCGCTGTGGCTGGCGATGCACTGCACGTGCGCTCGGACGTGAGCGGTGAGGCGCTGGCGGCGTTCGAGGTGGTGATCAAGTCGCCGGGCATCAGCCCGTACGGTGAGGCGGCACTGCATGCCGTCGCACACGGCACGCAGTTCATCGGCGGCACCGCGCTGTGGTTTGCCGAGCACGCCGATGCGCAGGACACCGTGCGCGACACCGTGTGCGTGACCGGCACCAAGGGCAAGAGCACCACCACCGCGTTGCTGGCGCACCTGCTGCGGGCGTCGGGAGCGCGCACGGCGCTGGTCGGCAACATCGGCCTGCCCTTGCTGGAGGTGCTGGAACCGCAGCCCGCGCCGGATTACTGGGCGGTGGAGCTGTCCAGCTACCAGACCGGCGAAGTGGGGCGCAGCGGTGCGCACCCGCAGGTGGCGATCGTGCTGAACCTGTTCCCGGAACACCTTGACTGGCATGGCAGCGAAGCGCGCTACATCGAGGACAAACTGCGCCTGGTGACCGACGGCGCGCCGCGCATCGCCGTGCTCAATGCCGCCGATCCGCATCTGTCGGCGTTGTCGCTACCGCGCAGCGCGATCGTCTGGTTCAACCAGCCGCAGGGCTGGCACATGCGCGGCGATGTCGTGCATCGAGGTGAGCAGGCGGTGTTCGACACCGCGCATACGCCGCTGCCCGGCCGCCACAACCGCGGCAACCTGTGCGCGGTGCTGGCCGCGCTTGAGGCGCTGGGCCTGGATGCAGTGGCGCTGGCACCGGCAGTGCAGGACTTCCGTCCGTTGCCCAACCGCCTGCAGACCATCGGCACGTGCGATGGCATCACCTTCGTCAACGATTCGATCAGCACCACCCCGCATGCCAGCCTGGCGGCGCTGGAGTGTTTTGCCGGGCGGCGCATCGCGCTGCTGGTGGGCGGCCACGACCGCGGCCTGGACTGGCACGATTTCGTGGCGCACATGGCACACGACGTACCCCCGCTGGAGATCGTCACGATGGGCGCCAATGGCCCGCGCATCCACGCGCTGCTGCAGCCGCTGGCCGATACCGGCCGCTTTGGCCTGCATGCCGCCGCCGACCTCGCCGAGGCGATGCAGCTGGCGCGTGCCGCGCTGGGCCCACAGGGTGGCGTGGTGCTGCTGTCGCCGGGGGCGCCTAGTTATGGCGTGTACCGCGATTACGTCGCGCGTGGCCGACATTTCGCCGCGTTGGCCGGGTTCGATCCCGAGGCCATCACCGCCATCCCGGGGATCGGGATTTCGTAGAGCCGACCGTTGGTCGGCTGCCCTTGCGGGTAGAGCCACGCCATGCGTGGCTGCGCAGTCTCGTAGAGCCACGCCATGCGTGGCCCGAGGCCATCACCGCCATCCCGGGGATCGGGATTTCGTAGAGCCGACCGTTGGTCGGCTGCCCTTGCGGGTAGAGCCACGCCATGCGTGGCTGCGCGGTGTGTGCCGAGAGCAGCCACGCATGGCGTGGCTCTACGTGAGGACGCGCTGCCTCGACCGTCGACGGCGATGGGATTGTCAGGTCTCTTCGTCGATGAAGGCGTAGTTGCCGTCGATGAGCTGCTGCAGGTACGCATCGAAGCTAGTGGCGATGACCCGGTAGCTGTCCGGATCGTGCAGGTAGCGCACCACCTGGCCGACCGTGCCGCCGGGGGCTGGATCGAAATCCAGGTACAGCACCGAGGTGCCGCCGTTGTTCATGCAGTGCGAGAAGCACAGCCGCTGGCCCATCGGCAGGTCGGCATCGATGCCGTCGCCCAGGATCTCTTCGTCCTCTTCGAGCCATTCTTCGTAGATCGTACGGATGCTCTCACCCCAGCCTTGCCATTGCGCGCTGTCGTCGAAGATCTGTTCGACCGAGCGCAGGTAGTAGGGGTACCGCCCCTCCTCGACGTCCGAGCCCAGCATCAGCAGCCCCACGTCGCCCTTCGGGTAGGCGCGGAAATGGGTGCCATCGACCCGGCTGAGCAGCGCGAGCAGGCTCTCGGGTACCTGCGGCCAGCGCTCGCGCAGGCGCTGCAGGTCGGTGCTGCTGGCGCCTTCGGTCCAGCCCCACATCGCCGCATCGTCTTCCCGCAGGCGCGGTACGAGGCCGGTGAGGAAGCGATCGGCAAGGTTCATGCGTGGCGTTTCTTGCGAGGGGGCGGCCAGCCTGCCAGATCGGGGGCGCGCACGTCGAGCCGCTGGGGGCGGCTTCTGCGATCCGTTTCGAGGCGCGGATCGATTTTTGTGCCCGGTGCGGGGAAAGGGTCACTGCGCGAAGGGCAGCCGACCAACGGTCGGCTCTACATGGGAAGGGCAGCAGCCGACCAACGGTCGGCTCTACACGGGGTCGTCAGGCGGCCGGCATACACTCGGGGTTCTTTCTGTCGGGAGCAGACGCATGAACAAGCAATGGCGGTGGGGTGCGGCGGTGCTGTTGGGCATGACGGCATTGCCCGCGTTGGCGGCGATGCAGGCCAAGCCGGTGGAATGGACGCAGGACGGCACCACCTTCAGCGGCGTGCTGGTCTACGACGACAGCGACAACGACACGCGCCCGGGACTGGTGATGGTGCCGAACTGGAAAGGCGTGAATGACTCGGCCATCGCCAAGGCCAAACAGTTGGCCGGCGATGACTATGTGGTGCTCGTGGCCGACGTGTACGGCAAGGGCGTGCGCCCGAAGACCGATGCCGAAGCCGGGCCGGTGGCGACCAAGCTGCGCAACGATCGGCCGGTGCTGCGCGCGCGGGCGCTGAAGGCGATCGAGGTGCTGAAGGCGCAGGCCGGCAAGGCGCCGCTGGATGCCTCCCGGATCGGCGCGGTCGGGTTCTGTTTCGGCGGCACCACCGTGCTGGAAATGGCCCGGGCGGGGGCACCGCTGGCGGGCGTGGTCAGCCTGCATGGCGGCCTCGGCTCGCCGCTGCCGGCCAAGGCCGGTGGCACGCATCCCTCGGTGCTGGTGCTCAACGGCGCTGACGACAAGAGCGTCAGCAAGGACGACATCGCCAGCTTCGAGCAGGAAATGAACGCGGCCAAGGTCGACTGGGAGTTCACCAACTACAGCGGCGCGGTGCACTGCTTCGCCGAATCGGACGCCAACAGCCCACCGGGCTGCCAGTACAACGAACGGGCCGCCAAGCGCGCGTGGAAGGCGCTGGATGAATTCTTCGAGGAGCGGTTCGAGACAAAACGCCGGTAGCGCCGACCGTTGGTCGGCTGCACCGCGCAGGGCGCGGTGCATGTATCGGTGGTCGTGGTGCGGGGGGCGGAGGGCAGCCATGACTCCGGAAGGGCAGCCGAGCATGGCTCGGCTCTACCCGTATCCATGGCGTGCCGGCGCAGTCGATCAGTGCGAGCGTTGCACCGCGTAACGGGCCAGGCCGCGCAGGGCGGCGACGGCGTCGTTGTCGGCCAGGCCGTCCAGCGCGCGCTCGGCGGCATCGGCGTATTCGACCGCGCGCGCGCGGCTGTATTCCAGGCCGCCGGTGGCGTGGATGGCCGCCAGCACTTCGGGCATCGCCTCGGCATCGCCGTTCTGCACGATCTCGCGCAGGCGCTGGCGGGTGGTGGCATCGGTGTGCGCCATCGCGTGGATCAGTGGCAGCGTGGCCTTGCCTTCGGCCAGGTCATCGCCCAGGTTCTTGCCCAGTTCCTCGGCGTTGGCCGAGTAGTCCAGCACGTCGTCGGCGATCTGGAAGGCATAGCCCAGCGCCATGCCGTAGTCGTACAGCGCCTGCTGGGTGGCTTCGTCCACGCCGCTGGCGAGCGCGCCCAGGCGGGTGCCGGCGGCGAACAGCACGGCGGTCTTGCGCTCGATCACGCGCAGGTAGGCGGCCTCGTCGGTGTCCGGGTTGTGGACGTGCAGCAGCTGCAGCACTTCGCCTTCGGCGATGCGGTTGGTGGTGTCGGCCAGGATGCGCATGACCGGCATGCGGTCCAGCTCGACCATCAGCTGGAAGCTGCGCGAGTACAGGAAGTCGCCGACCAGCACGCTGGGGGCGTTGCCCCACAACGCGTTGGCGGTGCTGCGGCCACGCCGGAGGCTGGATTCGTCCACCACGTCGTCATGCAGCAGGGTCGAGGTGTGGATGAACTCGATGATCGCCGCCAGCTGGTGGTGCTCGGGGCCGGCCTGGCCGACCGCGTGGCCGGCCAGCATGACCAGCATCGGCCGCAGGCGCTTGCCGCCGGCGGAGATGATGTGGTCGGCGATCTGGTTGATCAGCACGACATCCGAGGACAGTCGGTGGCGAATCAGCGCATCGACGGCGGCCATGTCGGGCGCGGCGAGCGTCTGGATCTGGGGCAGGCCCAGCGCGGAGCGGGTGTCTTCGGTGATGGTCATGCGGTCTGACTTTCAGGCTTGACCCGAATTATAGGCGGTGCGGTCGTTTTCCGCCCGCGAAGGCGATCCGGGCGGTCCGGGCCGCCCGGGGGGCGTGAATACGTATGCAGGTGGCGCCATCGCCGGAAGCGCGCGGATAAGCTTGTCGCTACGTTCTGGCGCCCCGATGCGGGTGCCGTGGAAGCCCGGAGGGGGGCCCTCAATGTCGCAGACTCCATGGTGGCGTGGCGCCGTCATCTATCAGATCTACCCGCGCAGTTTCCTCGACGCCAACGGCGACGGGGTAGGCGACCTGCCCGGCATCATCGAACGCCTGGATTACGTGGCTGCGCTGGGCGTTGACGCGATCTGGATCTCGCCCTTCTTCAAATCGCCCATGGCCGATTTCGGCTATGACATCGCCGACCACCGCGATGTGGATCCGCTGTTTGGCACGCTGGCCGATTTCGACCGGTTGCTGGCCAAGGCGCATGCGCTGGGCCTGAAGGTGATGATCGACCAGGTGTTCAGCCACACCTCGATCGACCATGACTGGTTCCGCGAGAGCCGCCAGGACCGCACCAACCCCAAGGCGGACTGGTACGTGTGGGCCGACCCGCGCGAGGACGGCACGCCGCCCAACAACTGGATGTCGATCTTCGGCGGCGTGGCCTGGCAGTGGGAACCGCGGCGCGAGCAGTATTTTCTGCACAACTTCCTGGCCGACCAGCCGGACCTGGATTTCCACAATCCGGCGGTGCAGCAGGCGACGCTGGATTACGTGCGCTTCTGGCTGGATCGGGGCGTGGACGGGTTCCGGCTGGATTCGATCAACTTCTGCTTCCATGATGCACAACTGCGCGACAACCCGGCCAAACCCGCGGACAAGAGGGTGGGTCGCGGGTTCAGCGCGGACAATCCGTACGCCTACCAGTATCACTACTACAACAATACCCAGCCGGAGAACATCGGCTTCATCGAGCGGCTGCGTGGGCTGCTGGACGAGTACCCGGGGACGGTGAGCCTGGGCGAGATATCGGCCGAGGATTCGCTGGCCACTACCGCCGAGTACACCGCGCCGGGCCGGCTGCACATGGGGTACAGCTTCGAGCTGCTGGTGAAGGATTTCAGCGCCGGCTACATCCGCGACACGGTGTCGCGGCTGGAAGCGACGATGACCGAAGGGTGGCCGTGCTGGGCGATCTCCAACCATGACGTGGAGCGCGCGGTGACCCGCTGGGGTGGGCATCCGGCGCAGCCCCGGTTGGCGCGGTTGCTGGTAGCGCTGTTGTGTTCGCTGCGCGGGTCGATCTGTCTGTACCAGGGCGAGGAGTTGGGCCTGGGTGAGGCGGATGTGCCATACGAGGCGCTGCAGGACCCGTACGGGATCACGTTCTGGCCGAACTTCAAGGGCCGCGATGGCTGCCGCACGCCGATGCCGTGGACCGATGCGCCATTGGCCGGTTTCACCAGTGGCGAGCCGTGGCTGCCGATTCCGGCCGAACACCGTGCGGCGGCAGTGGCGGTGCAGGAACATGATCCGCATTCGGTGCTGGGTGCCTTCCGTGCGTTCCTGGGCTGGCGGCGGACGATGCCGACGCTGCTGGTGGGCGACATCGTGTTCCTGGACACGGCCGAGCCGGTGCTGATGTTCGAGCGGCGGCACGCGGGCGAGACGCTGCTGCTGGCCTTCAATCTGTCGGCCGATGTGGTCCGGGTGGGGTTGCCGGCGGGTACGTGGCAGGCGCTGCACGTGCCGGGTCCGGACGTGGGCACTGTGGAAGCCGACGCGTTGGTGTTGCCGGCGCAGTCGATGTACTGCGCGCGTCGCGGCTGAACTTTTTCCGGTGGTATTGAGAGGGCGGGGCTTTGGGCCTCGCCCTTTTTTTGTTCCTGTCCCAGGGAAAGGATTGTCTTGCTGCAATGGCTTTGGTGGACGGTGGACGGCGATATGCATGTGGCTTCGGGGAGTCTCGGCGCTGTGCGGGTCTGGTGGTGTCTCCGCTTTGGTCGGTCGCGAGCGTAAGGGCCCCGTAGCAGCCGGTAGGCCCCTGGTGCAAATGTCCCCCGGCCGCGGGGCGGCCTCCTCCTTTATTTTGCCCAGGGGCCTACCGCCCGCTACGGGCCTCGGCTTGCGGTGGGCAGGTAGAAGCCAGGTTTTTTGGGCGATGGTCGGTGGGTCGGGCGCTGGGCCCCCATGCCCTTGGAGGCGAAATAAAGGAGGA
>NZ_DAMAGC010000104.1:0-15114 GCF_031995405.1 Stenotrophomonas sp. | reverse complement strand
GGGATTCAGCGCCTGTTCGCCACCCAGGCGGGATCAGGCCGGCCAGTGCGGGTCACGTCCTGCAGCGCGCTTCGCGGCCCGGCCCCTCCGCAGGGCGGATGTGGGTTCAGTCGTGCGCGAGGCAGTGCCTCGCAGACACAGACCTGCACCCTTGGCGGATCGGTGTTGCCGTCCCTGGCAACACATGGTCCTGTACTGACCGGCCTGATCCTGCTTTTGCAGACGTGCGATGGCGGCGGGGGCAGAGCAGCCACGCATGGCGTGGCTCTACGGTGTGGTCGCGCGCCCCGGCATGCCGTACATCACAGGCCATTCAACGCCGCACTGCCAGCCGGCCGGCCTGATCAGCGGTCGAAGCCCAACAGCAGCGGGTCGTGGTCGGAGCTGCGCCAGGGGCCTTTCTCATTGCGATCGCGGTAGCCCACGTCATCGGCTTCGTCGGCGTTGGTGTGCCATTCGGCGGCGCCGCGCAGGCGGGCGGCCATGCCCGGGCTGAGCAGGGCGTGATCGAGGCGGCCGCTCATGCCGTTGTAGACGTAGCTGTAGGGGCGGTCGACCTTGGCCACGGCGAAGGCGTCGCGCCAGCCGGCCTCATGCAGGGTGCGGATGGGATCTTCCATCGCGTAGGCGTTGAAGTCGCCCAGCAGAACCGCGTCGTTGCTGCCGATGCCGGTGGGATCGGTGCGCAGCCACTGGTCCAGCAGCCGGGCCGATTCGACGCGGGTGGCGTTCCAGCAGGCCTGGTCGTCCTTCTGGTCGGCGTCGGCGCCGGTGGCCTCCGAGCATCCCTTGGACTTGAAGTGGTTGGCCACGACCACGAACGGAGCTCCCTTGCCGGCGCGGAAGGCCTGGGCCATGGGGACGCGGCTGTGCGGGCCGAACGGGCCCTGCTCGAGGGTGGCCGGTGCGCCGACCGGGGTGACCCGCGAGGCGCGGTAGATGATGCCGACCCGGATCGGATTTTCGCCCGGGCCCTTGCCGGCATCGATGAAGCGCCAATCGGCGCCGGCGCCCCGGTCGGCGTTGAGTGCATCGACCAGCTGGGCGATCGCCGACTGCGGGCCGTAGCCGTCGTTCTCCAGTTCCATCAGCGCGGCGACATCGGCACCGAGGGCATTGATGGTGGTCACCAGCTTGGCTTTCTGCGCCTGGTGTTCGGCCAGGGTGCGGGCGCCGCGCAGGGTCGGGAAGCCGCCGCCCTGGCCGTCGCCGTTGAAGAAGTTTTCCAGGTTGAAGGCGGCCACGTGCAGGCTGCCGGCCACGACCGGTACGGCCGGGCGATCCAGCTTGGGCAGCACCAGCGGGCGGGTCACCTGCAGGCGCGGGACGCCCTTGGCATCCACCCGCACGATGCCTTCGACGTTGCGCAGGACCATGCCGGTGCGCAGGTTGGCGCCGGCCGGCAGATAGGCCACCGGGCCAGGATCGCGCGCGTCGCTGCCGTCATCGAGCAGCAGGCGGCGATGCGCGTTGTCGGCGGCGATCTGTGAATGGCCCGCGCTGCGCGGGGCGGCCACTTCGCTGGGCTGCCAGAGGCGGCCATCGAAGGCGACGGTAAGTTCGCCGAAGCGCACCAGCCCATCGGTGCCGGCCAGGGTCAGTGGCGCGGCGATGCGGACCTTCTGCCCGTCCAGCGCGCGCCAGTCGGTAGGCGCGGCGGTGAGGGTCACGCTGGCCTTGCCGTGGGCGGCGGCCGGGGCGGCCGGGGCGGCGGGGTGCGGCTGGGCCGGCACGGGCGCCTGGGCATGGACAGCGCTGGACAGCGCCAGCGCGAGGGCGAACACGAGAGGGGTACGACGCATGGGTGGGACGACTCCGGGAGAATGCGGCAAGCCTGCAGGCGAAAGATGACCGGCGATGGCACGGCCAGCGACCGCTGCAGATGGTAATGCAAGGGCGGGGGTCGGCAGGCAGGTGATCCACGGCATGCGTGGATGCCGCGTGCAACGCGGCAATGCGGGTCATGCGTGCTGGAACGGACAGCATCCACGCATGGCGTGGATCTACGTTCGATTGCCGGGCGTCCTGCGGCATCCACGCATGGCGTGGATCTACTTCAGGTTGCCGAGCATCCAGTCGACGGTGGCGTGGATCTGCGCTTCGGTCAGCGCCGGGTTGCCACCCTTGGGCGGCATGATGCCGCCATCCGGGCCGGTGTAGCCCTCCACGGCATGCTTGTAGAGGGTGTCCTTGCCCTGGGCGATGCGCGCATCCCAGTGGCTGTGGTCCAGGGTCGGAGCCTTGCCCACGCCATTGGTGTGGCAGGCGGTGCACAGGTTGTCGAAGATGACCTTGCCGTCGGTGGTGCCGCCGTAGGCCACCTGCGAGGCGGCCTTGGCCAGGGCGGCGGCCTTGGCCGAGGCCTGCGCGGCGGCGCCGGTACTGCCGGCATAGACCGCACCGGCCGGGGCAATGCGCTGTTCAGTGCGCTTGGCGGCCAATGGAGAGACTTCCGGGGGAATGCTGGTGTGCAGGTAGGCAGCGAACAGAATCAGGCCGAGCGTGATGGCCATCAACAGCGCGATGACCATGGAAAAGCGTTTCAGGAACTCGAGGTCGTAATTCCGCACTCTCTATACCCCTGGCTGGTAGTCGTTGGACCACGGCTTGTCGGCCGAGTATGACCAGCGTCAGCGGGGCTCTGCAAGCCGCCGCTTTCTATCGCAATGCAGCATGGGCGTGGCTCAGCCGCCCGCGGCCCGCAGGCAGAAAACGCAGATCGACTCCACCAGCGCGTGTTCGTCGCCGTGCGCGTCGCGGCTGGGCGCGGTCGGGCCGACCAGCGCTTCGGTGAAGGCACCGACGATGCAGGCCGCAGCGACGTGGGTGTCCTGCGGCGGAAAGGTGCCGTCCTCGATGCCGTCGGCGACGATGCGCCGGAACACCTCGCCGAACAACCGGCGGCAGCGGATGCGCTCGGCTTCCACCTCCGGGTCGACCGGCTCGGCGATGAAGGCATAGGCCAGGCCGGGGCCGGCCAGTGCACGGCGCACGAAGGCGGTGATCGCCCGGCGCAGGCGCTCGGGGGCGGGCAGCGGCTCGGCGGCGATGGCTTCAAAGATGCGCAGTTCGTGCTCGACCGCCGCAGTGAGCACCTCGACGAACAGTTCGGCCTTGGACGGGAAATGGCGGTAGATCAACCCGGTGGAGACCCCCGCCTCGGCCGCAACGGCGGTGACCGGGGCGTTGCGGTAGCCGCCGGCGGCCACCAGCGCACGGGTCGCCAGCAGGATCCGTTCGCGGGCCCCGGCGAGGCGTTCTTCCATCAGTGCGGAGCGTTTGTAGGCCATTTGTTGATTCTATGTTCAATTTTTGAATTTGTGTTCACTTCTTCCGCAAACCCCGCTACGCTGGGCCAAATCGCCCGCGGGACGGTCATTGCCGTCCACCCCAACCGGCGCGTCCCATCCAGCTGTTGCGGAGTCGCCCCATGCACGTCCCGACCATGAATTTCGATCTCGGCGAAGAGATCGACCTGCTGCGCCAGAGCGTGGCCCATTTTGCCTCGGCGGAAATCGCACCGCTGGCCGCCCAGGCCGATGAAGAGAACCTGTTCCCGAATGCGCTGTGGCGCAAGCTCGGCGAGCAGGGCCTGCTCGGGCTGACCGTGGAAGAAGAATACGGCGGCAGTGGCATGGGCTACCTGGCCCACGTGGTGGCGATGGAGGAAATCTCGCGCGCCTCCGGCGGCATCGGCCTGTCCTACGGCGCGCACTCCAACCTGTGCGTGAACCAGCTGCGCAAGAACGGTACCGAAGACCAGAAGCAGCGCTTCCTGCCCGGCCTGTGCAGCGGCGAGAAGGTCGGTGCGCTGGCGATGAGCGAACCGGGCGCAGGTTCGGACGTGGTGTCGATGAAGCTGCGCGCCGACAAGCGTGGCGATCACTACGTGCTCAACGGCAACAAGATGTGGATCACCAACGGTCCCGACGCGGACGTGCTGGTCGTCTACGCCAAAACCGACCTGGAGGCCGGTGCCAAGGGCATCACCGCGTTCCTGGTCGAGAAGGGCATGAAGGGCTTCTCCACCGCGCAGAAGCTGGACAAGCTGGGCATGCGCGGCTCCAACACCTGCGAGCTGGTGTTCGAGGACTGCGAAGTGCCGGAAGAGAACGTGCTGGGCGCGGTCGGCGGTGGCGTCAACGTGCTGATGTCCGGCTTGGATTTCGAGCGCGTGGTGCTGTCCGGTGGCCCGCTGGGGCTGATGGCCGCGGCCATGGATGTGGTGATGCCCTACGTGCACGAGCGCAAGCAGTTCGGCCAGGCCATCGGCACCTTCCAGTTGATGCAGGCCAAGCTGGCCGACATGTACGTGGGCCTCAACGCCTGCCGTGCCTATGTGTATGCGGTGGCGCGCGCCTGCGACCAGGGCCACACCACCCGCCAGGACGCCGCCGGTGCGATTCTGTATTCGGCCGAGAAGGCCACCTGGCTGACCGGCCAGGCGATCCAGGTGCTGGGCGGCAACGGCTACATCAACGACTACCCGACCGGGCGCCTGTGGCGCGATGCCAAGCTGTATGAAATCGGCGCGGGCACCTCGGAAATCCGCCGCATGCTGATCGGCCGCGAACTGTTCCAGCGCACCAGGTAAGGGCACGCCATGACCGTCTTGAGCACCCAGCTGCAACCGGGCAGCGACACCTTCGAGGCCAACCGCGCTGCGTTGCAGGCGGTGGTCGATGACCTGCGCAGCACCCTGGCGCGCACCGCGCTGGGCGGCAGCGACGCCGCTCGCGCCAAGCACACCGCACGCGGCAAGCTGCTGGTGCGCGATCGTATCGATGCCCTGCTCGATCCGGGCAGCGCCTTCCTGGAAATCGCACCGCTGGCCGCGCACGGCATGTACGGCGATCCGATCCCCAGTGCCGGCGTGGTTGCCGGCATCGGCCGGGTGTCGGGCGTGGAGTGCGTGATCGTGGCCAACGATGCCACGGTGAAGGGCGGCACCTACTACCCGATGACGGTCAAGAAGCATCTGCGCGCGCAGGAAGTGGCCGAGCAGAACCGCCTGCCGTGCATCTACCTGGTGGACTCGGGCGGTGCGTTCCTGCCGCTGCAGGATGAGGTGTTCCCGGACCGCGATCATTTCGGCCGGATCTTCTACAACCAGGCCAACCTGTCGGCGCAGGGCATTCCGCAGATCGCCTGCGTGATGGGCAGCTGCACCGCCGGTGGCGCCTACGTGCCGGCGATGAGCGATGAAACGGTCATCGTGCGCGAACAGGGCACCATCTTCCTCGGCGGCCCGCCGCTGGTGAAGGCGGCGACCGGCGAAGTGGTCACTGCCGAAGAACTCGGCGGCGCCGACGTGCATACGCGCATCTCCGGCGTTGCCGACCACATGGCCGACAACGACCTGCAGGCGCTGGCCCGGGTCCGCGCGATCATCGGCCAGCTCAACTGGCGCAAGCCCGAGCCGGCCCTGGCCGTCCAGCCGCCGGTCGAACCGCGCTACCCGGCCACTGACCTGTATGGCGTGATTCCCGCCGATACCCGCAAGCCGTATGACGTGCGCGAAGTGATCATGCGCATCGTCGACGATTCGCGTTTCGACGAGTTCAAGCCGCGCTACGGTGCCACCCTGGTCACCGGTTTCGCGCACCTGCACGGCTACCCGGTGGGCATCATCGCCAACAACGGCATCCTGTTCTCCGAGTCCGCGCTGAAGGGCGCGCACTTCATCGAACTGTGCACCCAGCGCGGCATCCCCCTGGTGTTCCTGCAGAACATCACCGGCTTCATGGTCGGGCGCAAATACGAACACGGCGGCATCGCCAAGGACGGCGCCAAGCTGGTGATGGCCGTGGCCTGCGCCAAGGTGCCCAAGTTCACCGTGGTGATCGGCGGCTCGTTCGGCGCTGGCAATTACGGCATGTGCGGACGCGCCTATTCGCCCAACTTCCTGTGGATGTGGCCAAACGCGCGCATCGGCGTGATGGGCGGCGAGCAGGCCGCCAGCGTGCTGGCCACGGTCAAGCGCGATGGCATCGAGGCCAAGGGCGGGCAGTGGTCGGCCGAGGAAGAGGACGGCTTCAAATCGCCGATCCGCGACCAGTTCGAGCAGCAGGGCCATCCCTATTACGCCAGCGCGCGGTTGTGGGACGACGGCGTGATCGATCCGGCCGATACGCGCCGCGTGCTGGGCCTGGCCTTGTCGGCCAGCCTCAACGCGCCGGCGAAGAAGACCGCGTTCGGTGTGTTCCGCATGTAAGGCACGCGCGGCACCGACAGATGCCGCCCCCTGCTCCGCCATTGGCCCGCGCAACGAGACCTCCATGTTCACCAAGATCCTGATCGCCAACCGCGGCGAAATCGCCTGCCGTGTCATCGCTACCTGCCAGCGCCTGGGCATCGCCACCGTGGCGGTGTACTCCGACGCCGACCGCAACGCGCGCCACGTGCGCCTGGCCGACGAGGCCATCGCGATCGGCCCGGCGCCAGCACGCGAGAGCTACCTGCGCGGCGACGCCATCCTGGAGGCCGCGCGCCGCACCGGCGCGCAGGCGATCCACCCCGGCTACGGCTTCCTGTCCGAGAACGCCGGCTTCGCCCAGGCCTGTGCCGAGGCGGGCATCGTGTTCATCGGCCCCTCGGCCGATGCGATCCGCGCGATGGGCGACAAGAGCGCGGCCAAGGCGTTGATGCAGCAGGCCGGCGTGCCACTCACGCCCGGCTACCACGGCGACGACCAGGCCCCGGACTTCCTGCGTGCCCAGGCCGATGCGATCGGCTACCCGGTCCTGATCAAGGCCAGTGCCGGCGGCGGCGGCAAGGGCATGCGCCGCGTCGACGCCAGTGCCGACTTCATCGAGGCGCTGGCCAGCTGCCAGCGCGAGGCGCAGTCGGCGTTCGGCAATGCACATGTGCTGGTGGAGAAGTACGTCGAGCGCCCGCGCCATATCGAGATCCAGGTGTTCGGCGACCGCCATGGCAACGTGGTCTACCTGTTCGAGCGCGACTGCTCGGTGCAGCGCCGACACCAGAAGGTGCTGGAAGAAGCCCCCGCCCCGGGCATGACGCCCGAGCGTCGCGCGGCGATGGGCAAGGCCGCCGTCGATGCAGCACGCGCGGTGAACTATGTTGGTGCCGGCACGGTGGAATTCATCGCCGCGCCGAACGGCGATTTCTTCTTCATGGAAATGAACACCCGTCTGCAGGTGGAGCACCCGGTCACCGAGTGCATCACCGGCACCGACCTGGTGGAATGGCAACTGCGCGTGGCCGGCGGTGAACCGCTGCCGCTGCAGCAGGACCAGTTGCAGATCCGTGGTCACGCGCTGGAAGCGCGCCTGTACGCCGAAGACGCCGACCGCGGCTTTCTGCCGTCCACCGGCACCCTGCACCACCTGCGGCTGCCGTCGGGCAGCGCGCATGTCCGCGTGGACGCCGGTGTCGAGCAGGGCGATGCAATCACCCCGTTCTACGACCCGATGATCGCCAAGCTGATCGTCTGGGACGTGGACCGCGATGCCGCGCTGCGCCGCATGCAGCAGGCGCTGGCCGAGTGCGAAGTGGTCGGCGTGACCACCAATGCCGCGTTCCTGCGCCGGCTGGTGATGACCGATTCTTTCGCCACCGCCAACCTGGACACCGCGTTGATCGAGCGCGAGCAGGTCGCGCTGGCCCCACATGCTGACGACGGCGATCCGGCCCTGTGGGCAATGGCCGCCATTGCCGCCATCGGCAGCCAGGATGCGGCCCGCATCGACGCGCGCGACCCGCATTCGCCGTGGCAGCAGCAGGACGGCTGGCGGCTGGGTGCGCGTGCACCGCGCACGTTGATGCTGGAGCACCGCGGCAGCCAGCAGCTGGTGACCGTACAGCACCAGGACGGCGCATGGTCGGTAACCATCGGCGATGCCCGCGTGGTCGCCCACGGCGGCCTCGACGGTGACGCCCTGCGCGTGCAGAGCGGCGATGCGCTGCACCGCGCCCGCGTGGTGCGTGATGGCGATGCGCTGTATCTGTTCGGCAGCGGGGGGGCGCAGCGCTTCACCCTGCACGACCCGGTCAGCGAAGCGGACCAGGGCGTTGCCGATGCCGGCAGCCTGGTCGCACCGATGCCGGGCCGGATCGTGGCCACCTCGGTGGCACCGGGCACGAAGGTCAAGCGCGGCGCGCCGCTGCTGGTACTGGAAGCGATGAAGATGGAGCACACCCTGCAGGCACCGGCCGATGGCATGGTGCAGGGGTACCGGGTGAAGGCGGGGGACCAGGTGGGGGATGGGGCGGTGCTGGTGGATTTCGAGGCGGAGTAACGATTGCCAGGAGTGGGCTGTTAGTCGGCCCGCTCCCACACCTGTTCAAGCGGATCCAATTCGGCGGTCAGCATCCGTGTGGACCGCCAACCAAAGCCGCAGACCGCCAGCGCCCCTTGCTGGATCGGGTCAAGGCCAAAGCCTCGCTCCAGGTGTTTTTCATTGATTGCACCGGTGACGAACGCACCCAAGCCCAGATCGGTAGCCGACAGGTACAGCGTCTGCGACAGATGGCCCGCTTCCAGGGTTACCACTCGGTAGCCCTTGGCATGACGACGGTACTTCCAGAAGGTGCGATCGAAGCGAGGGACCATGGCTACCAGGCAATGGGCATTGGCAAACCAGTGTTGCTGGCCGACGCTCTCCATTATGAAGTCGCGCAGTCCTTGGTCCGGTGTGGGCAGGGGAAGCAGGCGGTGGCTGTCAGCCAGATAGCGATACAGCCCCGGCGTGATGCCCTCGACCTGCTGGATCATCAGGTAAGCCTCCATCGGATGAAGTCCACCACCAGACGGACTGTTTTTCTTGAAGAAGACTAGGTCGTCGCTCACCTTCACCTGGGCCTGCGCGGCGAACACACGTCTCAGCATTCTGCTGAAGAGGTCGGTCGTCAGCGGGCGGCTATCATCGAAATTCCGACATGTAGCTCGCCTCAGCAAAAGCGAATCGAAGGCGTTTTGCTCCGAGTCCGGCAATGAAAAACTGTGCTCCTCTGCCGCCGGAACCGTCATCAAGGGCGGAGGACCGAGGACCTCACGCATGCTGGTCGCAGTGACCGTACCCGAATCCTCGGTGTTCTTCACCGCATCAACGTTATCCCAGCGCGTGAAAGCATGCAGGATGGCCCCCAACGGATGCCAGTAAGACTCGCGGAGACGCTGCTCCCTTAGCTGGTGATCTCGCCCGGGCCCCACTGCAACGCTCTCAAGCACAAGCCCGCAGTCGATCAAGGCCGCTATTTCCTCTACTGTAGCGATAGAGTCGCCCGGCTCCACCCACTGGCTTGGACTTAAAGTACCAAGGATTTCGCGCTGGTGGGCGCTGACAACTACAGGAGCGTCAAGATGTGGAGCGAGAGCTACCCATTGCAGGGTACGGACCATACCATTCCCACCGGAAAGTAGATCCTGCAATTGGAACACCACCTCTTCGCGGGGCTCAAGCAGCAAGATTTCACAGCGGCGTATCGACATGAGTGTTCCGGCGTTCCTTACAGTTAAAGGCGCGCACCCATATATTTCATCGGGGCAGCGAGAGTCCAACTACTGGCTTGCGCCCGTAGTATGAGAGTTGGGCCAATGCTAACCTAGCCTTGCCGCCGGGCAGTCGGTCTCTGCCTTTCAGTAGCGTAACTGGAGATAATCATGTCGTTGCCCTCCCTGGATGCCGGCGTCGCGCGGCGCCTGATCGACCGCCTGTCCTCAGATGATGGATTCCGCGCCTTGTTTGCTCGAAATCCAGGTAATGCACTGCTGCAAGTCGGCTTTGATGCCGAACGTCATCCAGAAGAATGGAAGGCCTTGAGCGTGTGCTTCCTCGTGGGAGAGCTTGCATCGAAGGAGGCAATCTTTGCTGCGCGCAGCGAGATTGATACGATGCTTACGGCTGGTCTCGGTCAGATTGTGCCCGCCCTCGATGCCAATCTCGATCATTCCCATACATTGAAGAAATCGAGTTGGGTCGCGCAGGCCGCCTGAATCAGGCAGTTGCCGGATGCGCAATTTTCGTTGCGCACCCACCAATTGAATTGAGCTACGCGCATCGGCTACCGACACCCGACACCCGATACCAGAGCGCGGGATGTATTCAATAGCGAGCTGAGTACGCGGCTGGCCCGATCAAATGCCGCCATCGCCAGCGATTGGTAACTGTTGCCAACCAGCTCACACGCAGGCATACACGGTGGTCTCCGCCTCCATCAGGCCTGACATAACTCGGCTTGGGCGGAGGTGGTTTCGGCGAGGTCCACAATCGCCTTACACCCCAAATTCGATATCGAGCCCATCTGGCCCCCAGAGCATTACGGCCAGGGTCCCGACGCCATCAAGTCGAATCCGATCAGGCCCCGGCCGACGGCGTGGTGCAGGGCTACCGGGTCAAGGCCGGCGACCAGGTGCGGGATGGTGCGGTGCTGGTGGATTTGGAGGCGGAGTAAGCGTTACTGCCGCTCTGCCAAACATGCCGTAGAGTGCGGCGTCAGCTGTCTGATTTTTCCCGTCGTGCAACCTAATTACTGGAGTACATGCAATGGATCAATCCCCGACCGCGCACCCGCCGTTCCCGCTGGCCTGTGCCCATCAGCTCCTGACCCTGCTCGCTGCCGGCAAGGACCGGCTGCTGGAGAACCTGACCTCGCGGGCCGCACACACGGTGGTGTTCACCTTCGCCGAAGGCGGCCCGCAAACGGCCACGGTCGCGGCGGCCTGAGCCAGCTGCACAGGCCGCCGCTCAGGCGTCGGCCAATTGCCAGACGGCCCCGGCCGGATCCAGTTCGGTCGTGGTCATCTGTGCGGCGCGCCAGCCGAACCCGCACACGGCCAGCACGCCTTCGGCAATGGTATCGAGCTGCAGCGCGCGCTCGATATGCTTTTCGTTGATCGCACCGGTGATGAAAGCGCCCAGGCCGGCGTCGGTCGCGGCCAGGTAGAGAGTCTGCGAGAGGTGCCCCGCTTCCATCGCCACCACGCGGTAGCTCTTGGCGTGTTGGCGGTACTTCCAGAACGTGCGCTCGAAACGCGGTGCCAGCACCACCAGTACATGGGCATCGGCGAACCAGTGTTGCTGGCCGACCATCTGCATGACGAAATCGCGATCGATCGTCGTGTCGGTGACCAGCCGTTCAAGCTCATGGCTGTCCCCGCGATAGTGGTACAGCCCCGGCTCAAGACCCTCCACGTTCTGGACCACCAAATACGCTTCGATCGGGTGCAGACCACCGCCGGAGGGCACGTTCTTCTTGAGGAACACCAGGTCTTCGCCAACCTTGAAGCGGGTGCGGCTGCCAAAGGTTCGTTGCAGCAGCTGTGCGAAAAGGGACAGCGGTACCCGGCGATCCGGATCGAAGTTGCGGCAGGTAACCCGGCGCGCGAGCAGCGCATCGAAGTTGTTGCCGTCCACTTCCGGCAGCGCCATCCTTGCGCCTGCCTCGGCCAGTGTTGGCGCTTCACGGGGCGGTTCTCCCAGGGTCTGCCGCATCTGTTCGGCCGTCTCGGTTTCAGACTCCTGCATGTTGCGCACCGCATCCACGCCGTCCCAGCGGGAGAACGCATGCATCACGGCGGCCAGCGGATGCCAGTGGACGCCGCGCAGGCGGGCATCGCGCAGTGCCGCGGCACTGTCAGCATCATCCTGCGCGATGAGCAGGCCGTGGCCGAGCAGGCCGGAAGCCATCTCGGCTTCTGCGGTGCCCTCCTCTACGTTCGTCCACGTCTGCGCACTGAGGGTACCCAGCCAGGCCTGCGCCGGGCCGTCGAGCAACACGGGCTCGTCCAGATGGGGCGCCAGCGCGTACCACGCTCGGGTACGTGCTACTCCATCGCCCCCCTGCAACAACAGCTCAAAGCGGAACTCGGATGTCTCCCTCGGCTCCATCAGCAGCACCGCACACCGCCTAACCAACATCTGAGCCTCCATCGAAGACATCTTGTCTATGGCCACGGACATGATAGCTTCCGTCCCTGGGCCTCACACAAGCCGGGGCCAGCCAGCGGCGCGAACACCACCACCACAACCTCGAGGTGCCTGCCATGCCGATGTTGAAACTTGAGCCGTCCGCAGCAAAACGACTGGTCCACCTGCTGGCTACCGACGATCAATTCCGCCACTCCTTCGTCCATGACACCGAGAAGGCCATTTTGTCGATAGGGCATATCCCGGAGAGCGCAGAAGAGCTTCGAGCATTTGTCACGCAATGCTGCGCGAATGTGGTGCTTGCGGAGAAGCAGAGCATTGCCAAAGCACAGGCCGAGATCTTCGCGATGCTCACCAGCGGAACAGGCTACAACGTCCCGATGCTGGAACACGGTCGCATCCGCCATGCAGAGGGCGCCGAGGCTATCGGTATCAAGGCCGCGTAGGTACCCGGCCACGACCTGTCGATCTTCCCCTCCTGCGCGGAGGATCGGCGAATCCGTGCATGCAAATCTGCTGCGCCGGGTCGTTCTACCCTGTCAGGATCACGCGATACGCCAACAACAAGGACCTGTTGATCATGCCTGCTTCACCGCTGAAGGTGCCGCTGACTGCGGCAAACATCACGCGCCTGCTCGACCTGCTCTGCACGGACGATGCATTCCGGGCCGACTTCCAGTGCAATCCCACCGCAGCACTTGAGCAGCATGGGCTGCAGGACCCGGGCCTCAATGCGAACTTCGCAGCACCCGCATGCCCGGCGAGTAAGGGGGAGTTCCGCTGCGCGCGGCAACGTTTGCAGCGGCAGCTGACCAGGACGGCCCCCTTCCTCGTCCCCTTCTTCTTCGAGACCGGCAGCGTGCATCTCCCGCCGCAGCCCACGCATATTTTGGATGCTGCGTAGTACTCAATCCGTACTGTTTCGAATCGAGCGCTGCATACACCACGATGCCGGCCACAGCGGCCGCCTGATCCACTCCCAAATCAGATTCCAGCCATGCCACTTCCCGTCTTGACCCGACCCGCACCGACCGATACGCCCGCGGCACCGCCGAAGATGCCGCCCCACGTGGCCATCGCACTCTTGGACCGTCTGTGCACGGACGATGTCTTCCGCGCCCAGTTTGTGCGACAGCCAAGGCAGGCGTGCCAACAGATAGGCTTGGCCTGGCATGCAGACGCATACGTGCCCGACTGCCTGCGCGTGAGCAACCTCGCCAGCAAGGCGGAACTGCAGTTGGCTCGCGACGCCTTGGTGAACTATCTGTCCAGTCACGGCACCGCGATGACCGTGGTATTCACGTTTGAAGCTGGGCAGGTACACCGCGTCATTCGATAGCGCATTTTCAGTTACTGGACATGTCGCACTCCGCGTGGGTGCGGTTCAAGCATACGCACGACGACCAACCACAGTCACTTATCAGGACTACGTCATTCATGTCACACCAGAAACGCCCTCTTTCGCTCTCCGATGCGATCAAGCTCCTCGATTTGCTCATACTCGATGACGCTTTTCGCGCCTCGTTCCAGGATCACCCCGCGACTGCGCTGCTGCAGGTCAGTGAGGATGCGTCCCGCTCTGCCTTCAACTGCGGCATGCCTGCCGAACTTGCCTCAGTAGCGCACCTGATCGCATCGCGCGACGCGCTGATCACCCATCTGACGGAAGTCTCCGTTTTCAGTCATCCCCACTGCTTCCTGGATGCGGGCACCGACCTTCAGGTGCAGCTGCTGCGCGCTCCCGAGTCCCGGTTCTGCAACAGCGGCCAGGCGCTGCAATAGGCGCTGCAAGGGCCATCAATCGGCTGCGCTCCCCGTAGGCCGGGCAGCGCAGTCGATCCTCCCCGTCAGGCCCGATCAGCCGAGGCCCAGACACGCCCCGCCGGATCCAGCTCGGCGGTGACCATGGTATCGGCGCGCCAGCCGAACCCGCACACGGCCAGAGCTCCTTCCACCATCGGATCAAAACCAAGTAGGCCCTCGATCTCAGACTCATTGATGGCGGCGGTGACAAAGGCACCAAGCCCTTGGACCGTGGCGGCCGTGTACAACGCCTGCGAGACATGCCCGACATCCAGAGTAACGGCCCGGTATGCCTTGGCATGGTTGCGGTACTTCCAGAAGTTGCGTCCAAACCGGCAGACCAGCACCACCATGGCGTGTGCGGAGGCGAACCAGTGCTGGCCCGAAAGCAGCCGCAGGCAGAGCGCATCCAGGTCGTCCGGTTGGGCGGCCTGTCGCCCCAGCTCGTGTGCGATGGCGTGATAGTGATAGATACCCGGCGAGAGCCCATCCACGTCGCGCGCGATAACGTAGGCCTCAAGAGGGTGCAGGCTGCCCGCCGACGGCACGTTCTTTTTCAGGAACCGCACACCAGGCTCGGTTTCCACCTGGGCTTGCGCCATCAGCACGTTCTGCAGCATGCCGGCTAGCATGGCCAAGGGCAGAGATCGGTCCAGCGCGTAATTGCGGCAGGTCGTACGCCCGGCAAGTAGTTCAGCAACGGCATCGGGTGCTATCCGCGGGAGCGGTATCGCACCGGCCATGCGAGCAGGTGCCTCCGCAGGCGGCTTGCCCAATTGCTGGACCAGATCCTGAGCGGTGACCAAGCGGTTTTTTACCATCTCACCCGCGCTGTCTACCCCCAACCAGCGGGAGTGCCTGTGATGGATCGCCGAAAGCGCCCACCAATGTCCGTCACGCACGCGCTGGTCGGCGCACCTTGCCGCAACCGGCTCACCCTGCTCGGTGATCAACAATCCTGCATCCTGCAGCATCAAGACCAAGGCAAGGGCCTCAGGCTCCTCGGGGAACGCCCGCCAGTGTTCCGCACTGCTCTGAAGGAGAAACATGCAGGCGGCCGCAGTCAAGACGACAGGCTCGTCCAGATGAGCTGCACGTACCAGCAGCCGGCTCTCGAACTCGATCCCTGTGCCCCCCGCCAGCAGGTTGTCCAGGGAGAACACCGGCTGCTCATCTGGCAGGATGGCCACGGCGCAACATCGACGATACCTCGAGACGTTCATGCGTATCTTGCCTGGCTATGTTTGGCTATGTATCCAACAATACCGAATCGGCCTGGCGATGGGGCGATAGCCATTGCCAACTCTGATTTACCGGCATCAGCGTCCACACGGAGTACCGGTATGGCGCCCCGGCATGGCGGTATTCTCAAGACCGGTAGGCATTGGCCGCTATGGATAGCGATACCGTGTCATCCGAT
>NZ_DAMAGC010000103.1:4351-15232 GCF_031995405.1 Stenotrophomonas sp. | reverse complement strand
GTAGGCACGTTCGACGCCAACGCCTGGGGCGTGCACGACGTGGCCGGCAACCTGAGCGAGTGGGTCGCCGACTGCTGGCACGCCAGCTACCGGCGCGCGCCGTCCGACGGGGTGGCCTGGTTCAACCCGGGCTGCCGGCAGCGGGTGATCCGCGGCGGAAACTGGGCCAACGCACCGGACCAGACGCGCGCGGCGTGGCGGCAATCGCAGGATTCGGATACGACCAGCGCCCGCATCGGCTTCCGCCTAGTGCGCGGTATCTGAGCCGTGCCGGGCGTGCCGCGGCACTCACGTCAAATCCCCGCGCAGCCACTAAGATGGCGCCGTGTCGGCCAGGGTGCGCCGATCCAGCCAGGGAATCCGCAAGATGCGCAACGATCCGTTCGGTGGTCAACAGCAGGGTCGGGCCCGACGCCCGGGGTTGTTCGGCAACATCCGCTGGTGGGTGCTGCTGGCCTTCGCCGGCTATGCGGCGTTCTACTGGTTCTCCAACCGCGCGGTGGATCCGTATACCGGTGAGCGCGTGCTCATCGACAGTTCGCTCGATGCCACCCAGGAAAAGGCGCTCGGCCTGCAGGCCTACCAGGAGATCCTGGCGCAGGAGCGTCCGCTGGATCCGAACGCGCCGCAGTCGCGCGAGATCCAGGCCATCGCCAAGCGCCTGATCGCCAAGGTGGACGTGGTGGAAACCGCGCTCGCCGAAGAACACGGGTTGAAGCCGGCGCACTTCGCGCGCGATTTCGAGTGGGAAGTCAACGTGATTCCGTCCGAACAGGCCAATGCGTTCTGTTTGCCCGGCGGCAAGATGGCGGTATACACCGGACTGATTCCCGTGGCCCGCACCGAGGATGCGATGGCGGTGGTGATGGGGCATGAGATCGCCCATGCGCTGCTGCGCCACGGCGCGCAGCGCATGGCCCAGCAGAAGCTCACCCAGATCGGGCAGATGGCCGGCGCGGCCAGCGGCATGGACCCGCAGCAGCAACAGATGATGATGTCGGCGATGGGCTACGGGTATCTGCTGCCGTACGCGCGCAGCCATGAAACCCAGGCCGATGAGGTGGGCCTGATGCTGGCCGCAGCGGCCTGCTACGACCCGCGCGAAGCGGTGCCGTTGTGGGAGCGGATGGGCCAGAGCAGCGGTGGACAGGCACCGCCGGAGTTTTCGTCCACCCATCCCAACCCGGGCACGCGCATCCAGAACCTGCAGGCGCTGATGCCCAAGGCGATGGAATACCGGCAGAAGTACTGCGAGAGCGCGCGCCAGTAGACCCTGGCGCGCTGACCGCCCCGGTGGCGCTTAGCGCGCCGGTTCCTTCACCACCACCTCGATCACCCCGTCCTGCACGCGGGCCTTGAGCGCGTCGCCGGGGCTGACCTGCAGCGGGGAGCGCACCAGGCTGCCATCGTCTTCGCGGGTGAGGATGCTGTAACCGCGCGCAACCGTGGCCAGCGGGCTGACCGCTTCCATCGAACGGGCCAGTGCGCGCAGGCGCAGCTGGTCGCGCTGCAGCTGGCGGCCGATGGCCGCATCGGCGCGCGGCTGCAACCGTTGCAGGCGCTCGCGCAGGGCGTCCAGGCGACGTTGCGGGTGGCCGTTGCGCAGCACCACGGCGGCATGCCGCAACTGGGCCTGGCGGCGTTCATGCTGCTGCCGCCAGACGCCGGCCAGGCGCCGGGCAAGGTCCTGGTGGCGCCGCTGCATCAGCTGCAGGCGCGCTTGTGGTCCCTGTGCGTTCAAGCGCAGCAGGGCGCGGTCGGCACGCTGCATGGCCTGGCCCAGGCCGTGGCGCTGCAACTGCACCATCCGCGCGGCCAGCCGGCGCACGTGCAGCTGCAGGTCGCGCTGATCGGGCACCAGCAGCTCGGCAGCCACCGACGGGGTGGGCGCGCGCAGGTCGGCGGCGAAGTCGGCCAGGCTGAAGTCGGTTTCGTGACCCACCGCCGACACCACCGGGGTCTGGCTGGCAGCAATGGCGCGGGTCAGGTGTTCATCGTTGAACGCCCACAGGTCTTCCAGCGAGCCACCACCGCGGGTCAGCAGGATCACGTCGTAGCGGCCGCTGGCATCGGCCGCGCGCAGCAGCGCGGTGATCTGTGCCGCGGCACTGTCGCCCTGCACCAGGCTCGGCAGCAGGTCCACTTCCAGTAGCGGGAAGCGGCGTTGCAGCACGCTGAGCACGTCGCGCACGGCCGCGCCGGTGGGTGAGGTGATCACCGCCAGGCGGCGCACGTGGGCGGGCATCGGGCGCTTGCGTTCGGCCGCGAACAGGCCCTCGGCCTCCAGCCGCGCCTTGAGCTGTTCATAGGCGCGGCGCAGCGCACCTTCGCCGGCTTCTTCCATGTGGTCCAGCACCAGCTGGTACTCGCCACGTGCTTCGTACAGGGTCAACCGGCCGCGCGCGAGCACGCGCATGCCATCGCGCGGGACGAACTTCAGCCATTGGCTCTTGGGCTTGAACAGCGCCGCGCGGATCTGCGCGCGCGCGTCCTTCAGGGTGAAATACATGTGCCCGGAGGCCGGCCGGGTAACGCTGCCGAGTTCGGCTTCCACCCAGATCAGCGGGAACGCGCCTTCCAGCAGGTCGCGGGCCAGGATGTTGAGCTGGCTGGGCGTAAGGATCTGCGTGCTGCGGTCCATGGACGGGTCAAACGCTACGAACGGGCGCCCATGGTCGCACAAGCGTCACGAGCGCGGGTCGCGCGCGGCGTGCTGTTGCAGCGCCCACTGCACGTGTTCGCGCACGATCGGCGAGGCATGCCCGCGGCGTGCGTGCAGGGCGGCCAGCGTGTCGGCATGGGTAGGTGCGTTGCCCAGCGCCACGGCGATGTTGCGCAGCCAGCGCTCGTGCCCGCTGCGCCGGATCGGGCTGCCCTCGGTGCGGCGCAGGAACTCGTCTTCCTCCCACGCGAACAGCTGCGCCAGCGAGGCGGTGTCCAGGTCGTTGCGCGCGCGGAAATCCGGTTCGTCGGTGCGCCGCGCGAACTTGTTCCAGGGGCAGACCAGCTGGCAGTCGTCGCAGCCGTAGATACGGTTGCCCATCAGCGGCCGCATGTCCTCGGGAATGGGTCCGTCGTGTTCGATGGTGAGGTAGGAGATGCAGCGCCGTGCATCCAGTCGTTGCGGGGCGATGATCGCCTGGGTCGGGCATACATCGATGCAGCGCGTGCAGCTGCCGCAGTGCGCACTGGCCGGCGCATCCACCGGCAGCGGCAGGTCGATGTAGATCTCGCCGAGGAAGAACCACGAGCCGCCCTGTTTGTCGATCAGGCAGGTGTGCTTGCCGATCCAGCCCAGCCCGGCATTGCGGGCGAGGGCGCGTTCGAGCACCGGTGCCGAATCGACGAACACGCGGTAGCCGAACGCACCGATCTCGGCAGCAATCGCGTCGGCGAACTTCTGCAGGCGGTTGCGCATCAGCTTGTGGTAATCGCGGCCCAGCGCATAGCGCGCCACGTAGGCGCGGTCGCCGTCGTGCAGCGTGTCCCACGCCTGCGCATCGTCCTTGTGGCCGTAGTCCATGCCGACCGAAATCACCCGTACGGTGCCGGGCAGCAGTTCGGCCGGGCGCGCGCGCATCGTGCCGTGCCGGGCCATCCAGTCCATCGTGCCGTACAGGCCCTTGCCCAGCCAGTCGGCCAGGTGTGCTTCGTCCTCGCCAAGATCGATGCCGGACACGCCGCAGCGCTGGAAGCCGTGCGCGCGCGCGATCTCCCGCACGCGCTGGGTGGCGCGGGTCAGGTCGATGGGGGCGGGCAACGGAACAGCGGACATGGCGACAAGTATAGAATCCCGGCATGCCCCAGCTTGCTGAACTGTTCGATGTAGCCGCCGCGCGCCGGATCGATGCCCAGGCCAGCGCGGCGCTGGGCGACGGCGGTGCGTCGTTGATGGCGCAGGCCGGCCAGGCCGCCTGGCAGTGCCTGCTGGAGCGCTGGCCGCAGGCCCGGCGCATCTGCGTGGTGGTTGGCGCCGGCAACAATGGCGGCGATGGCTATGTGCTGGCCCGGCTGGCCCGCCAGTCCGGACGCCAGGTGCAGGTGCTGCGGCTGGCCACCGATGCCGCTGCCACGCCCCTGGCCCAGGACGCGCTGCAGGCCTGGCTGGCGGCTGGCGGGCAGGTGGAGGTCTTCACCGATGCGATCCCGGACGCCGATGTGCTGGTGGACGCCCTGTACGGGCTGGGCCTGAACCGCGCGCCGAGCGGGCCGGCGCAGGCGCTGATCGAGGCGATCAACCGCGCTGGCATGCCGGTGCTGTCGCTGGATGTGCCCAGCGGCGTGGACGCCGACAGCGGCGCGGCCGCCGGGGTCGCCGTGCGGGCCAGCGTGACCCTGCAGTTCATCGTGCGCCATCGCGGGCTGTATACCGGCGATGCGCTTGAACACATCGGCGGGCGCCGGCTTGCGCCGCTGCAGTTGCCCGAGGCGGCCGATGCCGGCGTGCTGCCCGCGGCGTGCGCGTGGCAGCAGGCGCGGTTGGCGGCACAACTGCCGCCGCGGCGCGCCAACACCCACAAGGGCGAATCCGGCCATGTGCTCTGCGTGGGCGGCAATCGCGGCAGTGGCGGGGCGGTGATGCTCGCCAGCGAAGCCGCGCTGCGCACCGGCGCGGGGCTGGTCAGCGTGGCGACGCAGTCGATGCATGTTGCGCCGTTGCTGGCGCGGCTGCCCGAAGCGATGGTGCATGCCGTCGAGGACGCGCAGGACCTGCAGGCGTTGTTGGCGCGCGCCAAGGTCGTCGCGATCGGCCCCGGCCTGGGCCAGGACGAGTGGGCGCATGAGCTGTGGCGACAGGTGCTGGGCAGCGGCAAGCCGCTGGTCATCGACGCCGACGCGCTGAACCTGCTGGCCGGCACGCCGCAACCGCTGCACGACGCGATCCTGACCCCGCATCCGGGCGAGGCGGCACGGCTGCTCGGCTGCAGCACCGCGCAGATCCAGGCCGACCGCTACGGCAGCGCGCAGGCGCTGGCCGAGCGCTTCCACGCCGTGGTGGTGTTGAAGGGCGCCGGCAGCGTGGTGGCCGCACCCGGCCAACGGCCGCGGGTCATCGCCGCGGGTAACCCGGGCATGGCCGTCGGTGGCATGGGTGACCTGTTGACCGGCATCATTGCCGCACTGCGCGCACAGGGCCTGGACGCGTTCGATGCCGCCAGCAGCGGTGCACTGCTGCATGGGCTGGCCGGCGATGCCGCCGCCCGCGAAGGCCAGCGTGGCCTGCTCCCCACCGACCTGCTGGTGCCGCTGCGCCGCCTGGTCAATCCGGAATCTTCCACCGCATGATCACGTTTTTCCTTGCCCAGACCGACGATACCGACCTGCTCGGGCAGTGGCTGGCCGCCACCCGTCCGCCGCAGGCGGTGGTGCAGCTGCAGGGCGACCTTGGTGCCGGCAAATCGACGTTGGCGCGCGCACTGCTGCGCGCACTCGGGGTACAGGGCGCGATCCGCAGCCCCACCTACACCCTGGTCGAGCGCTATCCGCTGGACGATGGGCATGAAGCCTGGCACCTGGATCTGTACCGCATCGGCCAGGCCGAAGAGCTGGATTTCCTTGGCCTGGACGAGGGCAGTGCCTCGCTGTGGCTGGTCGAATGGCCCGAGCGTGGCGCTGGCGCGCTGCCGCCCACCGACCTGGTCATCGCCCTGGACATCGAAGGGCAGGGGCGGCGCGCGCGTCTCACTGCGACCAGCGACGCGGGGCGCGAGTGGCTTGCCCGGCTGCCTCAAGGTGGCGACTTGCAGGCTGTTTCTGTCGGCTGACACTAGGAAACACTGGCAGGTTACGGATTATTAAGGGAAAAGGAGTTGCATTTCATTCAGCGCGGTGATTGAATCCTGACCCATGCCAATGGGGAAACCACTCACCGCCATCTGTGCCGCCGTCGGACTCTGTCTGGCGAGCGCCTTGGCGTGGGCTGGCGAGGTCCGCCAGGTCGGTCTGGAGACCGGCGCCACCGGCACCCGTGCGGAAATCGCGCTCACCGGCAGCGGCGGTTACAAGACCCTGTCGCTGGCCGGTCCGAACCGCCTGGTGGTGGATTTCCCGGATTCCAGCGCAGTCCGCAATCTCAAGCTGCCTGCGCCCAAGGGCGTGGTCACTGCGGTGCGCACCGGTCAGCCGGTGCCCGGCACGTTCCGCGTGGTATTCGACCTCGCCGAATCGGTGGCCCCGTTCCGCCCGCAGATGGTCAAGCAGGGCGATGAGTCGCGGCTGGTGATTGAATGGCCCGGCGATGCCCCGGCCAGTGTCGCCGCTGCACCCGCTGCCGCGCCGGCAGCGGCCAACGCGCCGCCACCGACTGCGATGGTGCCCAGCGCCCCGCAACCGCAGGCCCCGACCGCCGCTGAAGCCGCGCAGGCGCGCAGCGATGCAGCGCGTGCCACGGCACTGTTGACCGCCTCGGTGCGCCAGCAGGCCAGCGCGACCGCGGCAACGCCGGTTCCCACGCCCGCCGCCGCACCCGCGGCGACGGCGGTCAACGTGGCGGCCGCCGGCAATGCCAACGCGGCCAGCAATTCGGCGTCACCGGCGGCGATCCTGTCCGGCCAGGCCACGGCATCGGTGGTGCCGGCGCCGGCGCCGGTCGCGGTGACGCCGGCCGAGCCGCCGCGTCCGTCGATGCCCAGCGACGCCTCGCGGATCAAGATGCGCGCGGGCATGCGCCCGCTGGTGGTGGCGATCGATCCCGGCCATGGCGGCCAGGATCCGGGCGCCGTCGGCCCGACCGGCAAGCGCGAGAAGGACATCACCCTGGCGGTGGCCCGCGAGCTGGCCCGGCAGGTCAATGCGACGCCGGGTCTGAAGGCCTACCTGACCCGCGATACCGACGTGTTCATCCCGTTGCCGATGCGCGCGCAGAAGGCGCGGGCGGCCAAGGCCGACATCTTCATCTCGATCCACGCCGACGCTGCCGAAAACCGCGCGGCGACCGGGTCGTCGGTGTACGTGCTCTCCACCAAAGGCGCGTCCTCGCAGCGTGCGCGCTGGCTGGCCGACAAGGAAAATGCCGCCGATCTGGTCGGTGGCGTGCGCCTGCAGCAGACCGAAGGCACCCTGGCCAACGTGCTGTTGGACCTGGCCCAGAGCGGCTACATGAAGGCTTCCGAGGACGCGGCCGGCCACGTCCTGGGTGGGCTCAAGCGGATCGGCAAGAACCACAAGCCCAACATCGAACGCGCCAACTTCGCGGTGCTGCGCACCTCGGACATGCCGGCGATGCTGGTCGAAACCGCTTTCATCTCCAACCCGGACGAAGAGCGCCGCCTGATCGACCCGGCCTACCAGCGCCAGATTGCCGGTGCCGTGCTTGATGGCGTGCACACCTTCTTCAGCCGGCAGCCGCCGCCGGGCACGCTGTACGCCGCCCGCGCCGAAGCCGAGATCGAAGCGGCCAGCACGTTCGCAGGCGGCAGCAAGTAATCCGCCGGTAGAGCCGACCGTTGGTCGGCTGGCCGTTGATTCTGGCCATCGGCATCGTCAAGGGCAGCCGACCAACGGTCGGCTCTACGGCTATCATCTACCGATGAAGTCCTGCCCCCGAATTGCCATCGCCTCCGCCTTCGCATCCTCCGCTGTCCGGAGGCGTGCATGAGCATCCGCCAGCTGCCCGAGATCCTGATCAACCAGATCGCCGCCGGCGAAGTGGTTGAGCGCCCGGCGTCGGTGGTCAAGGAACTGGTCGAGAACGCGCTGGACGCCGGTGCCACCCGGGTCGATATCGACCTGGAAGAAGGCGGTGTGCGGCTGATCCGCATCCGCGACGACGGCGGCGGCATCGCGCCGGAGGAGCTGCCGCTGGCGGTCTCGCGCCACGCCACCAGCAAGATCGCCAGCCTCGATGATCTGGAGTCGGTGGCCACGCTCGGGTTTCGTGGCGAAGCGCTGCCGTCCATCGCCTCGGTCAGCCGGTTTACCTTGTCTTCCCGTCGCGCCACCGACGCGCATGGTTCATCGCTGCAGATCGAAGGCGGCAAGCTCGGCGATGTGATGCCGCGTGCGCATGCGCCGGGCACCACGGTGGAAGTGCGCGAGCTGTTCTACAACGTGCCGGCGCGGCGCAAGTTCCTGCGTGCCGAGCGCACCGAACTGGGCCACATCGAAGAGTGGCTGCGGTCGTTGGCGTTGGCGCGCCCGGACGTGGAACTGCGCGTATCGCACAACGGCAAGCCGTCGCGCCGCTACAAGCCCGGCGACCTGTATTCGGACGCGCGCCTGGGCGAAACGCTGGGCGAGGATTTCGCCGCGCAGGCACTGCGCGTGGACCACAGCGGTGCCGGCCTGCGTCTGCATGGTTGGATTGCGCAGCCGCATTACTCGCGCGCCAGTACCGACCAGCAGTACCTGTACGTCAATGGCCGTTCGGTGCGCGACCGCAGCGTCGCCCATGCGGTGAAAATGGCCTACGGCGATGTGCTGTTCCATGGCCGGCAACCGGCGTACGTGCTGTTCCTGGAGCTGGATCCGACCCGGGTCGACGTCAATGTGCACCCGGCCAAGCACGAGGTGCGCTTCCGCGACGCCCGCCTGATCCACGATTTCGTCTACCGCACCTTGAAGGAAGCCTTGGCCGAAACCCGTGCCGGCATGACCCAGGCGGGCGCCGGCGTCGAGGGCCACGCGGGCGTGCCTGCCGCCGCGATCGCCGGTGGTTATGCGCAACCGGGCGCCGGGTACGCGCTGGGCGGCGGCGGTGGCGGCGGTGGAATGTCCGCGCACTGGCGTCCGCAGCAATCGCCGCTGGGCCTGCAGGTTGCCGATGCCCCCTCGGCGTATGCCGCCCTGTATGCGACGCCGGCCGGTGCCGGCGTGTCCGGTGCATTGCCGCCGATGCCGAGCGAAGGCGGCCTGCCGATGACCGCCGCCGACAGTGGCGTGCCGCCGCTGGGGTATGCGGTGGCGCAGCTGCACGGCATCTACATCCTGGCCGAGAACGCGGAAGGCCTGATCGTGGTGGACATGCATGCCGCGCATGAGCGGATCGGCTACGAGCGGCTGAAGACCGCGCACGATGGCATGGGCCTGCACGCGCAGCCGCTGCTGGTGCCGATCACCCTGGCAGTGGGCGAGCGCGATGCCGACACCGCCGAGCGCGAGGCCGACACGCTGGTTGCGCTGGGGTTTGAAATCACCCGCTCCGGTCCCGGATCGCTGCATGTGCGCAGCATTCCGGCGTTGCTGGCCAACGCCGAGCCTGAAGGCCTGCTCCGCGACGTGCTCACCGACCTGCGCGAGCACGGGCAGAGCCGACGCATCGCCAGCGCCCGCGACGAGCTGCTGTCGACCATGGCCTGCCATGGCGCGGTGCGCGCCAACCGGCGCCTCACCGTGCCGGAAATGAACGCGCTGCTGCGCGACATGGAAATCACCGAACGCTCGGGTCAGTGCAATCACGGCCGACCGACCTGGGCACGTTTTTCGCTGGCGGACATGGACCGCTGGTTCCTGCGCGGACGTTGAAGGGGAGAGTCATGCGGAGTTGGGGAAGGGGACTTGGCGCGGCGCTGCTGGCGTTGGGGTTGGCCGCGTGTGGGAACACGCCGCAAGCACCGGTGGCGGTGGCCGACGATCCGGCATTCGCCGCCGAGCAGCAGCAGTGGCGCCTGCAGCGCTACGAGGAACTGCACGCCGCCGATGGCTGGACCAGCCTGGTGGGTCTGCACTGGCTGGAGTACAAGGCGCATTACATCGGCCGCGGCCCGGGCAGCGGGATCCGGCTGGCGGTGGGCCCGGACAAGCTGGGCATGGTGGCGCGCCAGGGCGATACGGTGTGGTTCACCCCCGAGCGTGGTGTAGCGCTGCGCGTGGGCGACACGCCGGTGACCGGGCGCATCCGCTTCTTCAGCGATCGCGATCCCACCCCGACCCTGATCAGCTTCGATGACGGCAAGGGCCAGTTGAGCCTCATCCATCGCGGCGAGCGGTACGCACTGCGGGTCAAGCATGCCGACGCGCACAGCCGCACCCACTTCGCCGGCCTGCAGTACTGGCCCGGCGGCGCCGCATGGCGGATCAGTGCGCGCTTCATCCCGCACCCGCCCGGCAAGACCCTGCCCATCATCGACATCACCGGGCTGACCACCGACATGCCCAATGCCGGCACGCTGGAGTTCGAGCGCGACGGCCGCACGTGGAAGCTCGAAGCGATCGGCGAGCCCGGGCGCGAGCTGTTCGTGATCTTCGTCGACCGGACCAGTGGCCACGGCAGCTACCCGGCCGGGCGTTACCTGGACCTGCCCGCACCGGATGCCAACGGCCGGGTGCTGATCGATTTCAACCACGCCTACAACCCGCCCTGTGCATTCACGCCGTTCGCGACCTGCCCGCTGGCACCGCCGGAAAACCGCCTGGACCTGCGCATCGACGCAGGCGAGCAGGCCTACCACGCCCCTGAAGGAGAGGTCTGAACCATGTCGATGCTGTCGCGACTGATGTCGTCGTTGTTGATCACCACCGGGCTGCTGCTCGGTAGTGGTGCGGTGTACGCGCGCGGCGATGCGCCCGCCGCCAAGGTGGCCCCGCCGGTGCCGCTGCTGTGGAAGGTGACCGGGCCGGGCGACAGCCGCGTGTACCTGCTCGGCTCGTTCCATCTGCTGCGTGCGCAGGACTATCCGCTGTCGGCCGACGTCGAGCAGGCGTTCACCGCGTCCAAGCGGGTGGTGTTCGAACTGTCGCCGCAGGACATGCAGTCGCCGCAGCTGCCGCAGAAAATGCTGCAGGCGGCGATGCGCACCGATGGCACCGAGCTCAAGCGCGACCTGGATGCAGCCACCTGGACCAAGCTGCAGGCCTATGCGAGTGCCAACAACCTGCCCTTGGCGCAGTTGCAGGGGATGAAGCCGTGGTTCGTCGGGCTGACCATCACCCTGGGCCAGTTCA